>CAYWNB010000007.1:0-4583 GCA_964459195.1 uncultured Desulfobacula sp.
GCAGTTTTGGGTCCTCTTCAAGAACATTATTGGGGATCTTCTCTGCCACCGCCACTATAATTGGATAATTTTTTTCCTGCCAGGCTTTCTTGAAGCCTGCACGGACTGCTTCTAAACGGAAGACTTTGAGTTTCTTTTTGACATTTTTATACTCCTCGAACTCCTTGAACAGCGCCTTCTCACGCAGTTTCTCCAGGTCGCCCGCCTTGTTGGGATTTGGCACATACCAGCGGTCGCGGGCCTTGGTTACCAACGCTCGATCGTCCTTGGGCAGGTTACGCAGTTCCTTCCAATTGGTGGAGAGGTAGGCGTGGATCTGCTCCGGCACCGGGCCTTTGCCGTCATAGCAGATGAAGTTCTGGTTCAGCAGTTCGCGCAGGTCGAACTGAGCCTCGTTTTTGCTCCAGCCACCGAGTTGCTGCATGAAATTTGGATGAATATCTTGAAGCTTTTGGGGCTTTTCATACAACTGTTGACGGAGCCAATGAATAGCAGAGGCTTCGTCCACGACAAATATTTTAATTTGGGTAAATTCACGAATTTTTATGCGTTTTCGATCATATTTCTCGGCTTGTTCAGGCAAAAAATACATCCCTTCCCGTTCGGAAAATCTCTGCGATAACCCTGAATAATAATCGGATGCAGACATGGAGACAGCAACACCTTTTTGAACATAAAAAGCGACCATCCTATCGAACAATAAAAAATTTTGTCTTTCCGGTATAATGCAGGCTCTGCCATTCTTTTCTATAAATATTGACAAGTTAGCCAAATGGTGTCTTGTAAACTCCCAAACACCTCTGTCCGTACCAATAGATTTTTGAAATTTTTCAACCAAAGATTTATCTGGTTTATATGCTGTAATAATTAGATCTTGCTTTACTGAACTTGGTTTTGAGTCTTGATGAATTGTTCCCTGTTTCTTATCTAACGTTTTGGTATCTGCAATCACAAATCCAGAAACCCGCAATGCCTCCTGAATTGCAGTCCACACTGAACTTTTAGAACTGTGGAATTCAAGAGTCATCCACCGGCCAGGCTTTAACTTCCGATAAAACTCAGAAAAACAACTCTTTATCAATTCATGGTATTCACCTAAACCCTTTCCTTGAACCTTGTCGATTACTGCTTCGTCAATAATATTTTCTCTTACACCGAGCCAAGACTCCCAAACAATATTCAAATCAGAGTAAAGTATATTTCCTCCAAAGGGAGGATCAACAAATATGTAATCCAGTGATTCATCCGGAATTTTATTTAGATTTGCGCTGGACTGGTTTCCAATCGTTGCACTTCCAGGCTTTGCCTTTATGATTCTGAGTGCATTCGCAATATTCTTATATTTTACCTCAAAAATCAAGAAAGGATTCACTTCGGTCATCAAAGGCGGAACATATAAGGTATTATTCAATGGTCTTGTTGGGCCTGTTAGCAACCATCTATTTCGGAGAACAGCATGCCTATCACAGAAAGATGTAAAAACAAGCTTTGAATGGTTACAGCTAATTTTTTCTAAAATCCTTGAAAGTACAATGAAATTTCTTTTTGAATAAAAATGATGAACATATGTTATGCCTTGGTCTGGCAGAGTGTTCCTTTCATGGGTCATGTGCATGTAAGGCAATTTTACAACTGGTGCATGACGACCAAGACGCAAACTCTCTGCGTAATTTATCGAAGCATCATCCTCTTCTCTCCAAGGCTCAAGTTTTTTGGTTCTTCCATAAAAAATACTTGCGAATTTCGGTTTTCTTTTCTCTATTGAATGCACTTCTCCGATTAAATTATCAAAATATGACTCCATGCTTTTTGAGGCAGTAGACTTTTTGGTTTCAGCTCCGCAATGTGGACAAGCATATTCTCCGTTTATTTTCCCCTCTTCCCTATCTATTGCAGCGTCGAATGTACACAGTTCTCCGCCACAATTATTGCATAATATAAAATCACTCCAGACGACGTAATTTATGTTATGGAGCTTCCCATTTCTCGATACCCTATAAGCTTGTTCGATCTCACTTTTTAGAGACATAACTTTTTTGTAATCACTTTTCATATGATTTGGGTCATGTGTCGTGTTGTATGCCCCAGCAATAAATCCAGCCGTCGGAGAAAGATCATTTAATATAGCTCTGCGAACACCCAGTTTTGAAAATGGCCTCCAAGCTTTCTTACCATTTTCATCTGTCTCTTCCTGCAATATGGTACCATCGGTTTTTACTTGGTAGCCAAGTGATTGAATCACATCACGGTCTCCACACATCTGGGCTGCCACACCAGTCATACCGGTACCACAGAATCCGTCAAAAACAATATCTCCTGGTTCCGTGTAATGGAGGATATACCGCATAATAGCCTTGTGTGGCACCTTGGTATGGTAAGAATGGGCATTATAAATCGGATCATTTTTCCCTTCGCTCACATCTGCTGCAAAGGGTTCCCGGTGATACTGATAGCCTTCTGGCTCGATCGGTTTCTGCGCTTCCCATTCAGCAATGAAATCAGATGTCCAAGGATTCGGACAGGCTGTGTAATAAGGCGGATCACTCAAGGCAAGGATGTCTTCATCCTCACCAATGGGGAATCCTTCGATTTTACGAAAATCAGGATCTTTTAATTTCTGACCAAGAAGTTCTGTAAAATATTCTCTGCGGGCCTGATCATTTTTGAATTCCTTACCAAGGCAAGTGACAGGGCCGTCTTCATGTACAAATTCTTCCTCAAATATCTTGCCGCTGCCAGGCTTGCCTGGAACAGTTTTGGTCTTGAACAGACTCTCATTTTTATTCATATTCTATTTCCTGAAAAATATATCATTTGCCCGAAATCCTATTCGAGAACAATCCTGATTTTTGCCGGATCTTTTCCTTTGGTTAGATTATCAATATAATCCTCAAACCGTTTTTTGATTTCTGTTGGTGTGCCCGGGCCGGTATTTGCCTGAAGCGCAGTCTGCAAGTCTGAAATATCCAGAGAAACTTTCACCAGGCCGGACAAGACTTCTTTCAATGCATGGACAAAGTTGCTGTCAAGCGGTGACGGCAATTGCCTGGATTTGATAAACGCGTCCAGCTGGTTGCGGTCATCGACCTTCAGCAGATCTATGTTGGATTGGGTGATCGGATCTTCCAGATTGGAAAACAGGATGGTTGTCCAGGATTTCATAAGGGTGTCCAGCTGATCATCAAATCGATCAATGATACCTGTGCTCAAGGCTGTTTTGGTTTCCATGGAGGGTTTGAATCCGCAATGGGGACATATCGGTGTTGCATCCAGATCCTTTTCCAGAAGTGCAAAACAGCTTCTCAATCCAGCCAGTTTATTCTGGTAGTCGGTCAACTGCTGCAGCGGCATGATATCGATACCAGCAAGCTTGGATAGTGCCTGCAAGCGTTGATCCCCCATTAATGATACTTTTCGTTTATCATCATTCACGCCCAGCCGGGCCTTGGTGTGCAGGTCAATATATACACCCATGTACTCTTTTTTCAGCTGTGAAAGCTTCATTCCAATTTCATTGGATTTTATTACCAGGGCTGACAGGTCGGTATCCTTAAGGGTATTCAGCACACCCTTTTTTACATCCTGCATTTTTGAAGTCCATTCATGATTTGCTGGCAGAACCGCTTCTGCTGTTGTCAGCCAGGATGCCTGGGAACCATGTTCCAGAACAAATTCACGAAGTGTATCCAATTCATCTGCAAACTGAATGGCCTTTTTATGCTCAAGGACCTCATCTGCACTATATCGAAAATTTTTAAGTTTTCCAGGAGAGGAATAGGCTTGCAGAGATTCAAAAAATTCTTTGGCTTTATTTAATACGTTTGCCTGGGTGCCTGCACCGGTTACATTTAAAATATCAAGTCCCCAGAAAGAAAACCCTTCACGAATGAACTGCTGACTCATTACAAGACGTTTAACCAGTCTGCCCAGTTCGTGCTGAAGATTCTGGACCGGTTCTTCTTTGCCCTGGGTGATCAGCTGGGCCATGCCTGTGGGCTGCCCTGTTATTTCAAAAAGGGCTTTTAATGCAGGGAGATTCCAGTCTTTGGGTTGTTCAAGGTGCTTGAATCGCACAAGATCTTCCAATTTTGTCGCGGCAAGCTGAGGTAAGGATGTTGCATCAAATTTTTTACCGGGTATGGCAAGGACGAGTTCTCCGGTATAGACTAAGGATGCGATTATCACGACCACCCATTCCGGTTCCAGCCTGGCTACTCCTGGATTCATGTATTCCAGACCATGATCGTCTTGAATGATTTCGTTTCGATTAACAACTTGTCCATGGCCTTTTGCCTTGATGGAATCGAGTATGAACTTGGTGTATTTTGACCGGTAAGGATCAATTCTTTCTCCATCAAGCAGGTCCAATGCATCCAGCACCCCGGTTGCCTGTTTGGTCTGTTTTTGCCCTGCAATACTTCTTAGCGCATCCTGTGCTGCCTGGGTGCGGTTCGCACCGGTAATCAGTATGGAAAAGAACGGATAGTCAGGAGCCTGATTTTCAAAATGAGGCGCCAGACAAATTCCTGATATGGTATTTACAAGATCTCGAAAGTTTATGGTTTCATTGGGAGATAATCCGA
>CAYWNB010000007.1:4683-30366 GCA_964459195.1 uncultured Desulfobacula sp.
GATATGGTATTTACAAGATCTCGAAAGTTTATGGTTTCATTGGGAGATAATCCGATTAGATCTCGAATCGATTTACCTTGAACCCATTTGGTCATAAATTTTGTACGACCCTGATAGGTCAATTCAAATGAATCAGCCATGTGGTTTTGCAGCCATTGAACCAGTTTTTTAAGAAATCCGTTTGCCTTTGATTCATAGGTGGCTTTGGCATGGCCGGATGAGGTTGATGCCAAATCAAGCGCAGCTGCATATTTTTTTAACGATGTCTTAAATTCATCATCTGTATTTTTTAATTTGAAAAACAGTTCATCACTTTGTTTTTCGTCTTTAAACCTCGGGGGGTCGTTCGGTTGAATAAAATAAAGATAAAAATCTCTTTGGGGCACAACCGTTGACCGTTCATTCGGCGCACCAAAAAACAGATAGCCGGTCCTTGCGGCTTTATGATCCTGCCAGGTTAATTCATGCTGCCAGATTTTGTATCCGGTGACGTAAGTCGCATCCTGACATTCCATCACCCGTTTAAGTGCTTCATAATAGAAACGGTCCAGTTGTGAATCACCAAGCCTCTCTGCCCGGTTATCAACAAGGGCGTCAAAATCATCTGTTTTTTTCAAATCCAGAAAATATTGTTGATTGTCTGCCAGAAAAGATATGAATTGTCCACTGACAGTTTTGTGAATCTCACGCAAGACAGTTTCTACCTGGGTCTGCATATCTTTATCTGCTTCATCCCCCCCCAGTTCTGCAATAAGCGGATCAAAAAGACATAATCGGTCCCTGAGTTCTTCAGCCGTCGCCCCCATGGGCGAATAGATATCACCTGTTGTCAGCCGGTGAACAGAAAGCGCATGAATCAGACGAATCGCCATTGGTTTATATTGCTTATGCGTAATTGCATTCTCAATACGGGATTCCAACACATGACTGCATTCAATCACTGCCCGTATTTCCGGAATGGCCCGGAAAGACGCATTTTGATTGAGAGTGTTCCAATAATCATCAAATGCCAGAAGGCCCGGTTCCTCTTTTGGGACTTCCTTATCAAGGATCTTTTTCATCCCAAGGGACAGTGTTTTTAAAACCTCTCTTTTTTCAACGACAGTGACCCTTTCAAATGTATCTATATAATCCGGGTGTATGGGAAAAAGGCGGACAAACTCATCCATTCTTTCATTCATATTCCCGTAGAATTTTGTAAAGGGCGCAAGGTATTCTCGTATCAAGGATTGCTGTTCTGCCGTTTTTTTCAAAAGGCGTTCGGCCACAACAAACTTCACGTCATTGCGTGCGATTAAAATTTGCTCAAACCTGTCTTTTACCCTTCGGATACTGTCTGCAACAAAAGCAAACGCAGGGCTGTCAAAAATTGCCTCCTGCACTCCGGCCATAAACCTGAACCGAAGGTCTTTACACACTTCTCCCACTTCACGCAAGAAATTCAAATCCAGAATGATTTCATGGTCCTTCCGGGTTTTCAGAAAATCAAGGAGTTCATCCACCACAAACAAAAGACCCTGATCAGGATATGCTTGACCAAATTTTGTCATCATATCTTCAAAAGCGCCTTTATGGTTGGTAATTGAGTTTACATCAGGAAAAACGTATTCGACACCAAGGTTATCCAGCTTCTCTTCGAGCTCAGCGACTATGATGTCACGAAGAGACATGGTGGAAGCACCAATTTCAGTTCGAATAACTTTAAACCGTCCTGCAATTTTTTCAGCTTCTTTTTTAACTTTATTGTGCTTTAAACAATCCAGCAAAGATGCATCTGCCGCAATACTTGAAATCACTGACATCAAATGAGATTTACCCGTACCATAATTGCCGACCACAAGAAGGCCTTTATTATCAACGGGCTCATCAAACTGGATCTGAGGAATAGCCAGTTGAGACATCCGTTCGGCCATCTCATCCGAAATTACATATGTATTGACGAGTTGTTGAGCAGATTTGGATTTATCGGCATCTCGCAGCTGAACAATCGTTTCAATGGGATCAAATTGTATAAGGTCTCCGTATTTCATGTCTGCTTCGCCTCTCTTATATTTTTTCAAAATTACGTGTCGCAGTTTTATCCAAACTCACAATCATCGTATCCTTAGAATCATACACCCGATATTCCGGGTGGTCCTGGGTTGCATAGATAAGTTTATTTTTTTTATATTTCCCATTCCAGGATGCCACGATTAATTGATTCCGAGAGAACCCTTGTAAAAGCTTTAACGGATCTTGTTTGAGACCCTTATCAAAAAGTATTTCAATATTGTCCAGAAAAATTATCGGCCCTACTTCTTTTATGATGTTTGCTATTAATTCCGACAATTTCAATATTCTTTGTTTCTCACTTAACTCCAGCAATTCAAAGGATAAAGCAAGGTTTAAATTGATTACCTTGCCTTCACATTCTTTCGCAGAATCCAAAAGTACGGCAGTTTTCCCTGAACCGCTTTCACCCACGACCAACAGCAATTTGTTATAAAGCGTTTCAACGGTTGGGAGCAGTTCTTTTATTTGATTTTGTACCGATTCAACCATACTTTTTTCCTAATTGTCTGAATCAGACTGTAATGTTCTATCTGCCGCACCACCAGATCGGACCCACTCATCTACTTCATCCTGCTTGAACATCCAGCGACGGCCAACACGGTGACCAGGCATCCCACGCTGATCAATCCATTTATATACAGTCTCGTTGGTTACATTGAGATATTTTCGAATATCATCAACGGTCAGCCATCTATCTTCCATAGCAAATCACCCTTTGTTCTCTGATATTTTAGAATGCTTTCCATATATGTTTTGAGAGCTCTGGAACTAATCCTCAATTTACCAATATTATTTATATATTAGTTTAACCAAAAGCAAGCAGTTTATTATCGATTAGTGCTGGTTTAAGATGAATAATGATCGAACAAGCTATTGGGGATTGAGGAGAGGACTACCTGCAAATCAAGGCTCATATTTAAAAGGAGAAAGCCCTGTGGACTATCCCTGTTATTGAACACTGGCTTAGAAAGGCTCCGGTGACAAATGATAGCTTTATTGATCAACTCTGCCTAGCCGATGAATTTTTTAATTCAACAAAAAAACCTTATTTAAGCATTCGTTGAATTGTAAGCTTCAATTTGGGGAGATGGTTTTTGCAAATATCAAAAATAATATCATCAGGCATAAATTATTTCCTGGGCTATGCGATCAAAGAATTTACTTTTATTCAGTGCACGTTTTCTGATGATTTCAATTTTTCGGCCAAATTTATTTTCCATATATATATTCAAGCCAGCAACCCAATCAAATCGAGGTTCTGCAAATTCAACCAGGAAATCAATATCGCTGTCAGGTTTCTGCTGATCTTTGGCAAAAGATCCAAAAAGACCTATATTTAAAACACCAAAGTTCTCTTTTAAAAAAGGTTTTTCCGCTTTGATAAAATTGATAATTTCGTGTTTGGAAAGAACTTTGCTCATTTATTATATCAAACCCCTTAAATTTCAATGTATGCTAATACTATTTGAACAACCATATGCTGTCAAACCTAAAAACAGTGCATTAAAAATTCTGATTTTAGTAAAAATTCTGGGGGGTCAAAAAATCAAAAAATATATATATTTTAATGGGTTAATAAAAATACCGTGGGCAATTTACCCTAAATGTTTAATGGAACCCAAGGCTGGGCTTTGCTTTCATAGAACATTGGCTTTAAGAACTGTCAGACCTTCGTTTCTGGCCTGTAAGATGAGTTTCAGAGGAACGCCTTCAAGAGGTCCCTGCTTTAATATTTGCTCCTTTAATGCGTTTCGGTATAACAGATATTCATTTTTTTCACTGATGTTGGGCTCAACCTTGATGGTACTCAAAAACTCGTTTATGGGTCCGTTTTTTCCATTTTGGTTGCCTTCGGTCAGATCTACACGATGAATGTCATCAGAAAGAAAACAGTGGGTCATTGGTATCCAGGGAATGCTGTATTTCTCAAGAATGGCATTTGTGCCCGAAACAAGTGTTTCTGTCATGGCATAGATGCCGATATGTTTATAGACCGGCAGATCCATTTCTGATGCAAGGGTTGCAATGACAGCATGCTTGGTGATACAGGTTCCCTGTCTCTCCTTGAACAGAATCATCAAATCATCTCGATTTGAGTTATATCCGTAGGGTAGGTTGTGTACATATTCACATGCATCATGGAATGTACTGATCCCTAATGCGGTAAAAGAATCTGCCATTGTGCTGCCCTGATGAATTGGGCTATCGGGAAACATATTGACTGGGTCCATAACAATTCCTTTTAATTTTTAACAGCATACAGACTAGTCTCCAGCATGGAAAGGATTGCCGATAAATTTTGAGCGGATTCTTTTATATGTTTAAAGTATCGACTCCTCAGCTCCATCATGAATAACCCTTTATATTCGGGTAGAATGGTTTGCAAAATATCTGAAATCGGGATTTGTCCCCATCCCACCGGCATATGGTTATCTCCCTTGCCCAGGCAGAGCTGATGGGTTTGCTGTTTTTGAAAATGGTGAACCACACCCCCGAAATTGTCATGGATGTGGGTGTGTGCGATGAGACCTTTGATTTTTTCAACTGCTTTTATGGGATCAAAATTGTAAAATGTGGATGCCATGTAAAGGTGACCGAAATCTAAATTTATCTTTACGTTTTCCTTGTTGATCAGCAGCACCTGTTGTTTTAATTCAGGTATCAATTCTGCGTAGGTGTAAGGGCTTTGGCTCAGATAAGGCCGGGCATTTTCCATGGCAATGGTAACATTGGGGAATTGTCCTGCAATCGATTGAATCATCAGTGCTTCCCGTGCGAGCAGATCATCTTTTTCTGTTTGTAAAAGGTCCCTGATCTGTAGGATTCCAAACAGTTCTTCAGGTATAAATCTGCCCGGATGAACAACCACAGCGCTTGCACCCACCTGATCTGCAAATTCCAGGGATGCGGCCAAAACCTCGGCATGAAGCTGTGGGTTTTCTCTGTCCATGGTATTTAATGGGTTGGGTGAATGGATAGAATAAGCAAATGAAAAGTCTTTAAGAATGCTCAACACCTCTTCCATTCTCCGGTAATGCAGTTTTCCGTTTATAATGGCATCAAGGCCATGGACGGGTAGCTCAACTGCATTGATTCCCATATTCTTTATGGCCTCAAGGTCTGCGGTAAATTTATCCATGCATCCGTCAATGCGGACTTCATCTATTTTTGTACCGACCAGATTTATACAATTTTGGTTCATACAAACGCCTTTAAATGAATTTCATCCGGATTTTTCCACACAGGTGATCGATGATACCGACAGTCATGATAATAATGATCATCATGGTACAGACCTCCGGGAATAAATATCCATTCAATTTGTCAAAAATTAAAAATCCAATACCACCGGCTCCCACAAACCCAAGGATCGCTGCGCTTCTTACATTGGATTCAAACCGCAGCAGGGTATAAGAGACAAAATTGGGAAGCACCTGTGGCATGACTGAAAAAGCAATGGCTTGAGCTGCACCGGCACCTGTACTGGTAAGGGCTTCGACCTGGCCGGATTCTATGGCTTCAATCTGCTCGGAAAAAACTTTGCCTAAAATCCCAAATGTATGAATCCATAACGCCAGGATACCCGCATAGGGTCCAAGACCGATAACGGCCACAAAAATTAAAGCCATGACAAACTCATTAAACCCACGGCAGGAATCTAAAAAACGGCGTACGCCAAAAGTAATACTGCCTTTCAGTGTTCTGGATTTCAGATCGTCGGATGGAATGATCAGGTTCAGTGTGTTTTGGGCGGCAAAGAAAGATACCGGTATGGCACACAATACTGCCAGCATGGTTCCCCAGACAGCAATGGCAATGGTTTCGATCAGGGCAATGATATAGCCTTTTATTTTGGGTATAGCGGTTTCCGGCGGGAAATATCCACCTCGCTTTGAAACCAGGGCATTTTTTCTGGCTTCTTTTTTCAGGCGAGTTATTTGCCGATCATCCATCTGAGATAAAAAGTTGGCCTTCATTGCTTCTCTTTCTTTGACCTTCTCAGTTGAACTGGGTTGGTCAGTAAAGGGCACACCCCGGTATTTATTGGACATATATTCCCTTGCCAGGCCTTCAGCTTCTATATTTGCCGCTCTGTTTTCCACGTTTTTGATATAGTCCATATCGCTTTGGGACAATGCCCGACCCAATAAATATTCTCTGGCATTTCCGCGATTTTCCCACAATTTTACCGGACTGATGCCGCACCAGATATAGGTGACAATGAGAACGGTTAAAAAACCCATAATCATTGTCAAACGTTTGTATTCAACCATTGGGTTGGATTCATGGATGACATGTTTATATGACGATTTATCTGCATTGGCGTCAATAAACTGTGCTTTGAATGCATAGGGAAGCACAAACAAGATCCCAATGCCTGTTATATTCAGAATAAACCCAATACCAAGATCTTTTATGGGGTGGAACAAGATTAAATTTTCATTTATCTTTAATTGAATGATTTCCATGGAATCTGCCGACCACTGCACCGCAAGCGGTCCTGTGTCGGTAAAAATCCATAAAGATATCATCAAAACGAGCGTTAAGAAAATGACCATACCCGGATACAGTAGATAGCGGGGTTCCGCTTTTTTGAGCTTCAGGGACAGTGCAATGACCCCTGCCCCTGACAAAGGAATGATAGATACAAAAGCGTACCCGAGCATGGAAAAAGACAAACCTGAGAACATAAAGGGATTCTTGCCCAGCCAGGGCAGAAAAAAACCTAGAATGAGCATTAACCCCGCACTGGCGGACCATAAACGATATCCCTTTGTCATGATTAGTTCCCTTTCTTTGCCTGTAGTTTGGCTTTAAGTTGTTTCATATATCGAACGACATCATAGGTGGTGTCATCCACTGGGGCATATCCGCCGATTTGAAGTTTTTCAAGACCTGCTTTTTCAAAATTAAAGGACATCAATGCGCCGGTAAAAGCTGCTTTAAGGCTTTCAGGCAACTCTTTTCGACCGCACATGGGGGATCCGGGAATCAATTCAGACTGCCAGATAATATTAAAGTCATCTTTCCGGATAGCACCTTTTTCAGCCATTCGATCCAGGTCTATGTTATTGGTGGAAGCCACTTCAATTTTATTATTTTTAACCGCCAGAATACTGGCACCGTGAGATCCTGAAAAAGAAACTTCTTTGAACAGTTTTTCAGGCGGTGTTTCAAGGTCTCTGTAGAATAGAACACTGGGGACCAGACACCCGGAAGTTGAATTGGGATCTGTAAAGGCAAATGTCCTGGTTTTATTGGTTGCCTGTTCCAGGGTAGTGATTCCGGAATTTTTATTGGTGATGATTACACCGTAATACCCATGGTTACCCGTTTTCCCAAGTTCCAGGGCAAGGGCCTGGGCATCTGCTCTGGCGGAAGCTTCTACATAACTTTTGGGGCCAAAGTATGCAAAATCAATGTGTTTGTGGGCCATGGCGGTAATAATACCTGCATAGTCTGATGCAGAAAACGTTTCCACTTTGAGACCCAGTTTCGCTTCAAGATGATCAATCAATGGTTTAAACCTTGTCTGGATATCTGCACCGCCTTCAGTGGGAATCAGGCCCAGCTTTATTTTATCAGGCCAGCTCTGGGCTGCAAAACTTGAGCCGCACATCATCGCGACACACATGATTGTCATTAATACTTTTGCTAACACGTTCATTGTTTTTCTCCTTAAAATTAATTGTTTTGTTTATGCTGCAATTATCTGTTTTGAATCTGCATTGAAAACCGCAGATTCATATTGAGATCCATAAATTGTTTGTGCGATATCCAGACTGAAATCATCTGATTTGCCGTCAAAGACAAGGTGGCCGTCCTGGATACCGATAATTCGATTTGCATATTGCTGGGCAAGGTCAACCTGGTGCAGGTTAATAATGACGGGGATGTTTTTGGTATCACAGATCTGTTTTAAGATTTTCAATACCCTTTGAGAGCTTGCCGGGTCAAGGCTTGCCACGGGTTCATCTGCGAGGATAACCTCGGGTTCCTGGGCAAGGGTTCGCGCAATGGCCACCCGCTGCTGTTGACCGCCGGACAGGCTGTCTGCCCGTTTGGCTGCAAGGTGTTCAATGCCCACCCGGCTGAGCGCATCATATGCCTTTTGCTTGTTTCTTTCAGAAAATAAGCGGAAGACAGATGCGGAATGCCAGAATGGATTATGGGTGTGTCCGAGCCGGCCGGCCAGAACATTTTCAAACACGGTTAATCTTGGAACCAGATTGAACTGTTGAAATATCATTCCGACATCACTTCTCAGTTTCCTTAAGGCAGATCCCCGGCATTGGGTAATATCTTTTCCATTCACCAGCACTTCTCCTTCGCTTTTATTGAGAAGCCGATTCATACAGCGAAGCAGGGTTGATTTGCCGGCACCCGATGGCCCCAGAATGGCAATCATTTCCCCCTTTTTTACCTCAAAAGAGACATTGTTAACGGCCTTTACATCTCCAGGGTAGATTTTGGTCAAATGGTTTACCTGCAATACGGTTTTGTTTTCTATTTCCATTGTTGCTCCTTAAATGGGTTGAGATGATTCAATTTGAAAAATAGGTTTCCCTTTTACAAATGAACGAGTGATATGGGCCCATGTATGGTCCTGATTGACGATAATAATATCCGCATCGGCTCCTTTTTTAAGCGTACCGGCAAAGGTTTGAGGACTTAAAAAATGCCCCGGCCCGGACGTCACTGTTTGAAGCGCCAGGTCAAGGGATGAGGTAAAATCGGATGCGATAAAGGCCGCCTGAAACAGGGATTCCGGATAATAATCAGAGACCAGCCCGGTACATAATTTATATTCAAGTGCCTCAGAAGCTTTCAGGTTTCCGTTTGTTGACTGGTTACGAATCAGATTGGGTGCCCCCATAAACACAGTCAAACCAGACTCTGCGGCGAGGCTGGCAGCTTCAAGTGTGACGGGGAATTCGCAGGCGTTGATACCCAGGCTCTGAATCAAATTAATCTTTTGTCGCGTGTCATCATCATGACTCAACATGGGAACGCCTGCGTCTTTTACCATCCGGGTTAACTGTGCGACCATCTGCCAGGATTTAGAATTTCCGGCCTTTTTTTTATCTGCTTTTTCTAAAATTTCATTTTTTGATAACCGATATTCACTCGAATGAAATTTGATGTATGACTCCATGGATCTGAACTGACCCTGGCCGGGTGTATGATCCATGATGGACAAGATATCAATCAGCCCTTCCGACAAAAGGGTTTTTATCATATGGAAGCTTTCTTTTGATCCCACTTCATATCTAACATGGGTATTATGCTTGACAAGCGATTGATTTGAGATATTGAATTCTTTAATTTTTCGAACGCATTTTTCAGCCTCCCCAGGTGATCGTAAACCAAGCTCATTGTCTGCAAAACTGATGGCGTGGCAAAAACTGGTGATACCGCAGCCAGCCAATTGTCGGTCCAGATTTAAAATGGCAAAATCAATATCAAAGAAAACCCCTTTCCTTTTTTCAATGCTGCGCTCAAGGCTGTCGGAGTGTAAATCAATGAGACCGGGCATAATCAAGTCACCCCGGGCATCAATGATAGCAGCATCCTCAATGTGGACAGGTGCTTTAAACACATCACAGATTTTTTCATCTTCAATCAATACGGCCCCGGAATCATACAGATGATATCCGTCAAACAAAGGTCCATTGGTAATGAGTCTTTTTGCACCCATTTTTTAAGCCTCCTTGCGTAATTGCTCAGACATATCAATGATTCTGCCTGCAATCATTTGTTGATCATATTTATCGTGGAAAATTGAAATAATGCAGCTGCCTTGCTTTTGGGCCTCTTGAATCAGTTCCATGACAACCGTTCTGTTTTTGGCATCAAGGGACGCTGTGGGCTCATCCAGCAGCAGGACAGGGTATGGTGCAATAAATCCCCGTGCAATATTGATCCGTTGCTGCTCTCCACCTGAGAAAGTGGTGGCGGAAAGGTGCCACAGATTTTGGGGTATGTTCAACCTTTCCAGCATCTGTTCCCCTTTTTCCATGGCCAGGTTTTCTTCCATGTTTCTCGCAATAAGGGGTTCAATGACGGTGTCTAAAGCCGACACCCGTGGGACGACCCTTAAAAACTGGCTGACATAACCGATGGTGTCTTGTCGGATGTTGTAAATGAGTGCAGGCGCGGCTGTGGCTACATCGACCTGTTTGCCATGGTGTTTGATGAAAATATGACCTTTTTCTGTCTTGTAGCTGGCATAGATCATTCTCAGCAAAGTACTTTTCCCGGACCCGGATGGGCCTGATAGAACCGCTGTTTCACCTGATGAAAAATCCATGGAAAAATTTTCGATGACAACCAGTCGGGTACCCTGCTGATGATGAAAAACAAACTCTTTTCCGATATTGACTAATTTTAGTATCCAGTCCAACGATGCTTCCTTTTTTTTTGAGCTTATGGTTTTAGTACAGATGAAACCAGAAGCTGTGTATAAGGTTTTCTTGGATCATCCAGAATCTGGTCACTAAGTCCTGATTCAATGATTTTTCCATTTTTCATCACATAGAGCCTGTGACACATCAGCCGTGCGACGGCCAGGTCATGGGTGACCAGGACCATCGACAGATTCAGCCGGCTGACCAGCTTTCTTAACACATCAATCAGCCGCGCCTGTACGGACACATCCAGACCGGACGTTGGCTCATCCATCAGCATAATTTTGGGTTCAGTGACAAGGTTGGCAGCAATCTGGAGCCGCTGCTGCATTCCGCCGGAAAAGGTCTCTGGCAGATCATCAATCCGTGCTGGATCAATTTCAACCGTTTCAAGCCATTTCAATGCAATTTTTCTGATTTGACTATAGTTTCGCATACCGTTTGCCATGAGGCGTTCACCGATATTTCCCCCGGCACTGATTCCCATTCTAAGACCATCCCTGGAGTTTTGTGTAACAAATCCAGTCTGGGTTCTGGAGATTTTCCTCAACTGGGCTTCATCGGACATACACAGGTCAATATAGCCATCAGAAGAGTTAAAGAAAACGGCTCCATTTGTCGGCTGTGTTTTTCCAGCAATGCAATTGAGAAGTGTGGATTTCCCAGACCCGGATTCTCCAACGACACCAATCACTTCTCCGGGTGAAAGTTCAAAATTGATATCGTAACACCCAATATGCTTTCCAAAGAATTTTGAAAGATTTTGTACCTTGAGCAAGGGTAAATTATTTTTGTCTGGCATCCCGGTCATGATCCAACTCCTTGTGAACGCTTTTGGCAATATTCAGTGTCAGAACAGATAAAAAGGCGGGTTCCCTCATCATCCGTTATGATCTCATCGAGAAAACTTATGGTTGATCCGCAGATGGAACAGGGTTCATTCCAGGATTCCAACTCAAACGGGTGATCCTCAAAATCCAGACTTTTCACATCTGTAAAAGGGGGCACCGCATAGATCCGTTTTTCCCTGCCAGCACCGAAAAAATGAATGGCAGGGGATTGATTCAGCTTGGGGTTATCATATTTAGGGATGGGTGAGGGGCTCATAATATATCGATGATTTACCTGTACTGGATAGTCAAACGCAGTGGCAATCCGACCATAGGTTGCGATATCTTCATATAATTTAACATACATGGCCCCATACTCTTGATAGGCATGCATTTTGGCTGTCTCCCGGCGTCGGGGTTCTATGAACTGTAAGGGTTCGGGAATGGGCACCTGAAAAACGATGATCTGGCCTTTTCTCAGAGGGGTTTCCGGAATTCGATGACGGGTTTGAATAATGGTGGCATCTTTCGTGCTTTCGGTCACCGCGATATCAGCGGTGGTTTTAAAAAAAGTTTTTATGCTGATGGCATTCACGGTATCATCAGATCCCTGATCGATAACTTTTAAGGTGTCCGTTTTTCCCAAAATGGCGGCGGTCAGTTGAATTCCACCGGTTCCCCATCCATAGGGCAATGGCATTTCCCGACCCCCGAAAGGGACTTGGAATCCAGGTATGGCAATGGCTTTTAGCATGGTTCGCCGGATCATCTTTTTGGATTGTTCATCCAGATAGGCAAAGTTATATTGATGGCTCAAGGCTGTTTTCCTTTTTCTTGTTGTGTTCTCTTTTTAGATTGCGGATGAACACCAGTTCCGACTGGAAATCGACATAGTGGGGGAGCTTTAGATGTTGCACAAATCCGGAAGACTCCACATTGTCACTGTGGGATAGAATAAATTCCTGATCCTGAGCCGGGTATGAATTTTTGACATCACTATTTGACTGACCTGAGGTGTTTTGTAAAGATCGATCCAAAAGTGACATGGACATGGCCTTTCTCTCACTTTGGCCAAACACAAGTCCATACCCGTTTTCAAACCCGGGGGATTTGTTCTCTGATCCATCAAACCGGTTGATCATGAAACATTCTGTGATCTTTATTTTTCCGACGATAATTTCAAATCCCAGTTCAGGCGGGGTATATTTAACCGTGATATATCCCACGCGAAGTTCACCTAAAAACGGATGTCGGTCAAGCCCGAATCCTCGTTGCAGTGAATATGCAGCGCCAAGCAAAAATCCTTCATCCCCCCGTGCCAGATTCTGGAGGCGAATACTTCTTGATGCAGGCAGTTTCAATGGTTCCCGTGTCAGATCCTCAACATTTTCTTGGGGTGACATGGGGGATGATATGTCCATCAATCCCTGTTGTCTTAATATATCAATCACCCGGGTCATTTGTTGGGGGCTTATCTCCTGATCTGCTGAGTCAACCTTTGAAACCTGATTTTTTAAAGGGGCTTCTTTTTTTTCGTCTGAATCAAAATCAATGAGTCGATGGGTGTAGTCATAGGTTGGGCCTAACACCTGTCCACCGGGGATATCTTTATAAATACCCGATATTCGACGAATGATCTGCATATGTTGTGTATCAATGGGTGCTGATGTACCAAACCGCTTTAGCGTTGTCCGAAATGCCCTGACCAGAAAAATGGCTTCCATTGTATCACCCTGGGCCTGTTTCAGGGCGGTTGCGGCGGCCTTTTGATCGTATAAAGAGCCTTCGGCCATGACCCTGTCTACACCGAGTCCCATCTGGTGCTCAATCTGGTTTGTACGAATGGGTGAAATTGTCTCGGGTCCCCGTCTCATTTTCTCGACCAGGCGTCGGGATTGTTTTACGGCTTTCTCCCCGCCTTTTACGGCAACATACATCAGAAGACCTCCAGAATGGTGGTCCGGGGGACACAAACAAAGCGGTTATCACAAATAAAAATCATATCAACCCCCTGGGGATAGTTTTTTACCATCTGGGCACGCCGTTTGAGAAAAACCTCTTTTATTCCTTTTAATCTTAAATAGGCTTCGGTTTGGATACCCGGTCCTGTCAGACGAATTTTTCCATTGTTGTCTAACCCCCGGGTCTGGATTAAAAGGGTGGTGGAAAGATCTGGTGAAGAAAGGGTTCCTGGATTGAACAGATTTGGGTCCTCGAGTTCGTCATAATGGGTACAAATCGCAAATAATGAATTTGTGGCGCTGTCTTTAACCGGGGCGCTTGTATGAAATTGAATCCACTGAATTTCTTTTGAATATTCATCAAGATCTGTCCAGAAAGGGGTTTCAAAATCAAGCAGGGTGAGCAGGATTCCCCCGGATGCCGGATGAAGATTTCCAGGACAGTTTATATCAAGGTCGATGGTTTCAATTGAGCCGGGACTTGCCATGGCGGTCAGCAGTTTTCTAAAAATCAATTGACTGTCATTGGTTTCTGATTGAAATCCTTGTAACATAATATGTTTACCTATTCCCCTCTTTTCAATGTAAAAAATTCAACGGTTGTATCTGCCACATCTTTTTCAAGTGACCTGTCTTTTTGCAGTTGTTTTTCAGCAAGCGTGTTGATCAGATTACTTTTTATATCATTCCGGTAGTCAGGATGCTGCAAAAGTCCGTCAAAAAGGGCTGCCAGTTCTGCATGAACCAGATCGGAGCCCAGAATCATGGCATATCCCAAATATTGTCCCTTGACCTCAAGAACACACTTGGTTACGCTCATCTCTCCCAGATTAAATGCAGGATGAGACCCATCTGCATCGGACTGAACCATGAGCAAACCGACCTCGGGTTTTATAATATAGTTCCAGTCAATACCAGGACCCAATCTTTCTTTTTCTGTTTCCAGATCCTTTATTGAGGCACCACCCAAAAGGGCCATCATTTTTTGACGCTCTGTATTCACTGCTGTTTTTGCTTGAAAATTCATTTTGTTTCCTGTGTCATTCATAATGGGTTTAGATTAAACACCACTTATGTGAGCAGGTGATTAAAGGCGTATTAAAGTTCGATTAAATCAGGCATTTTTATTCATCCAAGTTTAATGGCGCGCTCACATTTTCCTTATAATTTTAGGGTATGATCCGGATTTGAGCCGAAAAAACAGCTGTTTATCAATAATTAATGGAACCAATTATGATTGAATTAAAAAATAAAGAGTGGATTGCCAAACTGTCAAAAATAGATTTTGCATTCCAGCCCATTGTCAATATCCACACCGGCAACGCATTCGGGTTCGAAGCATTGCTGAGAAATCACAAGGAAGCCGGGTTCTGTTCAATAGGGGATGTATTTGACCAGGCCTACCACGAGGGCATCCTCCATCAGGCCGATCTTTTTCTGCGAAAAAAGGCCTTTAAAAAGTTTGCAGCGTTTAAAGGAAAAGATCACATCAAACTATTTTATAATCTTGACAACCGGCTCTTTGACACCAGCGATTATTCCCAAGGAAACACCGCTGAAATACTTGGTGATTACGGGTATTCACTGGATGATATTTGCTTTGAAATATCAGAAAAACATCAGTTCCCCTGCCACATGAAAGTGCTCAAAGTATTGGATACCTATCGAAGACAGGGCTATAAGATTGCTGTGGATGATTGCGGAGCAGGCTTTTCAGGCCTTCAGCTTCTGTATCACACAGAACCGGATTACATTAAAATTGACCGGTTTTTTATCCAGAACCTGGAAAATGATCCCAAAAAACGGCTGGTGGTCTCGACCATTGTCAATCTGGCCCATTTCATGGGCAGCCTTGTGCTTGCTGAAGGGGTTGAAACCCTTGACGAGTATCTGCTCTGCAAAGAGATCGGATGCGACATGGTTCAGGGGTACTTTGTCCAGAAACCACAGACAAAAATAGATGAATTAAAAAAACGATACACCGCCATTGAACAGATTACCCGAAATGAGCGTCGTAACGGTGCCTATAAAGACCGATCATTGATTTCAAGCCAGATCGATCATATCAAGCCGGTATACTCAGACTGCAGTATTACAAGGCTGTTTGATCAGTTTCGAGAAGGGGGGGAATCCAATTATTTCCCTGTTATCAATCAATACGATGAACCTGTCGGTGTCATCAGGGAATCTGCGTTTAAAGAGTATATTTTTTCTAAGTTCGGACGACAATTACTGGAAAATCCATCCCTGGGAAAAGATATATCTCGATTTGTAAAAAAAATACCCATTGCAGATATTCATTCTTCAGTAGAAAAGCTGATTGAAACCTATACACAGTTTAATAATAACGAAGGGTTGATTATGGTTGAGAACATGAAATATGTAGGGATATTGAGTACAAACTCATTGTTGCGTATTATTAATGAAAAGAATCTTACCCTTGCAAGAAACCAGAATCCATTGACCAAGCTGCCCGGTAATACAATGATTCATGAATATTTCAGCAAAAGTCTGTCAGATTTCTCATCTGTCTATCATTTAATCTACTTTGATTTTGATAATTTTAAACCATTCAATGATACCTATGGCTTTAGAAATGGGGATCGTCTAATATTAATGTTTGCTGATCTGTTAAAAAAGATTGGTTTATATAAGGATAGATTTGTCGGTCACATTGGGGGAGACGATTTTTTTCTGGGTGTTAAAAATTCTGAAATCAAAAAAATCTCAGATGAAATGCGGGGTTTGACCATGCAGTTTAAAGAAAACGCCGAAAGTTTTTATGACCGAAAAACAGTGGAACAAGGTTTTCTGATGGCTAAAAATAGAGATGGTCAAACAAAACAAATTCCATTAATGACCATTAGTGTTGCTATTCTGGAACTGCCAAACGCCACACTGAGAAGCTGCTCGATTGAAAAGGCTGCCAACATAATTGCCGGGCTAAAAAAAGAGGCGAAACATTCCAGAACAGGCATCGTTTTCGCAAATATTATGGATATTTTAGACCCGGGATCAATTCAATTGCTTGAACAGAACACAAAAGAAATGAGTCAAACGCCTGGAACAGATAATCTGGTTGAGTTTTAAAAATATATAGTTAACAAAAAAGCGATGGCTAATGCCAGCACATGTTCGCTGAAGAGGATAAAATAATTGATATTGGCTTCCTCTGTCAGTAGTGATCGGAACGAAAACCGAATAGGAGACCTTTAGTAGTAATCAAAATTAGTAGTCCGATATTCCTTATTTTTATGGATTTTTAATTTAGGAATTGGGCGACACTTATGTCTATCATTATGGGGAAAGAGGCTTTGTAAAAAAGGCGTTTAATTTGTTTGGTATCTGTCGCCCGATCTGAAATTTTACTCGTAACTCATGATACCATTTATGGTCGCTAGTAATAAACCAATTTTTAATTTGATAGACTTGTAAAAAAATAGAGATTTAGGCTTGAAAATAGAATTGCCTAACACATCGTTTTGTATTACTGTATTCAGAATTGGAGAAACTAAGGTTAATTTAATCAGTTTTTATAAAGCCGATCAGCAATTCTATGGGTACTATTTCAAAAGGTATTTCAACATCACAGCAAAGCAAAAACGAACTGGAAGAGACTACGGCTAAACTAAAAGAACGCATGAAGGAGCTAAATTGTCTTTATACGATCTCAAAATTTGCTGAAGATGAAAGACTGACAATTGATACTTTGATGCAATCTGTTGTTGACTTGATGGCGCCGAGTTTTCAATATCCAGAATTTACATGTGCCACCGCTAAAATCGATGACGTTATTTACAAAAGTAGCAATTTTAAAAAAACAGAATGGGTAATTTCATCATCAATCCATATACAGGCAGAAGCGCCTGGTTTTTTAAGAGTATACTACACAGATAAAAAACCCAGCCTGGATGAGGGGCCATTCCTTAAAGAAGAAAGATATTTAATTGATTCCGTTTGTAATTCGGTTGGCAAAATTATCGAGCGCATCGAACTTAACCGGGAACTTAAAGAAATCGAGGATAGATATAAAATTCTGACAAATAGTTTTGCAGACGGGATCACTATTATTCAGGATGGTCAATATAAGTTTATAAACAGCTCTTTTTCAGAAATAACCGGATATTCCCAGGCGTATTTACTGGACAAAAAGGTGAGCCACTTTGTTTCTTCGAAATTTAATCACCTCTACAGAAAATCAACTATCATTAATTCTGAAACAGGTGATATTCGAAATAAAATAGAATATCAATTGTTGTCCAGGAGTAAAAAGGAAATATGGGTTGAAGAAAAGCGCAACCTGATAAGCTGGAATAACGCTCCCGCATTGTTGTGTATTATAAGAGATATCAGCCTTTTAAAACAAAAGGAATTTGCATCTAGAAATGAAACGCTTCAACTTCGTGAAGAGAACATCCGCCTGAGGTCGTCGTTAAAGGAAAGATTTCGATTTCAAAATATTATTGGTAAAAGTGACGTCATGCAACAGGTTTACGATTTGATATTAAGTGCAGCAAATTCTGATGCGAATGTTTCCATTTCTGGCGAATCCGGTACTGGCAAAGAGATGGTTGCCCATGCGATTCATGATTTAAGCAAACGAAAGGAAAAGGTTTTTGTACCTGTGAATTGCGGTGCTATTCCTGAATCGCTTCTTGAAAGCGAATTTTTTGGTTATAAAAAAGGGGCTTTTACTGGTGCAGCAATCGATAAGCATGGGTATTTAGACTTGGCAGAAAACGGGTCACTCTTTTTGGATGAAATCGGTGAGCTTCAGCTAAATATGCAGGCAAAGCTATTGAGAGCGATTGATGGTGGCGGATATAACCCGATTGGCAGCAATGAGAAACGACAGGTAAATTTTCGGATCATCACGGCGACAAACAAAGATTTGAAACAGGAGGTGATAAAAGGGAAGATGCGAGAGGACTTTTATTACAGGATTCAAGTCATCCCCATAGTTATACCGCCATTAAGAGATCGAAAAGAGGATATTCCATATCTTGTTGAACATTTTTCGAAAATGTACGCCGGTGAATCTTTGTATAATAAAATCCCTGATCGCTTTTTAGAAATAATATATACCTACGATTGGCCGGGTAATGTTCGAGAGCTTCAAAATGCGCTACTCAGATTTTTTTCTACTGGACAATTTGAGTTGCTTGGCCGTATTTATGGTATGTCTGGGGTTAGGAAGACAGATCGTTTTATAGCCGATACAACAGATGCAGGGGATAATCTCCGTCAAAAAATAGAAGACTATGAAAGAAATTTGATTTTAAACACGTTAAAAGATTATCAGTGGCATCGCAATAAGGTCGCTTCAGAATTAGGAATTACACGCAATACACTTTTTAGAAAAATGAACAAATATGGATTAAATTCGATACACAAGTAACATTATTGATACATTTTGGTATATTCAAAGTATTCTCAGTATGTTATGATCAGATATCACATCCTTTACGTATCATTACCGATACATTCAATTCCTTTCATATTTTCAATCAAATGGGGAAAAGTTATTAATTTCAGTTTGTTACTGAATATGTTTTTCCCTGGCATCATGTTTGCTATTTAATCAAGCAAAGGAGACAAAATGCAAATACTAATAGTTGACGACGAGGCACCAATTATCAATATACTTCTTAAACGCATCGACAGATGGGGTTATGATGCTTTGTCAGCGAAAAATGGTACGGACGCTTTAAAACTTATAAAAGCCCAACCTATAGATCTTATCCTTTTAGATGTTTATTTAAAAGAAACATCTGCGATTGAATTAATCCCAAAAATTAAAAAGATTAAACCCTTTATTAATATTATAACCATGACCGGCCAAAGCAGCAGGCAACTGGAATTGAAAATAAGGTCTTCTGGTATTTTATACTATATGGAAAAACCAATTGAAATTGATAATCTCAAATTAATACTGGCACATATTAATAATAAAATAGATACAAACTAAATCCTATTTTTATAATAGGTTCAAATCCATGGAAAATTGTGTGGCGAATTATTTCGTAAACCAGAGCTATAGCTGCGTGTTCAAACAAGGAGGATCTAAGCATGGAGGAAGCCGTTGCAACAATGAATCAGGCTGTAAAGGCAATGACAATCAAAACAGGTAAATATTTAACATTTTTTCTTGAGAACGAGGAATATGGCATTGGTATTCTCAAAGTTAAAGAAATTATAGGAATGATGCCAATTACATCTGTTCCCCGAACCCCTGAATTTGTGAAGGGTGTGATCAATCTAAGAGGGAAGGTTATCCCTGTTATGGACCTTCGACTAAAATTTTCAATGGATGCCATACCCTATTCAGACCGTACCTGCATCATTGTCGTTGAAATTGAGTCCCAAGATTCTACTGTATTGATCGGTATTGTTGTAGATGCCGTCTCAGAAGTATTAAATATAGTAGAAAACGAAATAGAAGAAGCACCAACATTTGGTTCAAAGCTTGACACCGATTACATCCTCGGTATGGCCAAGATGGGAGGCGGGGTCAAGATCCTTCTCGATATCGATAGAGTGCTCAGTGATAAAGAAATAAAAGAGATAGATAAAACGACATAAGGACAAATTATTTAAGGAGAGGTATGTTATGAAGCAATTAAGTCTTGGTGTAAAACTAATCATTTTCTTTCTTTTGGTGGGTCTGATTCCATTTGGGATAATCGGTGTCACATCGTATGTTAAATCAAGCAAAGCCCTTTCTGATTCAGCGTATGGGCAACTTAAGGGCATGCGTGCCGTAAAAAAAGCCCAGATTACCCAGTTTTTTAACGAACGCCAGGGGGATATGGGTGTGTTAATGGAGACTGTCGGCACCTTGCGAAAAGAAGCGTTCGAAAAACTAGCGGCTATCCGGGAAATCAAGAAAAGTCAGATTCAAGGTTTTTTTGAAGAGCGGATGGGAGATGCCCGAGTCCTTGCGGATAATCCTTTTATAGTGGAAGCATTTAAGGATCTTCGTGTTGCTTTTGAAGCAGGTGGCGGGGCATCCAGTGGCAATTTTAAAGGACATAAAAATGAAAAGTTTGACGCTCCATTTGATTACAAGCAGGTGCACGAAAAATATTTTACAAATCTTAATTTTTACATGGAACAGTATGGTTATTATGATGTGTTTCTCATTGATGCAGCGCAGGGTGGAACCGTATTTACAGTAACAAAAGAAGCTGATTTTGGTATAAATGTCAGCGATGTTGATTCTTCTCTTAACGATGTATGGAAACAGGCTTTAACTGGCAAAGTTGCCCTTTCTGATACCAAACCCTATAAGCCCTCAGCTGGAGCACCTGCCCAGTTTGTTGCTGCACCCATCAAGGAAGATGGAAAAATTATCGGCGTAGTGGCATTGCAGATTTCTCTGAAGGCTATAAACAAAATAATGACAGAAAGATCTGGTCTTGGAGAAACAGGTGAGACATATCTTGTGGGCTCTGATCAGCTGATGAGAAGTGATTCATTCCTTGATCCGGAAAATCATACGGTTGCAGCTTCTTTTGCCAACACGAATAAAGGAAGCGTCAACACTGTAGCTTCCAAAGAGGCTGTTGCAGGCAAAATTGGGGGAAGTGTGATTCTTGACTATAATGGTAATCCTGTTCTTTCATCTTATGCGCCTGTCAAAATTGGAGACACAACATGGGGTCTTCTTGCAGAGATAGACGTAGCAGAAGCGTTCTGTCCGAAAGATGATTCCGGCGAATATTTTTTTAAAAAATACACAGATCTTTACGGGTACTATGATCTTTTTCTGATTAATCCTGACGGGTATGCGTTTTATACCGTTTCCCAGGAAGCAGATTATCAGACTAATTTTGAAAACGGAAAATATGCGGGTTCCGGGCTTGGAAAATTGTTTAAAAAAGTTAAGAGCTCCCAAAAATATGGGGTAGCAGATTTTGAACCATATGCCCCAAGCAATGGTGACCCGTGTGCATTTATCGCCCAGCCTGTGATCAATGGCGGAAAGGTTGAGATGGTTGTCGCATTGCAGCTGTCCCTTAAAGCCATTAACACCATTATGCAACAAAGAGAAGGCATGGGAGAAACCGGGGAAACCTATCTTGTTGGATCAGACAAACTTATGAGATCAGACAGCTTTCTTGATCCCAACGGACATTCGGTCAAAGCATCATTTGCTAATCCATCTACCGGGAACGTTGATACAGAGGCTGTTACTCTTGCCCTTTCCGGCAAGGAAGATGCAAAAATTATTACCGACTATAATGGCAACCCTGTGCTCTCGGCATTTACATCCTTAAAAATTGGCGATACCACCTGGGCATTGATAGCCGAAATAGATGAGTCGGAAGCATTTGCAGCAGTGAACACAATCAAATGGCTGATGGTAGTTATGTCCATTGTCTGTGGCGCAGCAATCTTTGGTATTGCATGGCTCATAGCGCGTTCTATCAGCAAACCCATTAACGTCATTACGCATGGAATGAGTGAAGGTGCAAATCAAGTTGCTTCTGCATCAGGCGAAGTATCTTCTTCCAGTCAGTCAATGGCTGAGGGCGCTTCTGAACAGGCTGCTTCTATAGAAGAGACATCATCCTCCATGGAAGAAATGTCTTCCATGACCAAGAAAAATGCTGAAAATGCGAGTCATGCTGATAATTTAATGAAAGAGGCGAACCTGGTTGTAATTAAGGCAAACGAGTCCATGGGAAAGCTGACACAGTCCATGGAAGACATTTCCAAGGCAAGTGAAGAAACATCGAAAATCATCAAGACGATTGATGAAATAGCCTTTCAAACCAATTTGCTTGCATTGAATGCAGCTGTAGAAGCGGCAAGAGCGGGGGAAGCAGGCGCAGGCTTTGCCGTTGTGGCTGATGAAGTCAGGAACCTTGCCATGAGAGCAGCTGACGCGGCTAAGAATACAGCTGAACTGATCGAAGGAACAGTAAAAAAAGTGAAAGATGGATCAGAACTTGTTTCAACAACCAATGATGCTTTTAGTCAAGTGGCAGAAAGCTCATCAAAAGTAGGAGAATTGGTGGCAGAAATTTCAGAGGCATCCAAAGAGCAGTCCAATGGAATCGAGCAGGTAAATCTTGCTATCACAGAAATGGATAAAGTGGTTCAGCAAAATGCGGCCAATGCCGAGGAATCAGCTTCTGCTTCTGAGGAGATGAATGCCCAGGCTGAACAACTCAGAGATTATGTGGGTGATCTTGTCCAACTGGTAACCGGTAAAAGAGATGAGGATAATGGTAGCAGCGGTACTCGAACAATTAAATCGGTTGTTCACCACTCATCACCCGCCAGAAATGGAAAGAAAAAAATGCTTTCCCATAATTCAAAAGAGATCCGACCTGATCAGGTGATCCCGTTTGATGATGACGATGACTTCAAAGATTTTTAATCCATTAACCTTTTGACAGAATAGTGGTCCAGTGGGTTAAAATTACATCTTAACCCACTGGATTCTGACAGGAAATGCAAAATGGCGTTGGGAAACATAAATTTTGAAGTCTCTGATCCTAGTTTTTATGATTCTTTAATATCAGATCAGAAGAAAATATTAGCGAAGAAACCAAAAGATGCAATGCTGTGGGTTGAACTTGGGCGTCTTCAGGATGCGAAAGCGCAAATGACAAGCCTCTTCGCACAAAAAATACTAATAATCAAATGGATTCCAATTTGCACATATATCCTTGTTTTATTTGGATTGTATTTTTATTTAAATAGCTTACGTCATATAGTCCCATCAATTGTGATATATCCAGTATTAACGTTTTGTATTGCTATAACATTTTTCATGACGCGATTAAGGTATCCTCAATCAGGGCGAAGGCACTTCCAAAAAGCCATTTCCCTTGATCCTGCAAATGCCGATGCATACATGTATCTTGGGTTTATTGCTCTTAGAAAATTTCAAAGAAAAAGAGCTTATTTTTTGATAGAGCGTGCTTGCAAGCTAGGGGATAGCAGAAAATTAGAAAGAGAATTAAAAACCATTTATCAAAAAGAGTTTATGACATTGTTTAATCAACAATCTCAAAAAGAAAAACAATTATATGAAACAATCCTTCCCCTTCAAACTGTAATTAAGACGCTTAAATCTGAGATAGAACAATTAAAAGACACAAATTTAGCCTATTCAAAGAAAGCTAAAACCACCAAAGTGAAAACGGGTCAAATTATAAAACAGACTAAAATCGATATGTATTCTCAAATGGAAAAACTTCAAAATGAATATGAAACGCAGGTAGCCCAGTTAGAATTTGAGATAGAAACAGAAGAGGCAAAAAAGGAATTGGCTCAGAAGCGAAACTTGAGTCTTAGTTTAGAAATAATGGAGGCAAAAGGACAAGAAAAAAAACAATCCTTTGAGCAGGCGGTAAAACAAGTTAAGAATACCATGGGGAAAAAGTTGTGGGGCTCGGTATCAGAACAGACCAGATCCTGTTTGGCCACCGCAGAACAAGCATTCTCTGTGCTTGATAAAAATTCTATTCAAACAGATTTCAGTCTTGTTGGCATGGAGTTATGCAAAGCACTTGAAACCGAGATCAATCGAAAATTAGTATACCCATTTATTAATAATTTAGGTGACAGAAAAGATAACTTTTTAAAAGCAAATAAAATTGGCGAAAGTAAAGAAATGGCAGTCTATTTTACAATTCTTGCTAAAGTTGCTGACAATCAAAACTACCCGGGAATAACAAGCCTGACCTTGGGACAATATCTCTTTGTCTTAAAAAAGACGCTTGAAGGAGATTATACACTAGATGAGTATGGTTCATATCTTGATAGTATTTTTGAATCATCCAAGATTGTAATCGGAAGAAAATTTTTACAAAAGTTGAGAATAGTAACGTATGATTACCGGAATTCGATTGTTCATCACACACAGATGAACCATGAACAGTGCCTGAAATTAAGAGAGCTTATCTACGCGGGAAAAAATTCTCTACTGGCAAGCTGCCATTGAAAAATAAAAACAACCTTAAGGTGAAAAACTGTGGTTGATAATTGAACAAGCATACCAAAGACATGAATAGCAAAGTATATCAAAATAAGAAACTGCTGCTAGGCATCCTGCTGATTTTTATAATGCTTATATCAGGTATGGGTGTTTCTCTTCTGTGGAATACACAAAGAATGATTTCCCAAGCCGTATACCGTCAGCTTGAAAGTGTCAGGGAAATCAAAAAAAGTGCCATCCAGGACTATTTCAAAGAACGGCAAAAAGATATGCAGGTAATGATTGAAACAATATCAAAACTCAAAATGGAATCTTTGAATAATCTTACCATCATACGGGATAATAAAAAAAAGCAGCTCGAAAATTATTTTTCGAACTGTTTTTCAGCCATGAGTGATATTCAAAACAACTTGAGAGTAAAACGAGGGATTAAGGAATTTTCTCTGGCATTTCAAAAAGGAATCCAATCAAATAGTTATCAACAGGTTTATAATCAGTATTACGTGGGTTTAAAAAGCCTTAAAGAGACCTTTGGGTTTTATGATATATTTTTAATCGATGCACTTGGGAATATAATTTTTACAGAAAAAAAGGAATCTGATTTAGGTCAAAACTTATACTCTGATGACTTGAAAAACACCGGTCTTTCTAAAGCATTTTTAAAAGGCCAGACATCAACAACCTTTGTGGATTTCTCCTGGTATGACCCTTCCCAGAGTCCTGCCGCTTTTATGTCTACACCATTTATGAGTAAAGATAATAAATTAGTCGGGGTGGTGGTCTTTCAACTGTCTTCTGAAAAAATCAATCGTATCATGAAAGAACGTGATGGAATGGCCCCGACAAATGAAGCCTATCTGGTCGGTCCTGATTATTTAATGCGGTCTGATTCTATTCTGGATACAGCGAATAGAAGCGTTACCCGATCTTTTAAATACCCTGAAAAAGGTAAAATCGATACAATTGCGTCTAATTTGGCAATGAAAGGGCAAATCGGCAAGAATATCATTGTCGACTACCGGAACCAGCCGGTTTTGTCAGCCTGGACACCGATAAAAATTGGGGATCTGACTTGGGCAGTGATTGTCGAAACTGATGTGTCTGATGCATTTTCTCCCAAAGGCGACCCAGAACAATATTTTTTTAAAAAACACAAAGACATTTACGGATATTACGACCTCTTTCTGATAAACCCGGATGGGTATTGTTTCTATACCGTCATCAAAGAGGATGACTACCAGTCCAATCTGGTTACCGGCAAATACAAGGACTCCAATCTGGGCAATCTTATTCAAAAAGTGATACAAACAAAAAAATTTGAAATAGTGGATTTTTATCCGTACGCACCCAGCAGCAATTCTCTTGCAGCATTTATTGCACAACCACTACTAAACCATGACAAAATTGAACTTATTGTTGCAGCCCAACTCACGCCTGATGCAATTAACCAAACAATGAAACAGAGAAGCGGGATGGGT
>CAYWNB010000007.1:30466-37248 GCA_964459195.1 uncultured Desulfobacula sp.
AATTGGAGATGTCACTTGGGCCGCCATTGCAGAAATAGATGTGGAAGAAGCCTTTGCAAAAATCCATACCATCAAATGGTTAATGGGTATCGCTCTTACTATAGCGTCAATGGCTTGCATGATAATAATTTATTTGATTATCAACGCTGGAAAAGAATTCCCAAGTGAACAAGAAAATTAGAAAAGAACCTTTAAGCCATTCAAAGTGGCTCTTTATTGTATTGTTCATCTGTGTTTTTATAATTTTTCTGATAACAATGTTCGCCTTTTTTCAAAATATAAATCAAAGTCGCAGACAATATTCTTATGAGATCATACCGGAATATGATCGGACGATGGAAAAAATAGTTATCTCATTGCCAACCAGAAATTCGTTGGTGCCTGCGCTTTCTCTTGATAGCCATTTTCAAGTCTTGCAATATATTCCAAACTATACACAGGTCATGATAATCTTACCTGAAGATCGCATGGAAGAGATTCGAACAAGATTTAAAACCCATCCCATTCAAAATAAAACAATGTTGCGCCCTTTTAAAATCAAAACTTTAGATAAAGGACAGTTCTATTTAATCTTTGCTGAAAATGAAAAACTTGTGAACTCGGGGCTGATGGAAAATATCACTATTCCCAAAGGAACTGTTTGGGCTCAGGACCTTTTCGAACCCGCAAAACTTTCAAACGGTAAAAATTTACTCTTAATGCCGGAAACCTACAAGATGTTCTATTCTGACCAAGGTAACGACAAAGAAGATACCGTTAATGTTCAACCTGATAATTTGTTTCTAAAAAGACTTTTATCAGAAAATATTGATGGCTTGAGAACACCTTTAATATTCATGGGCGGGAATGTTCTTGTTGATCGAATCAATGGAATCAAAATCGCGTTTTGTGGCGGTGACGTATTTAAGGATACCCAGATAGTTTGGCGAGCCTACTATGAAGAGAAATTGAATAAAGAAGACTTTTCAGAAATGGTCAAAAACTATTTGAAGGTTGATAAAGTTTATATCATTGGAAGAGAAGACAAACCTCAACCTTCCTATATGTTTCATTTAGACCAGACAATGATTCTGTTACCGGATGGTATCGCCGGAGTAACAAACATTATTGGAACCGAACCAAAGCAAAATATCAAAGACATAAATGAAATTAAAAGTTTTTTATTGGAAACAAAATCTTTATTAAAAAAGATAGGTTACAAATTGATAGAAATAGACACATCAATAGACGGGGTATTAAATCACCAGTTTTATATTAATAGCATCCCTTATATTGATAAAGTAACTGGTCAGAGGAAGCTTCTCATGCCTGTTTCCATTCAAAAACCAACAACTGAAGAAAAGGCCCTTATCGGTAAAAATATATCATCTTTTAGATCAGCTGGCTACGATGTTGTGACCGTTCCAAGTGAATCCACTGATTTCAACGGTGGAATCCACTGTTTAATCAATGTGATTGAATGAAATTGTTTAGGATCTTATTAGGGGAATCATTTTCCTATTGTCCAAAGCCATCTTCAGTAATCAGCCGAAAATAACTGGACAGGGGGAGATTGATTGAAAAAGATATACCCAGTGAATTTTTAGAGACTTTGGTCACATTTCATACCATAACAACTCACCCCAAAATCCGATATTAAAAAGCCCCCATTGAAACAGGAAATTTAATTTTTTTGAATCTTGCATCAGAATGCTCTTTTTGGCATAGTGCTCAGTATATAAAAATTCGTTAAAATTACCAAACTACGAGGCCATAGGGTGAAATACAAATGGATCAGAAGCCGACCTACCAAGAATTAGAACAAAGACTGGCTGTCTCAGAAAAAGTTGCACATGATCTTGAACTCGTGTATAACTCCGTCAATAATTCTGTAATTACCTTAGATCCAGACCAAAATATCATTTCTGTGAATTCAGCAGCAGAAAAACTCATTGGATCATCTGAATCCGAACTGTTGAATAAGAAATGCTATGAGGTGCTGCACACTGAAAACAGTGGCACTCGGCCAGATTTCTGTCCTTTTCAAGAATTATTCTCAGGTGAGGTCTTTGATAATGTAGAGGCCGAGATAGAGTTACGAAATGGTAACTTTCTTGTATCCTGCACACCTGTATTCGATAAAGAAGGCAAGTTAGATAGAATACTCCATGTCAGCACCAATATAACGCCTCTTAAAAACAATGAAAAAAAAGCCTCGATGTTGTTGGCGGCTACCCGAAAGATTCCATTATCAAACAATTTCAATGAAGCTGCCAGAAGCATTTATGACATCTGTAAAGATCATATTGGGGCAACATGTGGTTACGTAGCAATGAAATCAGATAATGAAGAAGACAATGACCTTATATTTCTGGATGATGGTGGACTTCCCTGTTTTGTAGACCCATCGCTTCCCATGCCCATAAGAGGATTGAGAAAAGAAGCGTATGATACCGGAGCGGTAGCGTATTCAAATAATTTCATGAACAGTACTTACAAAAAGTATATGCCTGAAGGTCACATGGATCTGAATAATGTGCTGTTTGCACCATTGAAGTTTGGTGATGATGTGGCGGGTGTTATTGGACTTGCCAATAAAGATGGTGGTTTCAACGAACATGATATCGACATTGCTAACGCATTTGGTGAAGTAGCGGCGTTGGCATTAAGACACAGTACAATAAAAGAAAATTTGATTGAAAAAGAAAAATTCAGCAGCAATTTACTTGACCACTCTCCAAACCCCATACTGGTGATAGATAAGGAAAAATCCATTGCCTATACAAACAAGTCTTTTGAAAAGTTATCTGGATATGGAATAAGTGAAGTGATCGGATTAAAACCTCCCTACCCATGGTGGACACAAGATACTTTAGAAAAAATACAAACAGATTTAGCCAAGGCAATAAAAAAAGGTGCTACTGGAATGGAAGAAAAATTCCAAAAGAAAAATGGAGAGATATTCCATGTAGAAATTACTTCAGCACCCGTCACAAAAGACGGTGACCTGGATTATTATCTTGCCAATTGGTTGGATATAACAGATCGAAAAAGGACACGGGAAGAACTAAAACGATCAGAAAAGCTTCACAGAACAACGATAGAGAATATTTCTGATGCTGTTTTTATCACTGATGAGATGGGGATGTTTACGTATATCTGTCCCAATACAGATTTTATTTTTGGATTAAAATCGGATGAAATCGCTGAATTAAAATCAATTGAAAAGCTTTTTGGTAAAAGAATTTATACTTCCGAAGAATTGGATGAGAAAAATGAAATACCCAATATCCTTGTTGAAGTGCTAAGGAAGAACAACCGGCCACTATTTCTATTGGTTAATGTTAAAAAAGTCGAAATAGAAGATGGGGCAATCCTTTACACTTGCCGTGATATTACAGAAAAAAAAATCGCTGAAGAAGCATTGAAAGAAACCCAGAACATGTTCTTGAAAGTTTTTCAAAATGCACCGGTTCTTATCACTCTCAGCAAAATTGAAGATGGCACTTACCTTGAAGTCAATGACACATTTGTAAAATTTACAGGATATAATAAAGAGGATGTGATTGGTAAGACATCGGTTGAGATTGGCTTTATAAGAAAAAAAGACCGTGACTTGCTTAAAAAAACGGTGCAAAAAAAAGGATATATCCGGCATGCCGAATTCGACCTTAATCGCAGTGATGGGTCAACAATGACCTGCTTATATTCGGCTGAGGTGATTGAAATAAAGGGTATAAAGAGGCTACTTTCCACGGCAATAGATATCTCTGAAAGAAAACAGCAGCAAGTCGAAATTCAAAAAAAACAAGATGAACTTGAAGCCCATACTTTAAAATTGGAGCAGATGAATACAGCTTTGAATGTGCTTATGGATCATCGTGATACAGAAAAGAGAAACCGGGAAAATGAAATCATTGAAAACTTTAAAAAACTTATTTTTCCCTATTTTGATTTACCGATAAAAGATAAAAGTCAAGAAGAAGCCTCTTTAATTTTTAATATATTAAACCGTAACATTAGAGAAATCCTTTTTAAAGGGAATGAATCAATCAACGCTATTTCCTCAAATCTCACACCACTGGAAATTCAGGTGGCAAATTTAATTCGCGAAAGTAAAAGTACAAAAGAGATTGCGAATATCCTTCAAACCAGTGTCCGTACCATCTATTTTCACCGGGAAAATATCAGAAAGAAATTAAATCTTACCGGCGATAAAATCAATTTAAAATCCTTCCTACAAACCCGCAGATAAAATTACCAGGTTTTAACTGTAAAAAGCTGGCGGTTTTTTGGCGACACCTGCCCCCCGTTTTATGGTAAAGTAAAATTATGAATTATTATAGAAACAATACGCGTTTTATTAATTCGCATGGATACATCCGTTTCGTACCAACTGGTTGCTTGTAAAGTATAAAGCAGTTTATAAAGGACGACACCCTTGATGAAAAACAAAAAAAATGCCAATCAGGTTTCGCATTATGTCGGTGTCGGTGCATCTGCCGGCGGATTAGAGGCAATTGAAGATTTATTCAGCCGCATGCCCACAGACAGCGGTCTTGCGTTTATAGTGATACAGCACCTGTCACCGGATTATAAAAGCCTGATGGTGGAACTGCTGTCAAAAAAAACAAAAATTCCGGTCCACCGATCTGTGGACGGTATGGACGTAGAACCGAATAATATTTACATGATCCCGCCTCAAATGAACTTGACCATATTTCACGGCAAACTCATTTTAAAAAAAAGAGACAGTGCCCGGGGCGTGAACCTGCCCATTGATATTTTCCTGCGGTCTCTTGCCGAAGACCAGGCAGAAAAAGCCATTGCCATTATCCTGTCCGGAACGGGAAGTGACGGCACCCGGGGGGTTCGGGCCATAAAAGAAAACGGCGGTATGGTCATGGTTCAAGAAGAGTCTACTGCCAAATTTGATGGGATGCCCAGAGCCGCCATATCAACCGGGGTTGCTGATTTTATTCTGCCACCTGAAGAAATGGCGGATCAGTTGACGGCCTATGTTGAGCACCCATATGTGTCCGGGAAAAAGCCATCCGATCGGTTGATAAAGGATGAGCAGGGGATGACCAAAATTTTTTCCGAACTTCGGGCAAGAACCAAGGTCGATTTTACCTATTATAAGCCCTCTACCATTACCCGGCGGATCGAACGGCGGATGACCGTAACGCAGGTCGATGATTTAAATGATTATGTGCAATATTTAAATCAGTTTCCTGCCGAGGTCATAACCCTTTACAAGGAGTTACTAATTGGTGTCACCAATTTTTTCAGAGATTCTGAGGCCATGAATGAATTGATGAAAAACGGCCTGCCGGATATTATTCGCCGTACAAAAAACAGGGAAATCAGATTCTGGATAGCCGGTTGTTCCACTGGTGAAGAAGCCTATTCCATAGCGATTCTTGCCAAGGAAACCATGGGCTTGCTTGGCATTTCAAAGGATATCAAGATTTTTGCCACTGATATTGATCGCAATGCCATCCTGCATGCAGGGAACGGGGTTTACCCGGAAAGTATTGCAGCAGATGTGACCCCCACTCTTCTGGGAAAATATTTCTATAAAAAAGGGGATAATTATCAGATTGCCAGACATATCCGGGAAATGGTGGTGTTTGCCCAGCACAATCTGGTGAAAGATCCGCCCTTTACAAAAATAGATCTGATCAGCTGTCGAAATTTGCTCATATACCTGCAACCGGTGCTCCAGAAAAAGGCATTGGAAATGTTTAACTTTTCTTTGAACCCCGGTGGGGTTCTGTTCCTTGGCACCAGTGAGACTCTCGGGGAAATGAGCGATTGCTTTGATGTCATACATCAAAGACACAAGCTCTATCGTTCGGTCGGAAAGTATAAGGCCAAAATTCACCCAAGTGATAAAGAATTAAATGAAAATCAGTCTTTTAAAACAAACTATTTATTCACAATGGGAGAACCCAGACGATTAAGCAGAAGAATAGAAGACAACAGCATAACGGATCGGTATCTGAGTATTCTGCCGGGGCAGTATATCCCCTTGTCCGTCATTGTAAATGAGGAAATGACGGTCCTGCACATTTTTGGTGAAACGGGTGGTTATTTTAAGGTTCCTTCAGGTAAAATGGTTTACGATATCACCAAAATGGCCCGGAAACACCTTGCAATCCCATTGGCAACCGGTATCCAGAAAGCAATGAGGACCAAAACAGAGTTGGTCTACACCAATGTCAAATTCAATCATCAGAATGACAGAAAAAACATCACGCTGCGAATCCTTCCACTACCAGATAAAAAAGGGTTTGAGTCTCTGGTTGCTGTGTTTTTTGAAGAGGTCAAAACTGAGAATCGCAAAAATTCCCTGAATGGTGAGGTGTATGATATCGAGCAGGATGTCCAGCAGAGAATAAATGATCTAGAACAGGAACTTCAATTTGCAAGGGAAAATCTTCAGGCAACCATCGAAGAACTTGAGACCTCCAATGAAGAACTGCAGGCAACAAATGAGGAATTGCTGGCCAGCAATGAAGAATTACAAAGTACCAATGAAGAGTTACAGTCCACCAATGAAGAACTGTTTACGGTCAATTCCGAATATCAGAATAAGATCACAGAATTGACCGAGATGAACAATGATGTTGAAAATCTGCTCTCAAGCTCTGGTGTCGGCATATTAATCCTGGATGAAAACAATGAAATCCGTAAATATTCTCCGAAAGTAACGTCAATTTTCAATATACTGGAAAAAGATATCGGAAGGCCTGTCCATCATATTTCTCACAACATGGAAGGATTTCACCCCTTGGAGG
>CAYWNB010000007.1:37348-41052 GCA_964459195.1 uncultured Desulfobacula sp.
TCTTGAACACAGCAATCAAAAAGCTGAACAACTAACCGGTGTCACTCATAAAAAATCAAAGGGTATGCCGTTTAAAGAAATCTGGCCAAATGCAGAAGAGCCCGGAATTTTAAACAATTTTTTGAATGTAATGAAAACCGGTGATCCTTTTGTAATCGATGATTTACAATATGGAGATGACAGTGTGTCCGGTCATTTCCGTGTGACTGCCTTCCAGCTTCCAAAAGACAGATTGGCAGTCATTTTTGATGATATCACCATCCATGAAAAAATGTGGCAGCAGTTGGGTGAAACCGAAGTGAAACACAACACTCTTTTTGAACGGGTAAGCCAAGGTGTTGTGTATCAAGACGTTGATGGAAAAATAATTTCTGCCAACCCGGCAGCAGAAAAAATTCTGGGGTTATCGTTGGACCAATTGAAAGGGAAAACCTCTATCGATCCGGACTGGAAAGTCATCACGCCGGACGGGAAAGACCTTCCTGGAAATAAACATCCGTCGATGATTGCCCTTAATTCCGGCAAACTTGTAAGAAATTTTATTATGGGGGTTTTTGATCCAGAGGCCAAACAGCACAGCTGGATACAGGTTAATGCTTTTCCTGATTTCAAAAATAAGGAAAAAAAACCCTTTCAAGTATTTACCATGTTTGAAGAAATCACGGATCAAAAGGAAATACAAAAACTGTTGGCAATAAAAAAGAATCGCGCAGGAGATTGATTTTATGAATTCCAATGATTTTAAAGAGGCCTTGAGACAGAAAGCACAAAAAAAGTTCAACTCATCATCTGATGGTATCAAAGACATGGACCGTCAATCGATCAATCAACTGGTCGAAGAATTGCAGATCCATCAAATCGAACTTGAAATTCAGAACGAGGAACTCAGAAATGCCCAGTTGATATCTGATGCCAATAAAAACAGGTATATCAGTCTATTTAACAATGCCCCCATGGGGTATGTCATCTTGAATAAGGCCGGAATTATAAAACAATTCAACTCGGCGTTCGAAACCATGACAGCCAAAAGACAATTGAATGGTTTAAACATTGCATTTGCCGACCTGCTGGTCCAAGAAGACGGTCAGACATTCCGTGCAAGATTTAATGCAGTGTTCAAACAACCTGAGGGCAAGCAGTTAGAATATCGAATAATTGGAGCCAATAGCAGAGAATATCATATCCAAATAAGAGCCAAGTCACATACCCGAACAATTTATGACCCGGATTCCAATAAGAATGAACTGCTGCTGATGATTTCAGATATCTCAGCGTTGAAATCGGCAAAACATGAATTAGAAAAGTCTCTAACCGATTCTCATTTGCGGGAGAAAGAAGTCCAGGCTTTTTTAAAAGGTGCTGAGGCCATCCTGGAACAGACTGATTTTCAAATTACTGCCCGAAAGGTGTTTGATCTTTGCTCTGAAACCATTGGATCAACATCCGGGTATGTGGCGCTGTTGTCCGAAGACGGGGAAGAAAACGAAGTGTTGTTTCTGGAAGCAGGCGATCTGCCCTGTTCGGTTGATCCGGAACTGCCAATGCCGATCAGGGGGCTAAGGGAAACCGCATACCGAACCAACAGGACTGTGTATGACAATGACTTTATGGATTCCAAATGGTTAAAGTTTATGCCCAAAGGTCATGTGCGGCTTGAAAACGTCATGTTTGCACCGCTTGTTATTAAAGGCAAGACCATCGGTATTATGGGACTTGCCAACAAAAACAGTGATTTTACAGACGATGACGCCAGAATAGCAGGTGGCTTTGGTGAACTTGCCGCCATTGCGCTTCTAAACAGCCGGAATCTGGACAAGCGGGATACCGCAGAAAAAAAGAACAGTGAGTTGATTGCAGAGTTACAAAAAGCTCTGGCAGATATAAAGCAATTGAGCGGACTCTTGCCCATTTGCAGTCATTGTAAAAAAATCAGGGATGATAAAGGGTATTGGAATATTCTGGAGTCATATATTCAAAAACACTCTGAAGTCTCTTTTAGTCATGGCATGTGCCCTGACTGTTCCGATGAATTATATGGTGATGAGGAGTGGTATATTGAAATGAAAAGCCAAAAAGATAATAAAATATGATTGGGTTTTATAATTTTGAGAGAACTTTGACGATTTCATAAATTTTGGAGATGTTTATGTCAAAAAAACCTACATATGAACAATTAGAAGCAAGAATCAAGACATTAGAGTTATCTTTAGAAAAATGTAAACAAGGAAGTATAACAGAGAATAACCAGGCCGCAGAGGATCTCGCACAAGCATTTGCCATGTCGATTGACTTGATATGTATCGCCGATATTCAAACGTCAACTTTCTTAAAGGTCAATCCTGCTTTCACAGAAGTACTCGGTTTTTCCGAAGAAGAACTTTTGGAAAAACCATTCCTTGATTTTATTCACCCCGAAGATATTGAAGCAACCCGAATTACAGTCGAGGAAAGGTTGAAGTCGGAAGCAAAAGTCATTGACTTTGAAAATCGATATCGTTGCAAAGATGGTAGCTATAGGTGGTTGAGTTGGGTGAGCCATCCAAATCTGGAACAAGGCGTGACGTTTGCCGTTGCACGAGACATCACTGAATCGAAACAAACCCGGGCATTACTTAAAAAAAACAAAGCACTTCTCGACGCAACTGGACGGATGGCGAAAGTGGGGGGATGGGAATTGGATGTTGATACGCTTGAATTATTCTGGACAGATGAAACCTATCGCATTCATGAACTTCCACAGGGTGTCAAACCGTCTTTAAAAGAGGCAATCAATTTTTTTCATCCGGAAGACAGGGAGAAATTATCTCAAGCCATAGAACGAACAATTAATTATGGTGAGCCATATGATATGGAGATTCGGTTTATCACCGCCAAAGGAAATAATCTGAGGACTCATACGATATGCCATCCAGAGGTAGTGGATGGAAAAACTGTCAAGTTGAAAGGAACCTTTCAGGATATAACTAAGCAAAAAAAGACAGAAGAGGCTTTGAAGGTCAGTGAAAAAAAATATCAATCCTTGTTTGAGAATGCCCAGGTCGCGTTGTTCAGGAATAGAATTTCTGACGGCAAGGTCCTTGAGATAAATGAACGATATGCAAAAATGGCAGGGTATTCAAATATTCAAGATTGCATGGCGGAATTCAATGCTGCCGATGCGTGGGTTGATTCCGACGGGCGCAAAAAACTTTTGAGCCTTTTACAAAAAAATGGATTTGTCAGCGATTACGAAACCCAAATTATCCGCAAGGATGACGTCAAAATCTGGATATCCTTTTCAGCAATGATTTTCCCCGAAAAAGGATTTCTTGAAGGATCAATCGTAGAGATCACCGAACGTAAACGATCCGAGATTGAGCGTGAAAAATTACAGGCACAATTGGTTCAGGCCCAGAAAATGGAATCCGTAGGAAGGCTTGCAGGTGGTGTTGCTCACGACTTCAACAACATGCTGAGTATCATCCTTGGCAATGCTGAAATTATAAAGGAAGATATTGACCCGTTAAATCCTCTCACAGCAAATTTGGAAGAGATACATAAGGCTGCCGAACGTTCCGCCAATTTGACCAGACAATTGTTAGCCTTTGCACGCAAACAGACGATTGATCCCAAGATAATAAACCTGAACCACGTCCTTGATGATATGCTTAAAATGCTAAAGCGTCTGATCGGAGAGGACATTGATTTGACCTGGCAGCCTTCCC
>CAYWNB010000008.1:0-34124 GCA_964459195.1 uncultured Desulfobacula sp.
AAGGCTGCCATTGGCAGCCTTTTTTAGAAAAGGAAAAAAAGATGAAAAAACTAACGTTTGGTTAGTGGGTTTAATTAATGCAAATCTCCTGCCAATTCCCGCCTGTATTTTATTATTTTATTATATTTATTGTAACTATCTAAAATTACTATACTATAAAACCTCTATTTTTTCCGAAATGTTGCTGGCTTTTTCGCCGGTACTTTATGTCTGATCGTGAAGGGTTCAAAAATTTGAACTTCCTTGGAAAGGTTTAAAGGGAGGAGGGGGTTTCTGACTTGAACTGAAAGGCGTTTGCAAAGGGTTCAATATTTTGAACTTGGCACGAAAATATATCTATTATATAATTAATTCAGTTATTTATCTTGATTGAGTTCTCTGTCCAGATTAAATTTTTTTAGTTTCTGGTTCAATCCGCTTTTGCCAATCCCCAGAAGCTGTGCCGCTTTGGTTTGAACATTACCCGATAGTTTCATGGCCCGTTGAATCATCCTTTTTTCCACTGCAGCAAGGGTCTCTGACAGGCCGACACCATCTGGGATTCCATCCAGTTGAAGGGCTGTTCCTGAGCTTTGTCGAAGTTGTATGGGGAGGTCTGTCGGAGAGATCAAGTTGCCGCTGGAAAGAATAACGGCCCGCTCAATGACATTCTCCAACTCCCTTACATTTCCTTTCCATTCATAATCACACAGTATCTGGGCGGCTTTTCTGTTTATACCAGTCACACGGCTCACAGACCCTGCCTCGCTGATGTATTTTTTAATAAAGTGATTGATCAGCAGGAGGGTATCTTCCTTGCGATCCCTTAAGGGCGGGATGGTCGTTTTTACGACATTGAGTCGATAATACAGGTCTTCCCTGAAAGTTCCCTTTTGTACCTCGTCTTCAAGAATTTTGTTCGTAGCGGCTATCAAACGGAAGTCAACGGGGATAGCCATTGTTCCCCCGACCCTCTCCACAGACCGTTCCTGGAGAACCCGGAGAAGTTTTACCTGCAGGGTCATGGGAAGTTCGCCAATTTCATCCAGGAAAAGGGTGCCCTTGTCGGCCAGTTCAAACCGTCCTTTTTTCATGTTTGCTGCCCCTGTGAAGGCGCCTTTTTCATGGCCGAATAATTCACTTTCCAATAAGGATTCAGCAAAGGCGGCGCAATTGACTGCCACAAGGGATTTGTTTTTCCTCGGGCTGTTGTAGTGGATGGATTTTGCCACAAGTTCTTTGCCGGTGCCGCTTTCTCCTTCTATGAGGACAGAGGCATTGGTGGGTGCCACTTTTTGAATGATTTCATACAATTCCTGCATGAGCTTGCTTTTTCCGATGATATTATCAAACTGATATCTTGTTCGCATGGCATCTTTGAGGATATGATTTTCCTCTACAATTTTGTACACGGAGATGGCTTTTGCAATGTGGGCAATCAACGCTTCATTTTCAAAGGGCTTGAGGATAAAGGTATAAGCTCCCTTGTGCATGGCTTCAACTGCCTTTTCAACACTGCCGAATGCCGTCATGATGATGACCGGCATGTCCGGTTTGAGTTCTTTTATTTTTTCCAGCAGATGAATGCCGGTCATTCCCGGCATTTTAACGTCGGTGAGGACAAGGTCAATGAGCTGGGTGTTTAAGATGTCCAGGGCCTCCATTCCGCTTGGGGCTGTGAATGTTCGATAGCCCTCCTCTTGGAGGATTTCTCCAATTATCATTGGATAATGCTTTTCATCATCCACAATTAATATATTTTCCATCTAGTATCACTCCTGAATCGGTAAGGTGATTTCAACTTTTGTCCCCAAAGGTTTGGCATTGGAGATGTGGATCTGTCCCTTGTGGGCTTCAATAATGTTTTTGACAATACCAAGACCAAGTCCGGTCCCGGTATCCTTGGTCGTGAAAAATGGGGTCCATATTTTCTTTAGCACATCTTCGCTGATACCGTAACCCGTGTCTGTAAAACAGATATGGACAAAGTCGGGGTCTGACCATGTGGAAATGGTGATAGTTCCGTTTTTTTTCAATGCATGGAAAGAATTTAATAAAATATTTAAAAAACTCTGATAGAGCATGGCGGTGTCCGCCATAATTTCCGGGATGTTTTCTTGATACTGTGTTTTGATATGGATTTTTGCCTCTTGAATCTGGGAGGCCAGAAAAATCAGATTTTTTTCAATTACCTCATCTATGATGCAGGGCCTTAGATCCGGGACCTTTGGTTTTGCAAAATCAAGAAAGTCGGTAATAATATGGTTGAGTCTTGTTGATTCTTCCACAATTATATCCGGGATATTGCTGTAAGGATCCAGTTTGGCCATTTTCTTTTTTAATAGTTGGGCACTGCTTTTAATGATCCCCAAGGGATTTCGGATTTCATGGGAAACCCCTGCTGTCATGCCTCCGATGGCAGAAAGATGCTCGGCTCTCCTCAGTTTTTCTTCAAGTTTGAGGCGTTCTTCTGCTCTTTGTTCAATGATTCTTTCTCCATGCTTGACCACAAATCTGAGTATGAGAAACAGGATACCCATGATAATGGAACAGGTCGCAACGATGAGTCCCTGGAGTCTGAAAACATCTTGGTAATCATCGGAGATATCCCGGATGACCTCGATTACGCCGATAACCATTCGTTTTCCGGAACGGGAGAATTCTACTTCCTGAATTAAGGGGGCAAAGGTGATGATTTTTGTTTCCTTTGGGAACCAGAACATCAATTCAAGAAAACTGCCTTTTTGGATCAGTTTGGAGGTGGCGTGATTTTTCATGGCCTTCTCATAGTGGACACCGCCGGCGTTTTTCTTTCCAATCTGGTTGTCATCGAAACTATACCCGATAATATTATCGGTTCCATATATATTGACCATTTCAACATGAAAGCTGTGGAGGGTTGATTTGATGACGGTGTCCAGAAGCATATGCTGGGCATTCTCCCTCAATTTGATTTCACCGTGTTGATATACAACCGGTGCAACAAATCTTAGAAAGATTTGATGATTAAGGTTCTCCACCAGAAGAGAATTGTATTCTTTGTTTTTTTCAAGGAGGATATTTCTGACCCAGTGGGCATTTAAAGCGGCAATCACAATGGTGGCCGTCAGCATGACGATCAGGCTGGAAAAGGTAAAGGCTTTGACCAGCACAAAAGGGCGAACCCCCTGGGGACTTGATTCTTTTTTCGGTATATTCTTCACAAGCTTCCTTGGTATTATGTATTTTTTTATATTTTTGTTTTTGGCAAGCCCTGGTTTTTTTTGCTATCAATTGTCATAGATAATGATTAAACTTGACTTTAGCGTCATATCATATCAAATTATAGTGATATTGTTGCTACTTATCAATACAAAAGATTGAAGGTACTGCAGGGTGTTTTGATGCATGGCTTGCCGAATAAGGATGAAAGTGTATGCTATTTAGGAAAACGGATCATCTTGTCGGTTTAGATATCGGCTCTTCATTCATAAAGGTTGCTGAGCTTAAGGTTTCCGAAAAAGGAAAAATCCTTAAAAAGTTTGGTGTGGCGCAGGTTCCTTCCGGGGCGATTGTTGAAGGACGGGTAATCGATATGAAAGGGGTTGCCAATATCATTCGTACTCTTTTTAAATCCCAGAAAATCAAAGAAAAAAATGTGGCAATTTCAACAGGTGGGCATTCCGTCGTCATAAAAACAATTACTACGGCAAAAGTGCCGGAAAAAGAACTCCACACAACGATTCATTCGGAAGCAGAACAATATATTCCCTATGATATTGACGATGTGAATATTGACTATCAGATTCTTGGGGAAAGTGATTTCTCGCTGGATCAGATGAATGTTTTGCTTGTGGCTGTTAAAAAAGATCTGGTTGCCGAGTATATTGATCTGCTTTCCCTGGCAGGTTTAACGCCTAAAATAATTGATGTTGACACCTTTGCCCTGCAAAATATTTATGAAGTCCTACCGGATTCAGATTCCGAAACGGTGACCTTATTGGTGGATGTTGGGGCTTCAAAAACTTCGCTGAATATTCTAAAAGGAAATATCTCGTTGATGATGCGGGATAATGTTTCCGGCACAGATCAGATTTTAGAGGAGCTATCAGGTCTGCTTGATATCAGTATTGAAGAAGCTGAAAATATGGTTTTTGGTAATACCGATCAAAAAGATTCCAAGACCATAGCTGAGATCAGCCAGCGTATTGCAAATAGCTGGTGTTCTGAAATTTGTGAAGCGGTTGATACCTTTCAAACCAGCAACAAAGAGAAGAAAGTTGAAAAAATTGTCTTAAGCGGAGGCGGCGGGCTTGTGGAAGGATTTTCAGACATCCTTAAGTCTGAGCTGAATGTGGAGGTTGTTGGCATTAATCCTTTTGAAGGATTGATTCTGGATAAAAAACGATTTCCAGACTCATTTATATCTGGTATCGGGCTCCAGGCACCGATTGCATTGGGCCTCGCATTGAGAAGGCTGGATGATAAATGATAAGAATCAATCTTCTGCCCTTTAGGGTTGCCCGTAAAAAAGAAAACATTCGCCGCCAGGTTTCTATCTTCTTTTTGTCCATAGTGATGGTATCCCTCCTATTGGCTTGGTATACTCTGGGTATTAACAAAGAAATTATTGAAACCAAGGCCCGGATAGTACAGGTCAAGGCCCAGATTGAGCTGTATAAAGAAAAGGCGGACAGGGTTACTCAGATAAAGAAAAATTTAAAAATTCTTGAGGATAAGTTGAAGATCGTATCTTCCCTTGAAGAAAAACGGATGGAACAGTTTGTTCTTTTGGAGGAATTGTCTGAAAGGGTAGTCCCTGAAAGAATGTGGCTCGAAAGTATGAAAGCTGATTCAGCTCATGTGACCTTAAAGGGCGTGGCCTTTGACAATCCGACAATTGCAGATTTTATGAGGAATCTTGAAATTTCCGCTCTTTTTTCCAACATTGATTTAAAACGATCAAAGGTGCAAAAGTTCAAGGAAGGGATTATGCTCAAATCCTTTGAGCTGTTTTGTACCAAAAAAATCATTGCCCAGAAAGATGGCGGCAAGGATAAAAAAGGGAAATAATGGCCTCGGATACAGAGAAGAATAAACGAGACGAAATCAAGGAAAAAATAGCCTTCTTTTTTGAAAAAGTTGGTAGGCTGAGCAAGGTTCAACGTTTGCTTATCTGTGTTTTGACCATCGCGGTTATGGGGGGGAGTTACTATTATTTTATATTTGCTCCCAAGAATAAGATGTTACAGAGCGTAAAAAGCGAATACAAAACCCAGGTTACGAAATTGGAAACCTTTAAGCGAAAAGCACGAGTATTAAAAGAATTTGAAACAAAAATGGCCAAGATTCAGGAAGAATTTGATATCGCCATGAAGGCTCTACCGGAGAAAAAGGAGATACCTTCTCTTTTGAGGGGGGTGTCAAAGGCCGGAAGCAATGCCGGTCTTGCGTTTTTGCTTTTTCAGCCAGCTCCGGTTGTCAACAAGGAATTTTATAAAGAAATACCCCTGTCCTTAAAGGTCGAGGGCAATTTTCACCAGATTGCTGATTTTTTTTCTCAGGTGGGTAATTTAAACCGGATCGTCAATATAAACAACATGTCCATGGCGACCAATAAAAAGGATGCAGGTCTGATTCAAATGGATTGCAGTGCGGTAACCTATATGTTTGCAGAGCCAAAAGAAGAAAATACAAACGGGAAAAAAAAGAAACCTATAGGAAAGAAAAAAGGATAATTCTGACTGGTATGGTAAACATGATTAGAATATCAATTGTCATTTTAATGATCGCCGTGCTTGGGTTTTTTACTGGGTGTGAACGACAATCTGAAACAAAGAAACCGGCAAGGACACCTGTCATCGTTTCCGGCAAAATTTTGCCTCCCCCTGGAAAGACGGCTGAAAAACTGACCTCCCAGCCAAAGAGTATGGGGTCGGCAAAAACGGTTCAGGCCCAAACTATCCCCAAAAAAGATGCCAAAAAAAAAGATGCCAAAAAAACAGTTCAGGTCCCGTCTGGGGATGTTACACAGGTATCGCTTAAAAATGAACAGACGATTGCTAGTACGCAGCCTGGGAAATCGGATACTACAGAAGGGGTTGCCCGGTATGATTCAACCGGGAAATTGAATCCGTTTTTACCCTTGATCCAGGAAAAAGATGAAAAGAGTGCTGCCGGTTTGGTGGCGGATGAAAAACCCAAAAGAGTGTTGACCCCTCTTGAGAAAATGGAATTAAGTCAGATAAAACTTGTGGCGGTTATCCTGATGGAAAACAGACAACTGGCAATGGTGGAAGAAGCGACTGGAAAAGGATATGAAGTTAATATAGGCACCTACATGGGTAAAAATAATGGGCAGGTTTCAAAAATCAACCAAAGCAGTATTGTTGTAAAAGAATATGTGAAAGATTATAAAGGGAAGCTGCAGGCTCGTTTTCAAGAAATTAAATTACAAAAAAAAGAGGGCGAGGAATAATATGCCGGTTTTTCAGTTTGGTAAAAAAAATTATTGGATTACACTGGTTCTTGTGGTCTTAACGCTGTTATTTCTGGCCGGGTGTATGGCCAGAAAAGTGGAAAATATCGACACACCAGATGCGGGTCAGGCCCAAACGGATAAAACAACTGACGCCGACTTGTCACCGGAAGGTGTTGTGCCCGGGCAAAGATATATCCATGAAATTGATGTAAAAAAACAAAATAAAATTATTGAAATACTGATTAAGGGGAATCAAAAACTTAGCTTTACCTCGATTAAGCAGTCCTTTCCCTTTGCTATTTGTGTATATTTTCCAAAAACCGGTATAAATCCAGGTCTTATCCTGGATGCAATTGAGAACGAAGCCATCGGGGGTCTTAAACTGACCTATGCAGACCAAAATCAGACTACGGTAAAACTTGAAATTCTCTTGAATCAGGATCTTACCTATGTGGTCCAGGAAGAGGGCGAACAGCTGCGGGTGATTCTATTCCTGAAACAGCCCCCGGATAAAGAGGCTGATTCGATTCTTTCTAAAGAGATGACCATGGAATCCAATGGGATGGTCGCTGCTCCGAAAAAGAAAATATCAGTGCCAAAAATATTAACGCCGGTGGTTGTGCCGGATACACCAGCCCTAATGACCGGTATTGAGTTTGATACCCAGCCGTCGGGCAGGTCTGATATCCGGGTGGAAACCAATCATCCGATAAAATATGATACCACCTTGCAAAGTGATGAAAAATTATACCTGACCCTTTACAACACACAGATTCCAGAACATCATAAGCGCCCTCTTTTAACCCGGTATTTTAATTCTGCCGTGGAGAGCATTGAACCCAAAACTGTTAATACAAAGAACGCCGTTATAGAGATCAATATCAGAGAGCAGGTTCCCTTTCAAATTGTCCAGGATCAAAACTTCATTACAATGGTATTTGAACCCTCTCACATTGTGCCGCCGCCATTTGATAAGGCAAAAATAGATGTTTTAAGTGCAACGATAGAAAACAAGACCACGGCAGTAACACGTCCTGCAGACAATGATATTAAAGAAAAGAGCCTGGCAAAACAAAAGACAGGTAGCCGCATACCCGGCGAATCTCCTCCGCGGTATACCGGAGAAAAGATAAAACTGGATTTTTATGATACGGATATCAAAAATGTTTTCAGGATTCTCAGAAGTGTTTCCGGTCTTAATTTTGCCATTGATAAAGATGTTCAGGGGAAAGTGACCATGACCCTGGAAAATCCGGTTCCCTGGGACCAGGTGCTGAACCTTGTGCTTAAAATGAATGGTCTTGGGAAAAAGAACGAAGGAAACGTAATCCGAATTGCTACGATTTCTACCCTGCAAAATGAAGAAAAACTCTTGCAGGATGCCATTGCTGCCAAAAAGAAATCCCTTGAGCAGAAAAAAAGTTTTGAACCCTTGGTGACCCAATATATCCCCATTAATTATTCAGATGCCGAGGCAGATATCAGGCCCCATATTGAGCAGATACTTACCAAGGAAAGGGGAACCATGTCTGTGGATCAGCGGACCAACATGATTATCCTCACCGATACCCAGGCAACAATAGACCAGGCCTTGGAAATTATTTATCGGCTGGATACGGTAACACCCCAGATCATGATTGAGGTAAAGGTGGTGGAAGTTACCAAGGAATTTGCACGGAGCGTTGGGGTGTCATGGAATTTGTCCAATGCCACAGATGTTGTTTCGACATTTGTGGATGATTTTGATGTGTCTGTAAATAGTAGTGGTCTTGCAACGAATTTTTCATTTTTTAGGTTGTTCGGGTCTTCCGTGACAGCCTTGAATGCGAAGCTTGAAGCCTCTGAAGAACAGGGAGATGTCAGGATTGTTTCCTCTCCGAGAATATTGACCCTGGACAATAAAAAGGCCAAAATTAAGCAGGGTGAGGAAATTGCCTATCACGAGGAGAGTGAATCCGGCGGTACCACTACCAGTTTCAAGGATGTTGATCTTCTCCTGGAGGTCACGCCCCATGTGACACCGGATAATCGCATCTCCATGACCATTCTTATCACCAAAAATGATATTAGTTCATATACTTCCGATGGGGTTCCAAACCTTTCCACCAATGAGGCAGAGACAGAGCTCCTGGTCAGTAACAATGATACCGTTGTGATCGGTGGTGTTGTCAAAACAACAAATTCCCAGGACAACGACGGTATCCCCTTTCTTACCGGTATACCGGTCATTGGTTACCTTTTTGGTGTTGACACCCAAAAGGATAATCGGACTGAGTTGCTGATATTTTTAACCCCGTCAATTGTTCAGCTTGAACAAAAACGGAATGTAAAAAATCAGGTCAAACAATAGTAGCTAAGTATAATAGAGACCGATCAATAGAGTTCAGATTTAATTAAGTTCAGATAATCTGGTTTCCGCTAGTTTCGCAAGCACAGATCTTTCCGGGACCAGCATCAGCACCTTTTGCCAGGATTTTATGGCTTGCTGTTTTTGTCCTTTTTCGTCGTAAACCTGTGCCAAATCTGCATGGAAAATGGCCGCATCAGGAGACCTGTCGAGACATTGGTGCAGATAATCCATGGCCTGGTCCAACTTACCGGTCTGAAGATAGGTCTGGGCAAGTCCATGGGAGGCAGCCGCAAACCAGGGCCGTTTATCCAGGGCTTTTTTAAAATAAGTTTCGGCCAGATGAAACTCTTTTTTCCGTAAATAGGCCCATCCGATATTTGAAAGGGGATAATGGGGGGTTGGATACACTAGACTGTCCAAAACCGTCTTAAAGTTTTCTATGGCTATTTCCGATTTTCCCTGGCGAAGGTAGGCTGCTCCCAAATTATTGATGGCTTCAAGGTAATCGGGTTTTGCGGACAGTGCTTTTTTAAAGGATAGAACTGCCAGATCATCTCTGTTTTTGCCCATGTACGCCAGGCCCAGGCTATTTTGCAGGTAGGGATCATGGGGGGTTCTTTTTTCCGCTTCAAGCAGTTTGGTCAGCGCCGCGGTATAATCTCCCTGGGTCTGGAAAATATCCCCCTCTTGTTTCATTGCCTGTGCAATTTGAATTTCATTTTGCTGGCTGGCAGAATTGACACAGGATGAAATGATAAAGCCGAAAAATATTAATATTACCAATTTTTTTATGGGCATGGGTCTCCTCGAAATGGTGTTTATTGGTTTAGAATAAGAAATTGGATATTTTCCGATTTCAGGAATGAAGAGGCTTCTGCGGTTGGTTTCTGCCGGGTGAACAAGAGTTCTTCCGTATCCTTTTTAGCATAGATCCCCTTGATGGTCTCGACCTGCCCGGAGGTGGTAAAGGAGGGGTTTTTCCAGATGGAATACCCAAGGCGGGGAAAGAGACTAAGGATCAATTCCGACATTGTTAATCCTGGGGGAATCGTGAGAATTTGATTCCCTTTTTTTTCTATGGCCTCAAGTGCCAGCCCATAGACATTTCCTGTGTTGATCAACAGATCCGGTTGGCCGAGCCTGCTAATGCGGCCTAAAGATGCGTTTATTTCAATGGTGCCAATGGTAAATGAAATGATTTGGTCGGGTGTATATGAGGCTTGGGTAACTGATAACAGGGTGGAGATGAATTTGGCCGTATCAACGGGCCTGTCATCTATAGAGGTTTTATCTCTTTCTAATTCTTCGGCCATGGAGATGGCATTGTCAAGTTCCTGTATTTTAATCTGCTTCCAATATGCTCGGATATTTTCCACAAGATCCTTTCCCAGGGAACTGCCATTATCCCGGGGAATGATAATGGTTTTCTCTCCGTCTTCGTTCTTAATCAAAGGGGTCTGGGTTAAATCAAGCACCAAATTCGGCTGTGCTCCACGTCCAGGGAAATGCATTCTCCCCTGGTTGATAAGGGTTCCCTGGATCAATTCTGAATACCGTTTAAGTTGGGTCATTTGCAGGGTAGAAATAACCGGTAGGTGGGGAGTCGATGTTTTTTCGGTGGGTGCCTGGGGGATGGCATTTCCGTTACTACCTTGTTTTAAAAAGGATTTAAACCAGGGCTGGGCCAGGATGGATGGGTCGGGTATCACCAGCTGGGTCCCTTGATAAATCAGATTAATATTTGTAATATTCGGGTTGAGAAGGGAAAATATTTTTTGGGCCTCTTGGGATATGGCCCCGCCTTTATCAAGGAATTTTTTGTCTATAAGCTTTGATACTGTGTCTCCGCTCTGTATGGTGTGTCTTTTAATAAAGGGTTGTAATTCAAATTTTTCCGGAACACTTGAAAATTCAATCACCGGAACCTCCACAATACCAGGTGTCTTTTGCTCATAGTCCTGTGTATCAATTTTTCTTAAGGGAATTAGAATATTAATTCCCGGTGCAATGGCTTCAATATCGCTGATGTGGGGATTAATTTTTTTGAAAATGTTTAAAAATCTGGGGAAATCCGTCTCGGAAATTTCCCCTTTTTGTCGGAAGATTTTATAGAGCCAGTCATTCTTTTTAACCTGGTAGGGCTCACATAAAATAGTATCATTTTCATAGGTGAAAACAGAGTATCGCTTGAAAGATGTTTTGACTCCGGCGGCATGGCCATAGCTTGAGAAGAGTATAGCTACTAATAATAATGCTACGCCGGGTATTTTAAACACGAAAGAATCCTTTTCCATATGAATTAAGGTTATAGATTAAGTTTCTTTACGATTTTTTCTGAAATTTCCTGAACAAAGAGTTGAAATTCTTTTTTCGCCAGCCTTTTTTCCTGGGATGGCACCAAATCCGGGTTGTCCGGTGTTATTAATTCAGGCAGATTTATATATTCTGAATGTGGCTGGATCTCATAAACATCAGGGATTTCTTGTTTAAAATACAGGTCCTGAAACTCTGAAAATTTGATGGCATGGGCCGTGGCATCCAGTATGGCGGTTTCAGCTATTGTCACAATTTTCTGGGCTGCGGCTTTGACAAGTCCTGCCAGGCATTCGCCGCCCTGGGTACAGGTGATGTGGCCGTTTCGGTTGGCGGTTAACTGCCAGTCCATGATCGCTTGTTCTTTAACCTGAACAAAAAAGACATTCTGGTGCCCACTCGTTTGATTATATTGTTTGGTAATTTCAATGACCCGGGGCATGGAGACTGGATTACCGATCATGGCTGCCTGGGCAACACTAGGCCGGGTATTAACGGGTTTAAAACACCGTTTGTTTTCATCGGGCTCCAGATAGTATTGAAAGACCGGATCGGCATGTTCAGACTGAACACCGATTATTTTGGGGAGCTGGTTGATAATCCCGGCTTTGTGAAATTTTAAAAACCCGTTCATGACAGCCGAAATATTGCCAGCATTCCCAATGGGAACCACCACAACCTTATTTGCCATATCCCAGTCAAAATCCTGGGCAATCTCATAGGAATAGGATTCCTGTCCCAAGATTCGCCAAGCATTTTTTGAGTTTAAAAGAACCACCGGATAAAGACTGGAAAGATGTTCTACAATTTTCATACAATCATCAAAAACCCCGGGGATCTCAAATACATTGGCCCCGCTGCCCAGAGGCTGAGCGAGCTGCTGAGAAGTTACTTTTTTATGGGGTAAAAGTACCGCTGATTTGATCAAGGGTCTTAAATAGGACACATACAAGGCTGCTGCAGCAGATGTGTCCCCTGTGGAGGCGCAGATGGCAATGACATCTGAAACCAGATTTTGGTCAATGAGATACTTGATACTGGAAAGGGCGCTTGCCATCCCCCGGTCCTTGAAAGACGCGCTAGGGTTCTGACCGTCATTCTTATAAAAAAAGTTGAGTCCTGTTTTCTCCTTAAGGTGTGGACTTGCCTCAACAACAGGGGTGTGGCCTTCCCCCAGGTAAAGGATGGAATCCAAGGGGATGCAGGAGCCAATGAATTCATGGTATCGGTAAATTCCTTTTAGTGCGGGAATTTTTAACATTTTGCGGTAATCAAATATCTTTTGCCAGGTGGCGCCTGTATGCTGGGTCAGGGCTGCCTCATTTTTATCATGGATCAGCAAAACCTGGTTGCAATTAGGACAAACATACAAAAGTTTTTCAATGGAAAATTCTGCTGAACAGCCAAGACATCTATAAAAGAGCTTGCCTACAGGTTTCGGAATGATATAAGGTCGGATTTCTTCCGGGAATAGTTCAAGATTCATTTTCAATTACTTTTTGGCCTCCCATATAAGGAACAAGGATATCCGGAATGGTGACAGATCCGTCAGCCTGTTGATAATTTTCTAAAATTGCGGCAAAGGTTCTGCCCACTGCAAGGCCGGAACCGTTCAGGGTGTGGCAGAATTCTGCCCTTTTCTGGCCGGGACGTTTAAAACGGATATTGGCACGTCTTGCCTGGAAATCTGTGCAATTGCTGCAGGAGGATATCTCCCTGTATTTGTCCTGGCCCGGCATCCAAACTTCAAGGTCATAGGTCTTTGTGGCGGAGAACCCGAGATCCCCTGTGCACAGGGTGACCACCTGGTAGGGAAGTTCAAGCTTTGCCAGAATGGTTTCGGCATTTGCCAACAGAGATTCTAGCTCATCAAAGGAGGTCTCCGGGGTGGTGAGTTTAACCATTTCCACCTTGTTGAATTGGTGTTGCCGGATCAGTCCCTTGGTATCCCGTCCATAGGAGCCAGCTTCGGATCTGAAACAGGGGGTATAGGCGGTAAATTTAAGGGGCAGCTTTGCTTCATCCAGAATTTCCCCGGCATGGATATTGGTTACCGGAACTTCCGAGGTGGGAATTAAATAATAATCCAGGCCTTCCAGTTTAAACAGGTCTTCTTCAAATTTGGGTAATTGCCCTGTACCGGTCATGGTGGTTTTGTTGACAATAAAGGGAGGTAAGGTCTCCTTATATCCATGCTCAGTCGTATGGATATCCAGCATGAAATTGATCAGAGCTCTTTCCATCCGGGCCCCGGAACCAAAGTAGAGGGGAAACCGGGAACCGGTAATTTTAGCAGCACGGGCCAGATCAAGTATTCCCAAGGCCTCACCAATATCTGCGTGATCTTTGATTTTAAAATCAAAGACTCTTGGGGTCCCAATGGTTTTTTCCAGACGATTTTGGGATTCATCTTTTCCCTTGGGCACATCGTCGTGGGGCAGATTGGGCAGAGCAATAAGAAAATCTTGAATGGTCTGTTCAATGGATGACAGTTGCTTATCAAGGGCCTTGATGGTTTCCGATACGGCCTTCATTTTGTCAATGCTGGGCTGCGCATCCTCTCCTGAGCGTTTCATTTTAGCAATGTCATCGGAAACGGTATTTCGTTGGTATCTTAATTCTTCGATATTAAGTAAAAGTGCCCTTCTTTTTTCTTCGTTTTCCAGGAGATTTGAAAAATCAATATTGGCCCTTCTTTTCTCCATTCCTCGTTTAACAGCGTCTAAATTGTTTTTTATGTATTTTAAATCGAGCATTGTATCCTATCTACGTCCTTAATTTTGCCGGGTTAATAGTTGTTAAGGTTTGATTTTAAAAGATTCTTCACAATTTTAATCAGATAACACGGGCCTTGTAAACAGTCAACGATTATTGCAGTTGACAATTGGCCACATCTGTATAATATTTTCTCAAATATTTTATTTTGAAATCAAAGGAAAGGCAATTATGGAAGAGATGAAAAATACAAAGATGAGTGTGCTGACCCAGGTTTCTGATAGACTTGGTGCGCTTACTCAAGAAGCGCTTGTGGAAAAATACAATGGTATTGAAAATAAGTTGTTCGAATTTGCAAATTTCATGGAAGCTCAATTGGCTTTTTTGTCTACATCCACCGGGTCAGATATTTCAACTGAAGGGATTATCCCCACCGAGGCAATTATCAGAAAGGCCCTTCATATTGAAAAAGGGGTCGTTCTGCCGGTGTTTACCGATGCAAAAAACAGCATCCTACTATATAAAATCTCTGATTATGACAAAGATCTTGTGATCAGCGGTGATGACATTCCGGAACCAGATCCAGAAAAATGCAAGAAAATATCCCTGGATGATATTGATATCGCCGTTATTCCCGGGTTGGCATTTGATGATAAAGGGGGCCGGGTAGGATTTGGAAATAATTATTATTCCAAACTGATCACAAAACTTCCGGAAACCTGTAGAAAAGTATCTCTGGCTTATGAGGAGCAGATTGTGGATCAGATTCAGATGGAATCACGCAAATTTACAGTGGATATTATCATTACGGATAAGCGAGTTATCTATAAGATTTAGTATTTTACTTCTTAGAAGAACATGAAGAGAAAAATAATCATTCTTCATGTTCTTTATGACTCTCATGGAAAAACCCCTTTTCATTCTGGGTTCAATGCCTTGCCAAAGGCTTGCAAATCTTCTGTTTTTCCCATGAGAATCAGGGTGTCCCTCGCCTCCAGCAGGGTTTCAAAATGCGGGGCAAATATCATTTCACCGGATGATTTTTTGATGGCAATAATGATCAGATTAAAATTCTGGCGAATACCCGAGTCTTTCAGAGCCAATTGGGTATACCGGGATTTTTTTGGGATAAAAAGTTCTTCAATCTGGATGGCATCACTCTTTCGGGACAATGCCACATCAAGGAAGCTGCTGACAGTAGGGCGAAGCAGTTTTAGTCCCATTGAGACGGCGCCTGTGTCATAGGGAGATTCCACTTTGTTGGCCCCGGCCACCAGCAGTTTTTTGCCCACCTCCGGGCTGCTGGCCCGGGCCATGATATAGATATCCGGATTCAATTGTCTGGCCGTCAACACCAGAAATACATTTGCCGTGTCCGTCGCCAGGGCGGCCACCAGGAATCCGGCTTTTTTGATCCCGCCCTTTATCAGCAATGCTTCATCCAATGCATCGCCGATAAGGTAATGCAGCTTGTTTTTTTCCAGCACCTGCGCCTGGGTTTCATCCTGGTCTATGACAACTATATTTTTTGTGTCTTCTTTGATGAAATTGCACAATACCCTGCCGATACGGCCATATCCGCAGACCATATAATGCTTTTCCAGAAGTTTGATTTTTTTATCCAACCGTTGTCTCCCTAACAATGTCCTGATTTCCCCTTCCACAATAGACTGTACGATCACGCCGGCCAGGTAAAGAAAATACCCGACGCCGGTGAAAATCAGGAATATGGTGTAAATCCTGCCGGCATTGCTGGGTTCCTGGACTTCAAGAAAACCGACGGTACTCAGGGTGATGGCCGTCATGTATGCGGCATCAAGAAAACTCCACTTCTCAATGAGCATATATCCAGATATACCCATACCATATATCAAAACTGCAATAATGACGGCGAGTTCCATTTTTAAAATTTTGTTCATAAAAGCTATAAATACGTGTGTTCACGGTAAAAAGCAAGATAAGAATCTTCAAGTTTTATGGGCGTAAGATTCTTGACGGACGGATGGGTTGCTGATATGAAGAGGTGCATGAATGATGAACCCAATAAATTTGCCCGTTGGCGCAGGGATATGGTCGAAAATCAGATCATTGCCAGGGGGATTACCGACCCTCGGGTGATTGATGCCATGACCCATGTTCCCCGGCATCTTTTTGTCAGTGAGGCAATGTCTGACAGTGCCTATGGCGACTTTCCCCTTCCCATCGGGGAAGGCCAGACCATATCACAGCCTTTTATCATTGCTGAAATGACTCAGCGGCTTCAACTTTGCGGCTCCGAAAGGGTATTGGAAATAGGGACTGGTTCCGGATACCAGGCCGCTATTTTGTCCAGGATAGTGTACAAGGTGTATACCATTGAACGTAATAACACCTTGTTCCTGCAAACCCGCAAACTCTTTGACAAGCTTAAATATCATAATATTGTGACCCAATATTCCGACGGGACTCTAGGGTGGAAACAGGAAAGTCCTTTTGACGCTATCATTGTGACGGCAGGCGGAAATCAGATCCCAACCCCCTTGGTGGATCAGCTTGCAATTGGGGGACGGCTTGTCATGCCGGTGGGAGGACTCCATTCCCAGGAATTGCTGAAAGTTGAAAAAACCGAAACCGGAATTAAAACCACGAACCTGGGCGGATGCCGGTTTGTAAAGCTTATTGGACAGCACGGATGGATTGAATAGGATACCGATCATATGAAAAAGGACCAGATGAAGAATGATATCACACAGCTGTCCCTTGTCAAAGACCAATCCCTTGCCAAAGAATTATTCATGGGGTTTTGCCTTGGCACGGCTAATATTATTCCCGGGGTTTCCGGCGGAACCTTTTTACTTGTTTTTAAAATTTATGAGCGGGTTTTTGCCATTTTGAATCGCATTAATCGAGCCTCGGTTTTAAGGTTTGCAGCAATTGTTTTTTGTGTTGTGAAGAATCTGGGCAGAAACGGGTGTCTCCAGGATCTTGTCTCATTTTTAAAGGAAACAGATGCCGTGTTCCTGTTGAAATTGATTCTGGGTGCTGTTACGGCCATTATCACCCTTTCCAGTTTGATGAAATATCTGCTTGTTCATCAGTTTGCCTACACCTATTCTCTATTCTTTGGTTTGATACTGGTCTCCATTGTTATCCCGGTTAGAATGCTCAACTCCCTGAAGGGGTCTGTGGTTTTCATGGTCCTGTTGGGGATGTCTCTCACTGTCTTTGTTTCCTGGTCAGTGAATCCCTATGACAAGGTAAAAATTAAATCAGACCACCTTGAACGTCAGTTTCAACATCATTCTTCTGGGGAAAATACGGCGCCTGTTTTTGGGCAGGATAGCCATGGCAACTCGCTTGAAAACCAGTTTAAAAAAAAGGTGAGTAAAACCCAGGAACCCGGGTTGTCTTTATCTTTTGGAAAATACACCATTGAAGAATATGTTTATGCCGGTATCTGCGGAGCTGTCTCCATTTCTGCCATGGTACTCCCCGGTATCAGTGGTTCTTTGGTGTTGATCCTCATGGGTGCTTATTTTGATGTAATCTCTGCCATATCCGCGCTTAAATCAGGACACCTGGACACCCTGGCGTTTCTTTGTTGTTTTGGTGTCGGGATTGTGGTGGGCGGCCTTTTGTTTGCCAGATTGATTAATTTTGTATTGAAACGGTATTATAACCCAACCATGGCATTTCTCGTTGGTTTGATGGCTGGGTCATTGCATGCCCTGTGGCCCTTTAAAAAGGTGATGATCATGGCCCGGCAATATGTCATGCAGGAGGGCGGGATTGCTGTGGTTGAGAATTTTCAAGTTTACACCAATCTCAATATTCTGCCCTCAAACGGCCACCAGCTTTTGGTTTCTCTTCTCTTCTTTTTTGTGGGCTGCGCCGTGATGGTTGCTTTTGCCCGGGCAGAGTCATCCTGATTGAAGTTTACAAGGCGTCAGGCGCGAATGCCACCACCTCATCAATGCTAACCGAATTGCAAAAAAGCATGACCATTCGGTCAACCCCCAGGGCGATGCCGGCTGCATCGGGCATGTTTTCTAGGTCGGCAAGAAATTTTTCAGGCAGGGGAAGAGAGGGCTGGCCGCGATCTGATCTGATCTGGTTTTCCAGCACAAATCGTTGTCTTTGCAAAATCGGGTCGGTCAGTTCTGTGAATCCGTTGGCCAGTTCTATTCCGGCCACATAGAGTTCAAACCGCTGGGCAAGTTTTTCATCCCCCGGTTTGAGTTTGGCCAGGGATGCCATGGGGGCAGGGTAATCATACAGGATACAGGGCCGTTCTTTCCCCAGGCAGGGCTCTACCTCAAATCCCATGATTTCATCGAAACTACCGTCTTCAAGGGCCTTTAAAGCCGGCTTTGATCCATAGGTGTCAAATGCCTGTTCAACGGTAATTTTGTCAAAGGGAGGCCTAAGGTCAATGGTCTGATTCTGGTAGACAAGGGCAGTTCCCATACCTAACCCTTCTGCAATGTGTTGGAGAAGACCCTGGCATTGGTCCATTAAATCAAGATAGGTGGCTTTTGTGTTATACCACTCAAGCAGGGTGTGTTCAGGCAGATGGAAAGGGCCTTGTTCATTTTTCCTGAAACATTTGCAGATCTGGAAAATTTTTTGAAGGTTTCGAGATAATAGGCGCTTCATGCAAAGTTCGGGGGATGCCTGTAGATACTGGTGTTCTGATAGCAACGGATCGATATGGGCTTCGGGAATAATGCTGGGGCAGCGGATGGGGGTTTCCACTTCGAGAAAGTTTTGTCCCATGAAAAAATCCCTTATGAAATGGATCACAAGGGATCTTATTTTTAAATTATTAAGTTGTCGGGGTTCCATGGTTGGGGTAAATTTCTCAAAAAAAAGGAAGTTTATTTGATCTCGTATTGGTCTTTTGGTCTGTCCTGGAGGTAAATCCGATCATACTTGGTTTTGTCTGCTCGTTCAAAAAAATCATATCCTTTTTCCTGGCAGGCTTTGCAGGCATTTATGGGAATATGGACCCCGAGGATGTGGTTCCCTGGTGTGGCCTTTGAATCAATTTCAAAGCTGCCACCACAGTCCCGGCATATCCATATCTTTTCTTTTTGTCGCTCAAAGATATTGTCGGTATCATAGAAAACTTCCTTGTGGCGGATTATCAGTTCTCCGGGTTTGCCGGATTTTTCCCGTAATTCATGGCGCTGCTGCCAATAGGCATTGATCTGGTCGGTGGTCTTCTTGATTTTGTCGGTTATGCTCACCGATTGTTTGAGTTTTTCTGGGTTGTAATCTGGTTCCACCACGCCGGAATAGTCCAATCCGGCCATGGCAAGGATAATACCTAGATTGACGTAGGGAAGGGCACCTTCAATGGCATATCCGCCTTCAAGCACCGCAATGTCCGGTTTGAGCAGGGAGGTAAGTTTTGCATACCCCTGGGCGGAAAAATTCATATTGGTCAGTGGATCTGTATAGTGGTTGTCCTGGCCAGCGGAATTGACCACAATATCAGGTTTGAACTCTGCCAGTATGGGCATTACGCAATTGCGGATGACATAGAGATATCCTTCCGTTGAAGTGCCCGGCGGTAAGGGAATGTTCAGGTTAGATCCCTTGGCATTGGGACCGCCAAGTTCGCCGGGGAAACCGGTTCCCGGATACATGGTCCTGCCGTCCTGGTGAAGGGAGATGAACAAGACATCAGGATCATGCCAGAAAATATCGTTGGTGCCGTCCCCGTGGTGGCAGTCGGTGTCAATAATGGCAATCTTTTTTACACCGAACTGAGTCCGAATGTACTCGACCATGATGGCTTCCATGTTGATATGGCAAAATCCTCTTCCCCCATGGGACACCCGCATGGAATGGTGGCCAGGAGGTCTGACAAGGGCAAATCCGTTTTTAACTTCCTTGTTCATTACAGCATTGGCAATGGCCTTGGCGCCGCCGGCACTGATGAGATGGGATTCGGTTGTCACCGAGGGCTCATCGGGTACACAAAAATGGGTTCTTTGAATATCATGGGCCGTGACTAGGTCTGGTTTGTATTCAATGATACCCGGGATATCAAAAATACCCTCTTCAAGTACCTGGTCCTGGGTATACAGCAGTCGTTCTTCTCTTTCCGGATGGGTGGGGTCAATGGCCCAGTCAAATGCAGGGAAGAATACCAGGCCTGTTTTATTTAATGCTTTTAACATAGTTCCCTCATAATTCTAGTGCAAAATCGTTTCAAAGCCTTTGATCAGGCCCGGTTTAAGCTGAATTTTTGCTCTGTAAATCTTTCCCCTGGGTGAAAAATTTCGGACAATATTAAATTTTTGAAATTCAACCACCTCCACCTCTTCCAGGTTCTCCGGATTAGCCCCTGAGTTCAGGGCTTTTTCCTTGAGCAGGGTATAGGCAGTTTCAATCAGGTCATCTTCTGAATAGGTTTTGGAAATAGGTTCGGCAAAATCTTCTTCATGGGCCGTCACGATCCCCTGCTCTGTATCGGCAATCAGGGAAACTTCGCAGGTGGTTCTGGCAAGGGCTGCGCCAATGGCATTGGCAACCTCTGATTCCGGGACAGCAATGGTTTTAATTTGGTAGAGCGCCTCTATTTTCTCTGCAAAGAATTTTGCCGGACCTCCCAGCATGAGAATTTGTCGGGGACTCAGTTTGTACCCCTCCAAAAAATCATGGACCGTATACACGGGCTGGGAATTGAGTTCATCGATCATTTCAAAGGTTTTTTTTAAAATAATATTGCAGCATTTCTTGAAGATATGGTCTGCGGCATCGATATCGGAAAGGTCCAATTGCCCGGCAATGGTATGGATGCCTGCCCTGGCTTTTTCCGGGTCACCTTTATCCATCAACTCCAACACCACCAAGGCGTCTGTGGGGGTGGGGACAGGTCCGCCAAAGGCCATGGCAGGTCCCTGTCTGTCCGGACCAATGGACAGCTCTCCCTGATTTACCCGAAGAGCGCTGTCTCCGCCAATCCCCTTTGAATCGGTTCGAAGGGATCGGATCAGGCTTTTATATTGTCCTCTTTGGATTCCCAAGGGTTCCAGCAAAGGGGCTTTATCCACCAGAAAGGCGATATCCGTGGTGGTACCGCCAATGTCCAGAACAATGGCATCCTGGTTGGCCGGGGCATAGGGGATGGCACCCATGATGCTGGCGGCAGGACCCGATAAAACCGTCTGGCCGGGGAAATCCATGGAAGATTCAAGGGACATGGTGCCGCCGTCTGCCTTGAGAATCTGGATGGGAATGGTCAATCCCTTTTCCGCTAGGGATTTTTTGACGGCTTCAAAAAAAGATTTGTGCAGGTCAAAGACAGCTGCATTTAAATGGGTGGTGGCAATTCTGCGAGGAAAATTTAAGTTTCCCGATACATGGTGGCCCAGGAAAATCTTTTTAAAATCTTTATTGAGTATCCGCTTGATCAAAATTTCGTGGGAGGGGTTTCTGACACTAAATTTACTGACCACACCGACATATTTTATCCCGGCTTTTTTCAACCGTTTGCCAATGTCTTCAATTTCCATTTTATTTACCGGGGCTTTTTCCCTTCCCCGATGGTTGATGGATCCTGAGACGGCGTAATAATGTTCTCCGGTGCAAAAAAATTTAGGATCGATGCCGGGTCCTGCTGAGACAATCATGCCAATGGGACCCATTTCCTGCTGGACAAGGGCATTGGTTGTCAGGGTTGTTGAAATTACCACCCGTTTGATGGCGCAAGGATCCGTGGTGCCCAGAATCTGTGTAAACCCTGAGAGTACACTTGCGAAAAGGTTGCTGGGGTCAGTCAGTACCTTAACTTTATTTTCAATCCCCTTGCTGCTTAGGAGAACAACGTCTGTATACGTACCGCCAACATCTAATCCTATTATCATGGCCGGTTCCTGTTCATTTGGATTGTCATCAGCTGATACTTTTGGAATCAGCAATACCAAGGGAGCTTGTCAGAAAAAACAAGGGTTGTCAATGAAGTTTTTAGGGGTATTTAAAGATCCATAAGCTGTTTCAAACTTGAAATTTATCCTAATTTGGTTTATGTGTTAATAACATTGTTTTTTTAAATAAATTTACCTTATTTTGGAGTCGTTTATGTCAGTCATTGAATGGAAAAAAGAGGGGGGCGTTGCCGTGGTCACCATGTGTAACGGCGCCAATCGACAAAATCAAGAATTTGCAAAACAAATGAACCGCTGTTTTGATGAAATACTGGAAGATACAAGTCTGTCGTCTGTCATCCTGACATCCTCCGATGAAAAGAATTTTTCTCAAGGGATTGATATAGAATGGATGGGACAAAAAATGCAGGACCAGGATTTTGAGACGATTAAATCTTTTATGTATGGAATGAATGGTATTTTTAAGCGGATCCTTTTGATGCCAATCCCTGTGATAGCCGCCATAAATGGACATGCATTCGGAAACGGCGCCATACTGGCCTGTGCTTGTGATTTTAGATTTATGCGGAAGGATAAAGGCTTTTTTTGTTTTCCAGAGGTGGATGTCAGTATTCCTTTTCTCCCCGGGATGATTGCCTTTGTCAGAAAAGCCATTCCGGAATATCAGTTCAATGAGATGCTTCTTTCGGGAAAAAGAATGACAGCAGAAGCCCTTGCGGCAAGCAATGTTATTATGAAGGCCTGTGATAATCAGGATGCCCTGATGACGGAAGCCATGGCCTTTGCCAATACCTTCATGAAAAAAAGAGGGATTTTTGGAGAGTTAAAGAAGCGGATACACAAGAACCTTGTCCATATTATTGATACCCAGGATCCTGTTCACATTGATGCTCTGGATTTGTTTGTTCAAGAATAGCGCTAATTAAGTTCATAGAGTTTTTTTGGCAAACTCTATGAACTTTTTGCAGATAGGGGACTGGGTTCTTTTTCTTGGCAGAGTCAGATAAAAATACCGATTAAGATCCAGACCCTTAACCGAAAGTCCATGGAGCCGGCCAGTCTCAATTTCATTGGCCACTGCAATGGTGGAGAGAATGGAAATTCCCACCCGGTTCAATATCCCCTGGATAACCGACACGGAATTTCCCATTGTGACCTGAGATTTAAGATCCTGGGACTTAAAGCCAGCCTTATCCATGCTGTTGAGGATGGATTGCCAGGTCCCGGAACCTTTTTCCCTGGCAATAAAGGGCTCGGAAAATAGTTTTGAACATTCAATGGATTCTTGACCTGCCCACTTATGTCCTGTTGGTACAATCAGTCGCATCTCATCGGCCGTAAGCTTCTCCTGGCAGATGGCCGGGTCCTCTTTTAAGGCCCCCACCACCCCAAGTTCAATCTTCCCTAATTTTATGGCATCAATGACCTGCATGGTATCCCCGGCAGACAGAGCCATGGTAACATCGGGAAATTTTTGGGTAAACGCACCCATGAGTTTTGGGATGAGATAACCGGCCGGAATGGTGCTGCCGCCGATCTTTAGTTCTCCTTTTGTGTGACCGAGGAAATCAAGCATGGCAGATTCGGTACGATCCCTTAGCAATAGGACTTTTTTGGCGTGATCATAGAGAATCAAGCCGGCCCTTGTAGGTTCGGTGGTTTTACCAAGCCGATCCAAAAGCCTGCATTGGAAGTGCTCCTCCAGTTCCTTGATATGGGTGGATACCGTCGGCTGGGAAAGATTTATGGCCTCGGATGCCTTTGAAAAACTTTTTTTGTCAACTACTGATACAAAGATGTGAAGCTGCCATAGATCCATTTTTTATCCTTGTTGTGGGTTGCTCTTCCCATTTTGTAATCGATTTTGCAGGATCAGCTGTTCAGCTTGGGGAATTTTTCCATGAGCTTGAGATGGACCGGTACCGGCACCATGTCTGAAATATCTCCGCCAAATTGGGCGGCTTCTTTTATGATGGAGGAACTGGTGAATATCCACCGCAGACCTGTCATGAGGAATACCGACTGAATATCCTTGTTTAATTTCCGGTTCATCAAGGCCATCTGGAATTCGTTTTCAAAATCCGAGATGGCCCGCATGCCCCGGATGACGGCCACGGCTTTTTTCATCCGGGCATACTCCACCAGAAGACCGTCAAAGGTATCCACCTGGACAGGTGTAAGCCCATTCATGCTTTGTTTGATCATTTCCACCCGTTCTGCGGAGGAAAACAATGATTTTTTAGATGGGTTGTGCAGAACCGCCACAATGACTTCATCAAAGATTTCAAGGGCTCTTTCTATTACATCCACATGGCCGTTGGTCAGGGGGTCAAACGAGCCCGGATAAATTGCAATTTTTTTTTCACTCATTGTTGCCAGATCCTTTTTACAACTTAGGTTTTCTTAAAAAAGAAATACGAGTCTTTGAGTATTTTTTTTGACGGTAAATGTCAAGCCCGTTAACGGGTTCCACAAGAGATTCTTTAAATGACTGCTCCACAACAACGATGCCCTTGGGTGCCAGAAGGTCTATAAAATCAGATTTTCCAAGGGTTGTCTCAACAGACTCCTTTCCATAGGGCGGATCCATAAAAATCAGATCAAAGGGGTCTGTTCTAAGACTTTGGGGGAATGGGCTACTCATAATATCATGGTGAATAAGGGTGGTTTCTTCGGCCATTTTGCACAGATCAATATTTTTTTGGATAACCTCGCAGGAAGACAGAGCTGCATCTACAAAAACCGCAGCCTTTGCTCCCCGGCTCAGAGACTCAAGCCCCAAGGCACCGGTGCCGGCATAAAGATCCAGAACTCTTGTCCCCCTTATCCAAGGGCCTAGTATGTTAAAAACAGCCTCCCTGACCCGGTCCGACGTCGGCCTGATGTCATCGCCTGAAAGGGCAATCAGTTTTCGTCCCCGAAAGTTTCCCCCAATAATTCTCATTTGGTAATTTCCATTTTTTTTACATGGACACGCTTAAAATGATGACATCCTTTTTTTTATGTGATGGACACTGGTGCCGATTCTTCGGGCGGTTGCCTTGAGGTCGCCTTTGTCCTGGTCCACTTTTTTGCAGATAAATTGCTGTTCAAATGTTTTTCTGGCCAGTTCCAGATTGTCCATGTTGAACAGCGGTATGGATTCAATGGATTTTTCCGATGTGAATTCCGGGTTATAGGGCTGGGGGATGTCTTCCATGCCAATTATATCCCCTTTCACCATTATGTACAGACGTTCCACCAGGTTTTTTAACTCTCTGACATTGCCCTGCCAGTGGTATTGGTCCAGCAGTTCAAGGGCTTTTGGAGAAAGGGTTTTTTTGGGGTCAGAAGACTGCAGGGCCATTTTGTTAAAGAAGGTATCCACAAGCAATGGAACGTCCCCTTTTCTTTCCCGCAGGGGGGGCACATGGATGGGGATAACATTGAGGCGGAAAAAAAGGTCCTGCCTGAAATTGCCCTTTTCAATCTCTTGCTCAAGGTTTTTGTTGGTGGAGGCAATGAGCCGGGCATCCATGTGAAGGGTGCGTCCCCCACCGATACGCTGGAATGTCTTTGATTCAAGGGCCCGCAGAATTTTGGCCTGGGTATTGATGTTCATATCCCCGATCTCATCTAAAAAAAGGGTGCCCCCGGATGCCATCTCAAATTTGCCCCTGTTTTTGGAGGTGGCTTGATCAAAGGCGCCTTTTTCATGGCCAAACAATTCACTGTCAATATTTTTTTCAGGAATGGCAGCACAATTGATAATGATAAAAGGTTCTTCCGGCCGGGTGCTGAACTGGTGGATGGTCCTGGCCACAAGTTCCTTGCCCGTTCCGTTTTCTCCGGTTATGATAATGGAGGCATCGGAAGGAGAGGCCGCCATTATCTCGCCGTAAAGTTTTTGAACCGCTATACTTGTACCGGTAATGGAATTTTTTTCTATGGTTTTTTTACGCAGATATATATTTTCTTCTTCCAGCTTTCGAAAATTTAATGCGTTGTTGATGGTTACCATGATCTTGTCAATGGACAAGGGCTTTTCCAGAAAATCAAAGGCGCCTGATTTTGTGGCATCCACAGCCGATTCAATGGAGCCGTGTCCTGTGATCATGACCACCGGGAGATTGGGTGACATCTTTTTAATCTCCTTTAGGGTATCAATGCCGTCCATTCCGGGCATCCAGATGTCCAGCAATACAATGTCCGGAGATTCGGCCTCTATTTTTTTGAGGGCCTCATACCCGTTATAGGCATGCATCACCTCGAAGCCGTCATCTGAAAGGATTCCCTCAAGGGAGTCTATGATGGTCGATTCATCATCAACAATTAAAATTGCCGGGTACATAAGATAAACTCCTTTCCTGGTAAATAAGGTTTGCTTTTTGTCATAGTGATCATGCCGGAAGCTCAATGATAAATTTTGCACCCCGAGGCGGGTTGTCCTGGACCCGGATCACCCCGTTGTGGTTCGAAATAATCGAATTCACAATGGCAAGGCCCAGCCCCATGCCAGATTTTTTTGTGGAAAAATAGGGCTCAAATAATTTTGTTTTCTCTTTGTCGGAAATTCCTTTGCCATTGTCTGCTATCTCAATTCTGACAATTTTTAAGATGGGGTCATAGGAGACGTCAATGACAATGATTCCCTCTTTATTCACGGCGTAGACCGCATTGTCAATCAGGTTGATAAAGGCCTGTTTCATCTGTTGATGATCCAGTTTCAAAAAGGGGATATCCTCACCAAAATTTGACTGGATATCCACCCGTTCAAGTCCTTCACGGTATAATACAATGGTTTCTAAAATGACATTTTCGATTCTGTCCTTGGAAAAATTGGTGTCTGGAAATTTGGCAAAGGTGGAAAACTGATTTACCAGATTCCGGATCAGATCCACATGCTCCACAATGGTATCGGCACATCCGTTAAAGATCTCGTCATTGATCTGTCGCCCATATTTGCGCTTTAGCCGTTGGGCAGATAATTTTATCGGGGTGAGGGGATTTTTGACCTCGTGGGCGATCCGTCTGGCCACTTCCCGCCATGCCACCATGCGCTGGGCCTTTTCAAGCTCCGTGACATCATCAAACACAAGAACCGCCCCCATGGTATGGTCGGTATCATCTTTTAAGGTGCTGTAATGGAGGGAGAAATGTTTGGGTGCTCCGGAGATACTGGTTGAAATAGGAATTTGAGCATTCTTGAGGCCCTGGACAGCCTGTTCGTATATCTTGTTGGCCATCTGCAGGTAATCTCCCCTGAGCACCTGTCTGAAGTTCTTGTCCAGGATGTTCAGACTATTAATGCCCAGCATGGATTCTGCGGCCTTGTTAATGGTGGTGATGATTCCGGCGTTATCAATGGAAACAACTCCTGCGGAAATGTGTTTGAGGACAACTTCAATATATTGCCGGCTTTTTTCCAGCTCTGTGTTCTGCTCTTTGAGCATCTCTCCTGTCAGGGCAATCTGTTCCCTGCCTGCGGCCAGCTGCCGGGTCATGGAGTTAAAGGATTTGATCAGGGTTCCCAGCTCATCATCGGTTTGAAAGTCAATCTGGTAGTTGAGGTCTCCATCTGCAATCCGCTGGGTCCCCTCTGCAAATTTCATAATGGGAATGGTAATGGATTTGGCCATCTGAAATCCAAACCATATGGCGCAGAAGATCACCAGGAGTGCCACAATGGAAAGGGCAATATAATAGGAGATCTGGGCTGGTCTTTTGGTCAGCTTGAGTTGTTGGTACTCTTCAACCCCTTTGAGTATCGCCCTGAGGTTTTCCGATAGGTCAGGAGATATCAGGGTGGTGACAACGATAAACCCTTCGGCCTTTGACGGTTCAACGCCAAAGGGAATGGTGGAGATGGTCCGTAAAAATTCTCCTTCTTCAATGGTTTGGTAAATGGTGTTACTGACCTTGGCACTTGGAATTTTGGTTAGGTCGGTCGTGGTCAATAAACCAAAGTAAAGGGGTTCCAATTCATTGGCCAAAGAGAGGCAGGCCCGTTTGGCATCCGGGGTATAAACTTCGATCCCGTTGCGGTTGAAGGCCCGCTGGACCACCTGGGCATAGCGGGTCAGTTTTTTCCGGTTTTCGGGTTGCAGCAATTTTCTTGAGTCAATCTGAAAAGCGGCTCTTTTGGCAGAAAATTCATTTTGGGCTTCAATGTATTCATATAATTTTTGGCCGACGGTAAGCGAGCTGTTCAGGGTCTGTTCCACCGGGGCATTAAACCAGAAGGCAATGGAGGTTGAAATAAATTGTATGGAAAAAAAGAAAAGCACGGTGGTGGGAAGCAGGGCCAGAAAGATAAAGGCAGTTACCAGCCGCGTTTTTAATTTGGAGCCCAGAATATTGTTCTTTTTCTCATAATATAATTTTGCCAGATTTCGGAATACCAGCAAAAACAGACTTAGCAACAGGAGCAGGTTGATATTGATCAGGATAAACATCAGCACAGTGCTGGACAGAGAAAAATCCTTTCCAAAGGGGGCGATCCTTGTTTCGACAACGGTAAGGCCACCGACAATGATCAGGATGACCAGAATCAGAAGTCCTTCCCGTTTTCTTCTGGAGCGCCTTTGTGCTGAGTTTTCTTGTTTCTCAATCATAAACTTGATGATTCGGCAGGGTCTTGTAACAAGGTTTAGACGTTAATATGTAAAGTTTATCACATACCAATCTGTTTCAAAATCCCAAAAGGATACAAAAAATAAAACATAGTGGAGGGATAAGGGCAGGGTTACCTTGTCCAGCTCGGCTTTAATTCGGATCTGGTACTTATCGCCCTTGATTAAGTCCTTTAATGGAATCACCTTGAGATTGTCCACTTCGGTCATCCATGATTTCGCCTCTTCAAATGATTTGGTTACAACGGGTTTTTCATCTTTCCAGGGTCGCAAAATAGAAAATTCTTCTTTCAGAGAATTGTATTTAACCGTGGATTTTATCTGGACATCGGCAATTTCCTTGTCAAAAAAGGTGTTGCCTGTTTTATAAAGGGAAACATAAAAGGAAAATGTTGTGGGAACACCGTTTTGAACGGCCTGGTTGATTTTATCGGTAAATGCGTTTTTTACTTCAAAATAAGTCAAAAGGTCATCCCGTGTGTTGGCAAGCTTTATATTGACAAGGTTGGCAGTGTTGTCGGCAAAGGTGCTCATGGGAACGAGAAGCGTGACCCAAACCATAAAAATAAAGGGGAGAAGATATCGTTTAGACTGCATCAAAAAATTCATGGTCAATTCGCCTATTCCATCCTTGCGGGTCCGGTTTCCCAGCAATCTTTATTTTCAAGAAACGTTTTAATGAACAAATGGTTCAGGGTATGCCCGGACTTATGGGTAATAATATGTCCCTGGATGGGCATGCCCAGAAGGGAAAAATCCCCCAGGCTGTCCAGCAGTTTGTGCCGGACAAACTCATCGGGATAGCGTAATCCTTCTTCATTTAAAATTCTATCTTTATCAATAACGATGGCATTGTCAAGGCTTCCGCCTCGTCCAAGGCTTAATTTTTTTAAAAGCTCAAGATCCTTTATAAATCCAAATGTCCTGGCGCGGCTGACTTCTTGCTCAAAATTATTATTTGCCCGGTCATAGATGATTCTTTGTTTGCCAATCAAGGGGTGGGGAAAGTCAATGGAGCAGGTGATTTTAAAACAGGGTTCCGGCAGAACCATCACCGATTTGTCCTGGTCTTGAACCTGAATGGTTTTTTTGACAATGATAAAATGTTTGGGAGCATCTTGCTCAATGGTTCCGGCGGCGGTTAAGGCCCTTGTGAAATCTTTGGCACTGCCGTCCATGATGGGCATTTCATAATCATCTACTTCCACCAGGGCATTATCGATGTCAAGGCCGGTAAAACTGGCCATGAGGTGTTCAATGGTGGAGACGATGGCCCCATTGGTTCCCAGAACCGTTGCCAGGCTGGTATCCACCACCAGTTTGAAAAGGGCCTGAATGTCCTGGGTGCCGGGCAGGTCCACCCGCCGGAATTTTATTCCATGATTTTCCCTGGCCGGTTTGATGGTAATATTGGTTCGTTTGCCCGAATGAACCCCTGTGCCGGACAGGGCCACATTTTGGGCCAGTGTGGTTTGTTTGTGATATTTTTCCATATGCCTTCGTTGATTTTAGACGGTTTTTAATATTTTCGGTAAATATAGCCGTTTTTAAACCACAAAGCAAATGAGAAAATTCTTTGGTTAATTCTAAAATTTTGATAGATATAAGTAATCGTTATATTGTAAATTTGTCTAATCGGGTTTTTAACCTGGTTTTCCGGGGGTGGATGTGATTGCACGCGTAAATTCATGTGCGGTTTGCGGCATAGATGCCATGGTGGTGGAGGTGGAAGTGGATATTTCCTTTGGCCTGCCGGTTTTTAATATGGTGGGCCTGGCTGAAACCGCTGTCCGGGAAAGCAAGGAACGGGTGCGAACGGCCATCAATAATTCCGGATACACCTTTCCCATGGACCGGGTGGTGATTAATCTGGCACCGGCAGATGTCAAAAAGGAGGGCACCGGACTGGACCTTCCCGTGGCGTTAGGGATACTTGCGGCATCCGGTCTGATCCCCAAGGAGACGGCCCTGGCGTGGCTGATTTCCGGGGAACTTTCTCTGGATGGAAGGGTAAAGCCTGTAAAAGGGGCTTTGCCCTATGCGCTGGCTGCCCGGGATGCGGGTTTTAGAGGAATCATTGTTCCAAGTGAAAATGCCGACGAAGCTGCTATGGTAAGCGATATAGAGGTGATCCCCGTCAGTCACCTTGCCCAGGTGGTGGACTTTTTTTCAGGTTTTCTACAAATTGCCCCCCATCAAGTGGATCCAAAACAAATTGCCCGCCAATCTAATGGGGCCCGCCCGAAAGATTTTGCCGATGTCAGGGGACAGGCCCATGTTAAAAGGGCATTGGAGATTGCAGCAGCCGGTTTTCATCATGTATTGATGACAGGACCCCCTGGATCCGGGAAAAGTATGCTGGCCAAGAGACTGGCCGGTATTTTACCCCTGCCGGTTTTTGAGGAGTCCATGGAAATCGCCCGGATTTATTCTGTGATGGGGCTTGTGGGGAAAAATTTTGAAATGTTTGGGGCACGTCCCTTTCGGTCTCCCCACCATACCATTTCAGATGCAGGGATGGTGGGCGGAGGGTCCAGGCCGACTCCCGGAGAAATCAGCCTGGCCCACCATGGGGTCCTTTTTCTGGATGAATTGCCGGAATTTAAGAAGAATGTGCTGGAAGTGTTGCGCCAGCCCCTGGAAGATGGGCAGGTCAGTATTTCAAGGGCCGGAGTAAAAGCGATATATCCTTGTGTTTTCATGCTGGTGGCTGCTATGAATCCTTGTCCTTGTGGCAATTTTGGAAATCCGTTGCAGGAATGTTCCTGTGCCAAGCCTATGATCCAGCGGTACCGTTCTAAAATATCCGGCCCTCTTTTGGATCGCATTGATATCCAAATAGAGGTTCCCCAGGTCTCCTATGATGATATGGCAAACAATACACCGGGTGAATCTTCGGCTGATATTCGTATCAGGGTTGACGCAGCACGAAAAATTCAAATCAGACGGTTTGAAAACCAGGGAATTTTGTGCAATGCCAGGATGGGATCGGGCCTTGTGAAGAAGACCTGTGTTCTTGAAAAGGATGCCCAATCTGTCCTTCACCAGGCCATGGACCGGTTGGGATTTTCTGCCAGAACATTTAACAGCATCTTAAAGGTTGCCAGAACCATTGCAGATCTTGCCTGTGAAAAGAAAATTAGCCGCCAGCATGTTTTGGAAGCAATTCAATATAAAAGTTATGGCAGAAGTGATGCATCGGCATTTTAAAATGGTACTGGTTTACAATCTGTTACAAACACTTATAATAGAAGTTGCTCTCTATTAGGAACCCCCCTGTTAACAGCAGGATAACCCCATAAATTTTTTTGATAAAAAATATTGCAAAGAAAGAGATATGATAAAAAAAGATATTTTTAACAAGGATGTAAAAGCACAGTTCAAAGCCGCTGCCAAGGACCGTATCTATCGGTTTGTCATGGCAGACGGCATGATAAAAGGCGCTGTGGTCCACACCACCCGGATGGTTAATGAAATGCGGGTCAACCACGAACTTGGGCCTTTGGAAACTTTGGTGCTGGGCCAGGCGTATATTGCGGTGGCGCTCATGTGTTCGAGCCTTAAGGGCAAGGACAGGGTCAGCTTTAATATTCGGTGTTCAGGACCTGTCCAGGGGCTGGATGTGGAAGCCAACACCTTTGGCGAGGTCAGGGGCTCCCTGAAAAACAAGGAGATCCGGGTGGAAGACTCCAGTCAAATTAAATCGCTATCCACCCTGTTCGGTGCCGGGTTTTTAACCGTAACCAAATATCTTGAGGGTGCCAAAAACCCCTATTCAGGGCAGATCGCACTGGAACACGGGAGCATTGCCGAGGATTTGGCGGCTTATTTTTTAAGGTCGGAGCAGATTCCAACCGGATTCAAACTAAGTGTGTCGTTCAATGGGAAGGAAGAGGTGGAAGGCGCAGGCGGTATTTTCCTCCAGGCCATGCCGGGTGCCTTTCCCGAGCAGGTCATTGAAGCGGAAAAAAGGATCCAGCAGATCCATTCTTTGGGCGAAGTCTTTGCAAAGGGGGCGTCACCTGAACGATTGATTGAAAAAGAATTCTCAAGCCTCACTCCTCGCTTTCTGGATAGTTCCCGGGTGGAGTTTTTTTGCCGGTGCAACCGGAAAAGAATGGCAGATTATCTTAAAAATCTGCCCGCCCATGACAGGGATGAGATCATGGAAAAAGGGCCTTTCCCTCTGGAGACCCGGTGCCATCATTGCAATTCCGTGTACCAGTTTTCCAAGGATGATATTTCCTCCTTTTAAACCCCATGTTCATGATATAAGAGATGGACTCCAGGGGAGTAAAAAAAGAAAAACTGTAAAAAACAAGAGTTTTCCTTGCAAAAGAATATAAATATATTATAAATATCGGTAGGGAAGAATAGCCATAAGACGGCTACAATAAAGCTAAGTATAAAATAGCCGCTAATTATAAAATAAAGAAAGGCAAAAAATTATGTGTAATAGTTGTAATGAGCATTCCCACCATCACCATCATCCTGAGATTGTTCAGCTGATGCCCGTTCAAAATAACCTGTATGCGGTTTACAAGACAAAAACCCCTCCTGATTTTGCGGTTGAAACAGGGAAAGAAGATATCAGTCTTGTTTCTGTGCTGTTCATGGGGCTGATCCGCCATGGAGAAAAAACCATGGTGGAAGGCTTCTTTGCCTCCAGTTCCATTAACTCCTGTGAAGATGTAGAAGGGTTCAAGGGGTATGCGTCTTCCCTTGAAAATGCAGAAAAATTGTATGCCTAAGTCTTGTGTAAAACGTCTCAAACCAAGGAGAACAAATGCATAAACTATTAAATGACAGCCCGGGTGAGAAAATCATGCTCCTGGGGAACGAAGCCATCGCAAGGGGTGCTGTTGAAGCTGGTGTGGCATTTGCCACCACCTATCCGGGTACCCCCTCTTCTGAAATTTCTTTGAATCTGTTTCAGATGTCCCGGGAATCCGATCTCTATTTTGAGTACAGCACCAATGAGAAGGTGGCCCTGGAAGTTGCGGCGGCAGCTGCAAACTCAGGTCTTCGAACCTTTTGCATGATGAAGCACGTGGGGCTGAATGTGGCGGCCGATCCCTTGATGACCCTGGCCTATGTGGGGGTTACCGGCGGCATGGTTATTTTAAGTGCAGATGACCCGGCCATGTTCTCCAGTCAGAATGAACAGGACAATCGGTATTATGCCAAGTTCGGCGGTCTGCCCATGCTCGAACCCTCTTCGGTAGCAGAAGCCAAGGAGATGATAAAGGGTGCCTTTGAGCTGTCAGAATCCTTGGGTCAGCCCGTGTTGTTGCGGACTACCACACGGATCAACCATTCCAATGCATTTGTGACCCTTGGAAAGATTCAAAAGCCCATGACCCAGGGCCGGTTTGAAAAGGATCCCCACCGGTGTGTCACGGTTCCGGCTGTCTCCCGGGGACTCCATGTAAAGCTTTTGGATAAATTGGAAAAAGCCACTGGGCTGGCCGAGTCTTCCTCCTTCAATTTTATTCAGGGCAGCGGCAAATTTGGTATTATCACCAATGGGGTGAGTTTTCACTATGCAGAGGATGCCGTAAAAGACCTGGGGATTGAAGACAAGGTTCAGATTTTGCGACTGGGATTTACCAACCCTCTGCCTGAACAAATGATAAAAAACTTCCTGGGGCAGTGTGAAAAGGTATTGGTCATTGAAGAGGGTGAGCCTTTCATGGAAGAAGCGATCAAAGCATTTGCCCAGGAAGAGGGAATTGTCATTCCCATCAATGGTAAAGACAGAGGGGGTAAATCCAGGGGATCCAAATCCACAGACCTGTTCTCCCGCCTCTCCGAATATG
>CAYWNB010000008.1:34224-39013 GCA_964459195.1 uncultured Desulfobacula sp.
GGTAAATCCAGGGGATCCAAATCCACAGACCTGTTCTCCCGCCTCTCCGAATATGACCCAGCCATGGTCCGGGGGAAAGTGGCAACTTATTTCGGCATTGACTATACCCCGGCTGTCAAAATGGAAATAGCTGATGTACCGGAAATCGCCATGCGGCCGCCCAATTTATGTTCGGGCTGTTCCCACAGGGCCACCTTCTATGAAGTGAAACAGGCGGCCAAAGACATGGATGTCATCTGTCCCACGGATATCGGCTGCTATACCCTGGGGTTTATGCCTCCTTTGAGCATGGGTGATTTTGTCATCTGCATGGGATCTTCGGTCAGTACGTCCTGCGGATTCAGCAAGGCAACCGACCAGAAAGTAGTCTCGTTTATCGGGGACTCCACCTTTTTCCATTCCGGTATCACAGGTCTTGTGAACGCGGTTTTCAACCGGCATAATTTTACCCTGGTCATCCTTGAAAATGACATCACGGCCATGACGGGCCATCAGCCCCATCCAGGTGTTGATATGGAGCGGTTCGGCATGGACACCTTTGGCCGGGTGAATATTGAGAAGCTGGTCCGGGCCTTGGGGGTGGAGCATGTCTCCATTGTCAAACCTTTTAAGGTTCAAAAAAGCATCGATATCATCAAGGAGGCCCTCGCATTTAAAGGGGTTTCCGTTATCATCTCCCAGGAGCCCTGTATCCTGTTTGCCAAGAGCATAGGCCTGAAAAAGTCCAGGCCCTTTATGATAACAGACAAATGTACGGACCACAAAGAGTGTATCAACGGCATTGCCTGTCCTTCCTTTTATATTGAGAATGATCGGGTGAAAATCGATGCCGATACCTGTGTGGGGTGTGCCCTTTGTGCCCAGATCTGTCCTGAAAATGCCATCAGGCCCTTGAAAAAATAACCCTAAAATAAGGATACCAAAAAGATATGGAAACAACCAGGCTTGTAATCGTAGCCGTTGGCGGACAAGGCAATCTTCTGGCTTCCAAGGTGCTGGGCGAAGCTGCTTTGATTTCAGGGGTGCCGGTACGAATGAGTGAGATCCACGGCATGGCCCAGCGGGGCGGTGTGGTGGAATCTGCCATCGTATTCGGAGAAGCCAAAAGCTCTATCATTTCAGACGGGGAGGCAGATATTCTTCTGGGTTTTGAACCGGCCGAGACCCTCCGGGCCATCAACCGGTGCAGCAAAAAAACCATGGTGATTACCAACACCGCCACCCTGCCGCCTTTTACCGTGGGTATCGGCAAAGGGAATTACCCGGAAGTGGAAGAGATCAAGCGCCTGCTTGTGGCAAAAACCGCAGGACTCGTTGCCCTTGACGCCATGGCCCTTGCCAGGGAAGCTGGCAGCCCCATGAGTGTTAATATTGTTCTTCTGGGTGCTCTGATCCAGACCGGTGCCCTGGGGTTTACCAAGGAAAACGTGATTGAGGCCATCCGTCGCCGGACCAAACCGGCCTTTCTGGAAAAGAATCTGAAGGCCTTTGAATTGGGGATTGAGGCGGCAAAAATAAATTAATTGGCAAAGGCTCATCAACGGAGATGGGCAGGACAAAATTTAAGGGTGATCACTGAAATGAACGAGGCAAAACCGCGGGTGGATGTGATAAACGGGCCGAATTTGAATATGCTGGGCAAGCGGGAGCCTGCGGTATATGGCTTGCTTGGCCTGGTGGAAATCAACCGGCAGCTTGCCCTTGCAGCCGAGGATCTGGGGCTGGAGATTTCCTTTTTCCAGTCCAACCATGAAGGGGTGATACTCGACAGGATCCATGAAATTTTTGAAGAAAATCCGGCGGGTATTATCATCAACCCCGGTGCCTTGACCCATACCTCTGTGGCCTTGCGGGATGCATTGCTCCTGTTATCCTGCCCCATTGTGGAAGTCCATTTGTCCAATATCCACAAACGGGAGCCCTTCCGCCACAACTCCATGCTGGCGGATATTGCCACGGGCCAGCTGACCGGTTTCGGCCATTATGGGTACCACATGGCCCTTAATGCCATCCATCAATTGCTTCAACCCCCTGCGTGACCTCATGCCAAAGGGGCTAATCCTGTGTGCCACTGAGTTTGAGATGGCCCGGTTTTTAGACGAGCAGTCAGGCCTGGTAAAAAGGAAAACCCCTTCGGGCTTGACGCTGTATTCGGGTATTTGGGATGATACCCCCTTTGATTGTATGATTTCAGGTCCCGGGGTGTTTAATACGGCCCATGCTTTGACCGTCTACCTGGAACATACCCGCCCAACGCTCATTCTGGATACCGGAATCTCAGGGGTCTTTGCTTCTTTCGGATCTGGTAAGGATGATCCCGGAGGGGCTGGCGGCGGTGACCCTATCGGTATTGGGGATATCGGTATTGCTGCCCGGGAGCAGTATATCCATACCGGGGTGGGGTGTCATACCACAGCGTCTTGTCTACCCTTTGATCTTATCGAAAACCAGCCCCTGACCCGCCAGGGGATTTATCTCTCAGATCCAGAGTTGTTAAACGGTTACCAGGGGATATTTACCCGGGAATCAGTCGGTCCCGTTACCCGGGGTGATTTTATAACCGTTTCTTCCATTACGGCCTCCCCTGGTCATGCTCAAAAAATTTATAACCGGTTTTTCCCAGTTATGGAAGCCATGGAAGGGGCAGCTGCCTTTCATGTGGCAGCCTTATACGATGTGCCCCTCATCGAAATTCGGGCAGCTTCCAATTTTGTGGGGGAGCGGGATAAGGATAAATGGGATTTTCCTTTGGCCTGTGACCGGGTCAGGCAAATTTGTGAGATCGTCATTGCCAATGGATTCAAATTAAAATAAAGCCTAAAATAAAGAAGGTCTCTTTGAAATAAGATAGTTTATCTGGATGGGGTCCTTTTTTTTTAGCCTGAGGGATGCCGGCGTTAGAACCAGAGCAACACGGATCGTTCCGGATTCAGTGAGGGTGTCCAAGGATATCTGTTCGGTAAAAATGGTGGCAATATCTCTTAGTGCCAGCCCTCCACCGGTGATTTGAACGGTTGAGGGGCTAGCTGTGGCTTCCGTCATGACAAGGCCTTTGGGTAATTTTCCGCTCCATTGGGGCTGGACGGGGAGTTCTTTTTCAACCAGGGTGTCCAGGGTGATATCCAGCTCTGAAGGCTCAATGCTTTTGAGCCGGATTCCTGGTGGCAGCAGGATATTTTCTCTGGTGATGGTCAACTTGTTACTGCCGACCACAGATTGGGACAGGTTTAGTTTTATATTGATCTGTTCCGGCTTGATGGCATTGATTAAGGGTCTTGCCCCGCTGATCAACAGCTTCACACGGGAAGCTGAAGAGGAAATGATTTCCATTCGTTGATCCGGGTTTATAAATTCCACGGGAACCTCTTGTGTTGCCAAGGTTTCCATTCCTTTTGAAAAACTGAGCCATATCCCCGTGAAGCAGACAAGACAGATAACCCCTGCGGCAACCAGTTCTATTGTCTGGCGTCGGATGCCTTTTGAAGTTGAATCGTCCCCTGCATCCGCCTGAAGCAATTTTCCAAGGGCCAGTCGGTTATGGATCGTATGGGTTTGATTCTCTTTGAACAGGGTGATCTCGCCCCTCTCTTCTGAAACAACAAGGACCAGGGCATCTGTGAGTTCCGCCAATCCTGATGCCGCCCTGTGACGGGTCCCAAAAAATGAGGGCAGGTCCTTACTTTTTGACAAGGGAAGGATCACGCCGGCACGGGTGATTTGTTTTCCCTGTATGACGGCTGCGCCGTCGTGCAGGGGGGAACCGGGCCAGAAAACGCTCACCAGCATTTCCTGGGACAGCTTGCTTTGTATGGGAATACCGCCTTGCACGACGCTGTCCAGACTCTGCTTTAAGGGCAGCACGATCAAGGCACCAATTTTTTTCCTGGCCAGCTCAAAAACACTTTCAATAATAATATTCAAAGGCGTATTAAATTGATACCGGGGGATCCCCCAAAAAAATGATTTCAGGCTCTTGGTCTGGAGAACGCTGGAAATTTCATTTCTGAAAACAATGATGATAATGAGTGCTGCCACGGTAATTATACCCTGCATTGCCCAGTTTGTTATGATCAGCCCCAGGGAAACTGCGGCCTGGCTGACGGCCCAGAGGACGCAAATGGTCAGGAGAGCCTGGATGACATTGGTGCCCCTGAAAAGCACATAGAGCCGGAATAAAATATAGGTGTTCAGAAGGATATCCAATCCATCTTGCCAGCGAAATCCGGAAAATAAATAGAGAAGCGCTTCCATTGTCAATCAATCGACCATACTGAATCTTAAGGTTTGTAACAGGGACTCATCGGCAGCACTTATCTCAACCCGCCAGGGGCCCTTGTCTGCTTCTCGGAGCTGCACCCGGCTGAAGGAGGACCATTTGGGCGGTGACAGGGTGAGGCGCATGGTGAAAATTAAATTATCCTTTTTATACCATCTGTGAAAAATATGGGTTTGCTTCATCACTGGATCAAAATTTGAAAAACAAAAAACTTCTCCCTGGGAGATTGAAAAAATCACCGCCGGGTTAAGGGGTTGGAAATTTTCAATAGATTCACACATCACCGCCTGAACCAGAGTTGCATCTGAAGGTTCAGCACAGATGTTGGTTGTAAAAATAAGCCCCAGGGCAATAAAAAAAAGGATAAGGGGTATGGGGTTTTTGGGAAAGAATTGTTTCATGGCTCTCACTATAGTGTATCCTTTATTTTTTTCAAGATAAAAACAACAAAGAGTAAAACAGATAGGAAGATGCTTTAACAGATAGGAAGATGCTTTTAGTCAAGAAAAGTAT
>CAYWNB010000009.1:0-10894 GCA_964459195.1 uncultured Desulfobacula sp.
TTTGCCAAGTTCCGGGGTATCGATGCCGACCAGGCGTATGGTAAATTTCAGTCCAAATCCTTTTACCTGGATGGTATCACCATCAAATATTTTGACGATGTTAAATTGATGTCCCTTGGGAAGGATAAATTTTTCTTCAAAGAGTTGTTCTGCTTGCCCATTTTCCGGAGGTGAAATGTTGCTGAAGTGTCTGATGCCATCGGTGTCGGTCCATAAATACATGGCGCCGGACAAAATAATAACGGAAAGGACAGCCAACAAAACAAGACAGATTGTTTTTAAAAGAGGAGACATGGAAGCCACCATTTTTATTGAACCCAATCTTATTAAAGATGGGGTTTATTGGGCCTATTTTTTTGTGGAACCTCAGGAAAGTATAACCAAATCAGTTTATGCGGGCAAGTTTATTTTCTTGTTTTTTTTTCATGAGTCTTTTTTCATGATCAGCCCGGACCAGTTTTTTTCATCCATCTGCCAGGCCAGTGTGAATCCTGATTTTGTGTAATGGGCTATCAATTCTTCTTTTTCCCATTGCCGGATTCCGGATAAGATGATGATGCCTTTTGGGCAAAGGCTGTTTTGGATAAGAACGGACAGTTGTTTGAGGGTGGGAAATCTTAAGTTTGCACAGATGACTGAAAATTGGGAGTTGCATACCGGCATATAGTCTTCAAAGACCGAGATTCGATGGGCCAGATGATTGAGCGCCACATTCTTTCGGGCTTCACTCACGGCATTGGGATCAATCTCCCAGGCCTTGCAGCGTTTTATCCCGGCACGGCAGAGGGCTATGGCCAAGACCCCTGATCCCGTGCCGATATCTGCTCCCATTGAGTCCTTTGGAAACGAAATTTCAGGCGTTTTTAGAAAGGCAGTGTCAATGGCTTCAAGGCACAGCCGGGTGGTGGGGTGGTGGCCGGAACCAAAAGAGACCCCGGGGTCAATGAGAATATCAAGATCATGGGGGCCTGCCTGGCTTTCTCTGTTGGAAGGTTTGAGAAAGAAATGATCGGTAACCCGGACTGGTTTCAAAAAATTTTGGGCCACATAGGTGGCGCCGTATAGGTCCTGGTAAGAAAGTTCCTGGTCATCCACAAGGGATTTGAGAACTTTTTTTGCCTGGATAAAAGAAATGGACAGCCCAACAGCAATCTGCTGAATATAGGCCCGGGCTGTCAGTCTCGTTTCAGATTCGTAGAGAATGTCCAGTACAACATTCCGATTAAAGGGAATCATGCCCTTCTTTTTTCAGCAGGTCATCGTACCAGCAGGCAAACTCGAACATACCCCTGATTTTCTCATCGTTATTGATAATCCCCAGGCACATTTCAAAGGCGCCCTGGGCAAGGGCGTTATTGTATTCATCATGGTCCACCTGGGACAAAAATTCACGGATCAATACCTGGGAAGTTCGTTTGGTTTTGTCTTTTCGAATGTCAATGGGGTCTTTGGGTTCGGCAAAGGGATTCCATTCTTCATACCCTTTCTTGAGAATCTGGCGTTGTCCTCTTTTGCCCATGGCCTCGAAGATACCTTTTTTTTTATCTTCAATCTCTTGCGGGGTAAATTTATCCATTCTTTTTGACTCCAAGGTAGTTTTCATTAAAATCAGTGACCAGGGCCATTGATACTGGGATCAGCATTTCATGCATTTTGATGTTTTCAGAGTTGATATCTCTGATGAGCTCTGCAGACAAAAGCTGGAGTTGGGAATAAATTTTATCCATATTCAAGGTGGGATAGGGTTGACCCTGGATAAAATTGGTCCGACCACAAATATGGCTGACACCTGATGTGGAGGTGGGTATCCCGTATACCCTACAGGTGATCGGCCGGTGTTCGTAGAGGGCACACAAATTGTCCGCTCCCAAAAGGGGACAACGAACCCTTTCCTGGGACATTTGGCCTACAATTTCCAATTGGTCGGTACCATTTTTTACCTGCTTATAGGCCTCCCGTTTTAATTTAACCAGGGCACGGTCTGTTTTGTCTGCAATTTCGATGATATCGTTTTTGGTTTTTCCTGAAAATGTTTCCAAAAACTTGTGTTTTAAATACAGGGCTTCAATAAGGGTTAAATCGAAAATTGCATAGCAGCAGTCACTGCATTTTTCCCGGCAGAACACTTCCTTGGGAAATTCATTTTTGACCCGTTCAAACACGGCATCCACAATGTGGACCAGGGCTTCGTATTTTACAAAATGTGTTTTTAAATCTAATGACATGGGGGGTTCCTTTATTTTCCAATGCAAAAATTATTAAAGATAGTATCCAATATATCTATAGAGGCAGTTTCTCCAGTAATTGTTCCAAGGGAATCAATACTGTTTTTCATATCAATTGCCAGCGTTTCTTCTTCCTGTCCTTGGGCAAGGCCGGTTTTCACGGATTCAAGATAGGAGAGGGTTAGTTCCAAGGCTTTTTTGTGCCTCAGGTTGGGTATCACGGCAGAGGTTTCCATGGAAAGATCCCGGATACAGGTCTCCACGATTTTTTCTTTTAGTTCCTTGATTCCCTGGTTCAACAGGGCGGATATTTTAACGACGGGTATCTTGGCATGGGCCGGTGTTAATTGTGGCAGATCCATTTCGCCGGATTCTTCCTGGGCCAAATCCATTTTATTGATTACCAAAATGACTTTTTTATCCAGATTTTCTTCCGGGTTCTCTTCTGGGGGAATCATTTTGAGAAATTCTTTTTCTGAAAAAACAGATCCCGGCTCTTTCATAAAGAGAATCAGATCTGCGTTCGTGATATGATCTTTTGCCTTTTCGATTCCAATGATTTCAACCAGGTCGTCTGTTTCATGAATTCCGGCCGTATCAATGATGACAAATGGTATGCCGTCTATGTTCAAGCCTTCTTCTATTGGGTCCCTCGTGGTCCCGGGAACCGGTGTTATAATGGATTTATCCTGGTCAAGTAGTCGGTTCATCAAGCTTGATTTTCCCACATTGGGTTTGCCGCAGATGGCCACCCGGATGCCATCTTTGAGAAAGCAGGCATCATTATGCTGTTGGATAAATTCCTTGCACTTTTCCATTACCTGATCAAGTTGTTCTGCTTCGTCAGGGGAGATCTCAAAGGTTTCCACCTCATCCGGGAAATCAATGGAAGCTTCCAATCGGGATAAAAAATTGATCAGGGGGTCTCGCAATTGCTGGATCTTGCGCTTGAGCTCCCCCCGATTCTGGGAGGAGGCAAATTTTAAGGAATTGGCTGAACGGGCATTGATGATATCGGCAACAGCTTCTGCCTGGGTCAGGTCAATGCGCTGGTTCAAGAAGGCCCGTTTTGTAAATTCACCCGGCTCTGACAGTCTTGCGCCATGGGATATGACAAGCGATAGAATGCTTCTGAGCACAATGGTTCCGGAATGGGCCTGAATTTCGACCACATCTTCAGCCGTGTAGGAACGGGGCGCCTGCATGGGAACCACCAATACTTCGTCTATTACCTGTGGCTTGTCCGGATCTGAGGTGTTCAGGATAAACCCGTGACTTACCCTATGGGAAACCAACACTGGCGCTTTTTTTTTCGGTCCCTGTGTCTTTGAAAAAAGCAGGGTAACAATCTCAAAAGCCCGGGGACCGGAAATCCGTATGACACCAATACCGCCACTTCCATAGGGGGTTGCTATTGCGGCAATTGTATCATTCATCAGGTTTGTTTTCTAAGCCGCCGCTTCCCTTTAAAGGAATTTTTTTTTTTGGGAAAAATTACCAACCGCCGGTAATAGCCATCCCCCATGCTCTGGGTTCTGACCTGGGCATCATCCTTAAGGGCAAGGTGTACAATCCTGCGATCCTGGGCACTCATTTGGTTGATAGTGGTCGGGCGTCCGGTCTTTTTTGCTTTTTCCGCCATTTTATAGGCCAGATGTTTGAGGTTGGTTTTCCGGGTTTCCATGTACCCTTCTATGTCCACCTTTACCCGGACCCGGGCCTCACTTTTCCGATTGATAATTTTATCGGTTAAAAACTGCATGGCATCCAGGGTCTGACCTTTGCGGCCGATGAGGATACCGGAATTGCCCCCGGTGATCTTCAGTGTAAGGCGGTCTTCTTCTGTTTCGGCTTCCACTGCGGCATCGTCGGTGATCAGATTTGCCATTTTCTGCAATGCTTCTTTGCCAAGATCTATGGATTCCTGGGTCACATCCACGGGTGGAGGAAGATCCTTTGGCAACGGGATTTCTTCGGGTTCTGACGCTAATTCCCACTTCCCATTGTTGTCTTCCGCTGCCGCCTGGGTCTGGTCTAACTCGGGGTCCTGACTTGTTTGGGGTGTAGTATCTGGTTTTGGTACGGCTTTTGGTACGGCTTTTGGCTTTGGTGCTGGCTTTGGTGCTGGCTTTGGTGCTGGCTTTGGTGCCGGCTTTGGTGCCGGCTTTGGTGCCGGCGGATCTGTTTCCAGCCGGGTTTCTTCTCCAAAGGCTTCATCCACAAAGGATCTGATTCCTTCTCGCTCTTCAGCAGAGGCAGCATCCGTATCCGGAAGGCTTACCTTTATCTTGGCGTCTTTTCTGCCGACGATTCCGAATATACCAGAGGCTCCTGCTGAAAGAACTTGATACTCAAGCTTTCCTTTGGAAACACCTAAGGCTGAACAAGCATTTTTCACAGCCGTGTCTACATCTTTCCCCGTAAATTCCTGGGTTTCTTTCATATGACCTCCTAAGTGTTAGGAAAATTTCTTTTGAGTATATTTCTGCTGGCCCATGGAAATAATATTGTTAACAAACATGTACAAGACCAGTCCTGCCGGAAAATTTATAAACAGTACGGTCATGAATATGGGCATGAGCATCATCATTTTTGCCTGCATGGGGTCCCCTGCCGTTGGCGTCATCTTTTGCTGGAGCAGGAAGGAGGCACCCATGAGAAGGGTGAGCACCGGAATTCCAGAGGGTGCCTGCATCATGGGAACGGTAAAGTCAAAGCTAAAGAGCCGATCCGGTGCCGAAAGATCCTTTATCCACCCGAAAAAGGGGGCGTGGCGCAGTTCAATGGCCTGGTAGAGCATGCGGTAAAGGGCAAAGAAGATGGGCATTTGAACCAGCAGCGGCAGACAGCCGGAAGCCGGATTGACCTTATAGGTTTTATACAATCCCATCACTTCCTGGTTCATCCGCGTTTTGTCGCCTTTGTATTTTTCCCTCAATTCCATCATCAAAGGCTGAACTTTTTTCATCTCGTTCATGGATTTATAGCTTTTTGTGCCCAGGGGCCAGAAAACAAGTTTGATGAGAATGGTCAGCAAAATGATGGCAATACCATAGTTGGGAATGAAATCGTGAATGGTATTCATGGTGATCAAAAGGGGTTTGGCAATGATATCAAACCAGCCAAAATTGATGGCTTTTTTCAGGTTGTTATCGTATTCGCTCAAGAGCTTATAGCTTTTGGGACCCATAAAATAGGTATAGTCGTATTGCCCTTGTTTACCGGAATCCAGGCGGTCCATCTTCTGGACAAGTCGGTTGGTGGCAATATCATTGGCATAGGAGAGGCTAAGTTTGGCCTTGACAGGTTCTCTGGGCATCACAGCGGTCATAAAGTACTGGCTTGTATAACCGGCCCAGTCAATGGTGCCGTTAAAGGTGTCCTGGTCTTCGATATCATTCGGCGCAATGTCCTGATACTTGTCATCGATATAGGCTATAGGTCCTTGAAAGGCAAAACGGGATTGTTTTTTTATCTCGTCATTATAAAATCCTGGCATGGAAATAACAATGGCGTCATTGATCGGCATACCAGAGCCGTTTTGAACGAGAATATTACAATCAATGAGAAAGGAATCTGCCCGAAAGGTAAAGATTTTTTTTATGGAAATCCCCTGGGGGTTCACCCATGAAAAAACAATGGTTTTCTCCCCCTGGTACAGGCTGACAGAGGCGGTATCTGTGCCAGCAGTATAAATTGCATTGTCAAGTCCCTGAATAGATCCGCCTTCCATGCTAAAAGACAGGGTGCCGTTAACAAGCTGTTCCGGGACCAATTGTTTTAAAGGAGAGTTGTCCTGGTTTGTTTCTTTATAATTTTTGAGGGCAAAACTATGAACGGCTGCCATATGTTCGGATATGGCAATCTCATAGAGGGGGGTAGACACCAAGATGGTCCGATAGTCTTTAACCACAGGCATGGGTTGACTGGTTTGGGCCTGACTCTGGTTTTTAGTCCCATTTGTATAATCTGAAACCGTGGGTGTGTTTGCCGGAGTGTTTGATTGTACGGTTTCCCGGCTCTGGACTTCCTGGGACTGATTAGTATTTTCAGCAGGTGCTGTAAAAAAATATTGATAGCCCACAAGGACCACCACGGAAAGCACCACTGCTAATAATAATCTTTTTTGCTCATCCATTTTCTCTCCTAAACTTGAAAATTGTAAAGGGTTTTCATAACAAAGAAGAGGAAAACAGTTATGGCGTTAGGGATAAATTATGGGACCGGGTCATATCCTCCGGCATGGAATGGATGACAACGCAATACTCTCTTGACAGCAAGGGCAGTACCCCGAAGGCTGCCGTATTTTTCAACCGCTTCAAACGCATATGCCGAACAGGTCGGATAATACCTGCAATTCCGACCTGTTAGCGGTGATATAAAAAATTGATAAAATTTAATAAATATTAATAATAGCTGTTTTATCATAAGTGTGCCGTTGCTATTTTTGTAAAAAGTTTATCAAGCTTCTCAATAATTTGTCTGTTAGATAGCGTGGTCAGACCTTTCCGTCCAATGATATTTATGTCCCTGGTTCCCGGAATAGAATCTTTCCTATGTCTAAAATATTCCCTTATAATTCTTTTTATCCGGTTACGCGCTACTGCATTCCCCACTCGTTTAGATACGGTAATTCCAATTCGATTGCATTTGCCTGTTCCGTTAAGGACGGCTGCTATAAAATAGCCCGTGTGTATCTTTTTCCCTTGTTTCGAAAGCGTTAAAAATTGGCTCCTTTTTAAGAGCCTCACCTCTTTGGGTAAAGAAAAGTTATTCAATCAATCCCTTTATTAAACCGTTAGTTTCTTTCTTCCTTTTGCTCTTCTTGCATTGATGATCCGTCTGCCGCCCGGGGTGGCCATTCTTTTAAGAAACCCGTGTTTTCTTGTTCTTTTTCTATTGCTGGGCTGAAATGTTCGTTTCATAAAATCACAATCCTTAACTAAATTAATTTATTAAATATTAAGCTAACTACCATAAACATAAGACTTTAACTTTTTTTATAAAAAAAGTCAAGAATGAACCTGATTCAAATTTGATTCGGGGAATTTATTTTACCAGGGATTCAAAAATATGGTATTCTTCAATATGGTAATGGGGTTCAGGATAGATGGCAATGGGTTTTGAAAATTGTTTTTCCAGTGAGGCAATCAAATGTTTTTCTCTGCCGTGGAGGAGTTGGGCAATTTCAGGATGGACTTTCACCGTAAACCGGTTGCCCATGATATCCCCGGCCTCCGATACCAGGTCCCGGTATATTTTGTGGCAGATGGATTTGCCCGATAACAGGTGGCCGTTGCCGTTGCAGTAAAAACAGGGCTCGCACAGGGTTCGTGTCAGGTTTCTTCGGGTCCGCTTCCGGGTCATCTGAACCAGACCCAGTTCGGTCAGGGGAAGAATGTTGGTCTGGCTCTTGTCCTTTTTCACGGCCCCATTCATCCGGGACATCACCTTTTCCTTGTGGGATTCTTTTTTCATGTCAATAAAGTCAATGATGATGATGCCGCCGATATTGCGCAGTCTGATCTGGTAGGCAATCTCCTTGACTGCTTCCAAGTTGGTTTTCAGGATGGTTTCATCAAAATTATGATTGCCCACATACCGGCCTGTGTTGACATCAATGGCAATAAGGGCTTCGGTTTGTTCAATAATGATATAGCCGCCGGATTTGAGCCATACCTTTCTTTTAAGCGATCTTGCCACATCTGCTTCTATATTATAGGCATCAAAAATGGATTCCCTGCCCTGGTAAAGCTCCACGCTTAAGTTTACGTCGGGCATGAGTCTTTTTAAAAAATTCTGGACATTATCGTATTCCTCTTTGGAGTCAATCACCAATTTGTCTGCTTCATTGGCAAGAAGATCTCTCACTGCCCGGAAGGTGACGGTCAGGTCCTTGTATACCAGGGAAGTGGCAGAAACAGAGCGGCTCTTGGTCATGATGTCCTCCCAGGTGTTGTTGAGAAAATCCATCTCTTTTTTGATGGTTTCCTGATCAATCCCCTGGGCCTGGGTTCTGAATATATAACCGAACTTATTTTCTCGAATGGACAGGAGCAACTCCTTGAGCCGGGTTCTTTCTTCTTCGTTATCAATGCGTTTGGAGATGCCGATGTGGTCCACCGTGGGCATGAGAACCAAATACCTTCCGGCAAGGGAGATATGGGTGGTGACCCTGGGGCCCTTGGTGCCGATGGAGGATTTGGCCACCTGGACCAGGATTTCCTGACCTTCTGTCAGCAGATCTTCGATGCTGCATTCAGGGGTCAGGGCTGCTTTCCAGGAACCATGGGACTTGTCCATTTCCCTGGCTTCCATGTCAGTCGTATCCATGTCTCCGTCGGCGTCAACATCGGTGTCCTGTTCAAATTTTTGGTACATTTTATGGCTTGCCGTGTCCAGAACATCATCCACATAGATAAAGGCGGCCATGTCGAATCCGATGTCCACAAAGGCAGCCTGCATGCCTGGAAGAACCCGCTGGACCCTTCCCTTGTAGATGTTCCCGGCAATGCTGGTTTCGTCTTCTCTTTCGATAAAAACTTCAACAATGGTGCCGTTTTCAAGGAGGGCAACCCGGGTTTCATGGGGGGCTGAATTTACAACAAGCTCTTTTAACATGGGGGTCATCCTTGGGTTATCTTTTTAATTCTTGCGGTTTGCATGGAGGCACCCTCTATTTTGAAATATTTTGCCAGTACCTCTGTTGGCCGAATGGTTCTGGTATTGTATTGCTTTAATACCATTTTAATGGTTTTTAGACCAATTAGGGTTATGGTCTGAACCGATTGCCTCAAATCCGTTTGTCTGATTTTACCTTTTTTGCTGAGATCTTCAACCATAAATTCAGATAAATTCAAAAATCGGTCAATGTCTTCTTGATCCAGGCAGGGGGCAGAAAACCGGATTTGATAGGCAGATTCTGTCGTGTCCTGGTGTCGAAGTTTGGAATGAAGGCGGCAGTCAATGACGTTAAGTCCAGTGGGAAGCGCCTCATTTAACGCCTGTTTTACCGCATCGGGGCGGGTGCCCCGTTCAAGATAAATAAACAGGGTTTCTCGTTCGCTTTCCATCCCTAAGGGCAGGGCATTTTCAAAGGAAATTTTCATGGACGGGTTAAACCCTTTGGAATATTTAACAACCAGCCCGGCCCGCTTTACGGCCCGCTCAACAATGGTGGCCAGCTCCAGGTGTCCGAAAAATCGTGCCCGGTCCAATTTTGAAAAGATAACATCAAACTTGAAAAAGGCATCATCGGGCAGCAAGATTGGCGAAGAACCCATTGGGCCGGGTGGGCTTGCCGGGTTGGTGTCGATATCATGGATAACCGGTTGGATCCGTTCAAAATCGCAGACCCCGCATCCTGAACAGTCGTGGTCCCGGCAATCTTGTGTCGACGTTTGTTCTATTGCTCGTTGAAATTCTTTTTTAAGAAAGGTGTCGGTTACGCCGGAATCAATGTGGTCCCAGGGCAGTACTTCTTCGTCACTTCTCGTCCGGGAGGTGTAAAATAAAGGATCAATACCGGTGTCGTCAAAGGCCTTTTGCCAGAGGTCAAACCTGAAGTGATCAGTCCATCCGTCCAAACGGCACCCATTTTCAAAGGCAGCTACCAACAAGGCGGAAAGGCGCCTGTCCCCACGGGCAAATACGCCCTCTACCAGACTCATCTTCGGATCCTGCCATTTGAGCTTGATCCGTTTGTTCCGCAGATTATCTTTTAAATATTGGAGTTTTTCATTTGTTTGTTCAAGGGGCATCTGGGAATGGCGCTGGAACGGGGTATGGGACTTGGGGATAAAACTGGCCACAGAGACAGTGATCCCTTTTTTCCCCTTGGCATATTGGGCCAATCGGTTTGACAAACGGCAGATGCCGTCCATGTCTTCCATTTCTTCAAAGGGCAGGCCCATCATAAAATAGAGCTTGATATTTTTCCACCCCAGTTCCAGTGCATTTTCAACCGTGGTGCAGATGCTCGCTTCGGTGAGGTTTTTGTTGATAATATCCCTCAGGCGCTGGGTGCCAGCTTCTGGGGCAATGGTGAACCCTGTTTTTCGAACTGTTTTTATCAGCTCCATGAGGTCCGGGGTGAGGCGTTCTGCCCGGATGGAGGGCAGGGAAATGGAATTGCACTGGCCCTGGTTCATGGCCAGCAATTGCTGCATCAATTGGGCGAGGTTCGAATAATCCCCTGTGCTCAATGAGAGCAGGGACATTTCCGAATACCCCGTGGATTTTAAAGAGAATTTGGCGATTTTCAACAAGTCTTCAACGGACCGTTCCCGAACTGGTCGATAGATCATGCCGGCCTGGCAAAATCGGCACCCCCGGGAGCATCCCCGGGCAATTTCCAGACGCAGCCGGTCATGTACGGGCTTGGCATAGGGAACAATGGGGTCCATGGGAAAGGTGTCCAGGGTCAGAGTCGGTAAAAAAGCCCGTTTCACCCGGGTATAATCTTCATAAACGGGGGTCAGGGTCTGGATACCTTTTTTATCCCAGTGGGGGGTAAAAAAAGAGGGAATATAGACCCCTGGGATCTTGGATAATCGTCTTAACAGGTTTTTTTTAATTCCGTCACCGTTCTTTTTGAACTCAATGACTTCATTGGCAATTTGTATGATTGCCTCTTCTCCGTCCCCAATGACAAAGGCATCAAAGAAATC
>CAYWNB010000009.1:10994-36905 GCA_964459195.1 uncultured Desulfobacula sp.
CAATTTGTATGATTGCCTCTTCTCCGTCCCCAATGACAAAGGCATCAAAGAAATCCGCCAGGGGTTCGGGGTTAAAGGCACAGGGTCCCCCCCCAATGATAAGGGGAAAGGTGTCATCTCTTTGATCCGCATAAAAAGGGATTTTGGAAAGGGAGAGCAGGGTCAGAATATTGGTAAAGTTCAGCTCATATAAAAGGCTGATTCCAATGATATCAAAGGCGGATAGTTCTCGCTGGGATTCCATGGACAAACAGGGGATGCCATTTTGTTCCATGAGCTGTTCCATGTCCTTAGCCGGGGAAAAAAAACGCTCTGCTGCAATGTTTTCCTGTTTGTTTAGAATGGAGTATAATATCTGGATGCCAAAGTGGGAGGTGCCTATTTCATATAGGTCCGGAAAGACCAGGCCAAAGGTCAGATCCACTTGATCCAGGTTCTTTTTTACGGCATTGATTTCGTTTCCCGCATAACGGGTTGGGGTCTGGACCTGTGCAAGGATATCTTGATAATTTTGTTTATGCATGATACTAAATTTATAAAAATTATAACCTTTACTTTGTTGAGTATAATCAAATTTTCTAATATATTATTTTTTGTGGGAAAAGGCAATGAAAAGAACAAAAATTAACCTCCTGACACGCCTGGATAAAACACCGGGCCAGGTTTTGGTCAAGGGCTGGGTGAGAACCAAACGCGACTCAAAAGAATTCTCCTTCATGGAGGTGAATGATGGGTCCTGCCTCAAAAATATCCAGGTAATCGCCAACAAGGACCTGGCCAATTATGGTGAGATTCAGGGCATTACCACCGGCACCTCCCTTATGGTGACAGGCGATCTGGTGGCATCCCCGGGCAAGGGCCAGAAATGGGAAATCCAGGCAAGTGAAGTTGATATTGTCAGCCTGGCGCCTGAATCCTATCCCCTTCAAAAGAAACGCCATTCAGATGAATATTTACGGACCATTGCCCATTTGCGGCCCCGGACCAACAAATACGGGGCAATTTTTCGGATCCGTTCGGAAATGGTCTTTGCCATCCATAAATTTTACCGGGACAAGGGATTTAAATATTTGACAGCCCCCTTGATCACAGGATCCGACTGTGAAGGCGCAGGTGAAATGTTTCGGGTCACAAATCTCGCTCCAGAAGCAGTTCAAAAACAGGGTCGAATGGATTTTGCCAAGGATTTTTTCGGTCAGGAAGCCAATCTTACGGTGTCAGGGCAATTGTCTGCAGAAATGTTTGCCCTTTCCCTGGGGGATGTCTATACCTTTGGGCCGACCTTTAGGGCGGAAAATTCCAACACCAGCCGCCATGTGGCGGAATTCTGGATGCTGGAACCGGAGATGGCTTTTTGCGACTTGGAAGGAAACATGGACCATGGGGAGGAACTGGTCAAGTATCTGGTCGGCCATGCCATGGAACACTGTGAAGAAGATCTTGCCCTGTTTTTCCAGTTTGTGGACAAATCATTGCCCGCATTGATGGATACCCTGCTCAAACAAAAATTTGCCAGGCTCTCCTATACAGAGGCCATTGAGGTGTTGAAAAAATCCAAGAAAGCATTTGAGTTTCCCGTGGAATACGGCATCGATCTTCAGTCGGAACATGAACGCTTCCTGGCGGAAGAATACTTTAAAAAACCTGTTTTCCTCACCGACTATCCCAAGGGGATCAAACCCTTTTACATGCGAATGAATGATGATGATAAAACCGTTGCCGCGGTGGATCTGCTGGTCCCCAGGATCGGGGAGCTCATCGGCGGCAGTCAGCGCGAAGAACGTCTCGAGCAATTGGAAAAAAGGATGGAAGAGATGAATCTGCCCAAAGAGCCCTATTGGTGGTACCTGGATTCCAGACGGTTCGGGTCTGCTCCCCATGCGGGATTTGGTCTGGGGTTTGAACGATTTCTAATGATGCTCACCGGGGTCACCAATATTCGGGATGTGGTTCCTTTTCCTAGAACTCCCGGCAGTATTGATTTTTAAGGTTTCCCTGGTGGAGATGAAAATTGGGAAATGAAACGGGGGAGATGAAAAGGTGGATATGAAAAAAAAGTATTATTTCCACGCCGACCTGGTCCAGGAAATATCCGAGGCCATGAAGGCAGGCCTTTCCTTTGTGGAGCTCTCCCTGGACCTGAATTTGTCCAGGGATCGGTTTGCCATCAGGGGGGACTGTCTGGTGCTGGACAAGGCCTGGGAAATTGATATCAAGGATCTTGAACCTGTTGCATCCAGTCGACAAAAGGTCTTTGTCCTAAGCCGTGAGGGCCTTTCCCCCATTGAGGTCCGGGCAGACGGCTATTACAAACTGGTCCCCACGGATACCGTCCCCACCCTTGAAATAAACGGGATCAAAATGCACCGCTCCAAGGATATTGATCCCTTTGTGGATGCCAGGGAAAAAACAAAGTTGGTGGTAAGACTCAATGACCATGTGTTGGATACCTGCGGAGGCTTGGGGTATTCTGCTGTTTTTGCCCTGAAAGCCGGTGCCAAACGAGTGGTATCAACAGAAAAGAGTCGGCCGGTGATTCAGATCCGTCACCAGAACCCCTGGTTGCCAGCCAAGGGCAACCATCAAATGGAGTCAATCCGAACCGACTCAACCCGAGTTGGCTCGCCCCAGATGGATCAGTCCCGGATTGACCCGATCCATATTGATTGGGTCAATGCAGATATTACCCACTACATCCGTACCCTCCCTGACCTGTCCTTTGATGCGGTTATCCATGATCCGCCGCGGTTTACCTCTGCCACAGGGGAATTGTACGGAAAGCAATTTTATACCCAGCTGTTTCGGGTGATGAAACCCTCCTCCCGGCTGTTCCATTACACGGGCAGCCCAAAGAAAATCAATCACCAGGATCGGTTCATTAAAAATGCCATAAAACGCCTGGAACAGGTCGGGTTTTCGAAGGTGGTATTCAATGAGCGGCTCCAGGGGATTCATGCCCTGAAAAACTTCTTGGGAAAACAAGGCTCTGGAGAACCGGTTTGGAAAACAACCTTTAAATAAATTTTTATAAATAAGTCCTTTGAATAAGGTTAGGAAAAATATGATCACTTTACTTGATTATGGTGCTGGTAACGTTCGAAGCGTCATAAATGCGGTTGAACGACTGGGCGGTTCCCTGAGATTGGTCACACGCCCGGAAGATATTTTAAGTGCGGATAAACTCATTTTTCCGGGTGTGGGAAACTATGAGAGCATGATCCAGATCCTGAACCAAAAAGATTATATTGAGCCCTTGAGAGAATATCTCTCCGCGGACCGGCCTTTTTTTGGCATCTGTCTCGGGATGCAGGCCCTGTTCCAGGGCAGTGAAGAATCGGTTTCAAGCAATGAGAGTTTGGGGTTTTTCAAGGGCCGGGTTGCCCGGTTTAAAACCGATCTGGCCGTTCCCCACATGGGGTGGAACGGGATCAATATCAAACAAAAATCCCCATTGCTATCAGGGATTGATCCCGATTCTCGATTTTATTTTGTCCATTCCTATCATTTGGTTCCCGAAGATCCGTCGGTGATCCTTACCACCACCACCTATGATTATGAGTTTGTAAGCGCTGTGCAAAAGGGCAATGTCATGGGGACCCAGTTTCATCCGGAAAAAAGCGGGCGAGTGGGCATGAAGCTGTTGGAGAATTTTATCAGTTCAGATGATCTGCATGCCTACGGCCCCGCAAATATTCAGGGGAAGCGTCTGGCAAAACGGGTGATTGCCTGCCTGGATGTCCGGTCCAATGATGATGGGGATTTGGTGGTGACCAAGGGGGATCAGTATGATGTCAGGGACAAGGGAAATGTGAGAAACCTAGGGCAGCCCGTGGACCTTGCCAAACGGTATTATGAGGAAGGCGCCGACGAGATTACCTTTTTGAATATCACGGGATTCCGAGATTTCCCTTTAAAGGATATGCCCATGCTCAAGGTGCTTGAAGAAACGTCTAAAAATGTGTTTGTTCCCCTGACCATTGGCGGTGGTATCCGGGATTACACGGACAGTAACGGGCAGGTCTATTCAGCCCTGGATGTGGCATCCCAATATTTTAGATCCGGGGCCGATAAAATATCCATCGGCAGTGATGCGGTTGAGGTTGCTCTGGCCTATCTTGCAACCGGAGAAAAAACAGGGACCAGTGCCATCGAACAGATTTCCAGGGTATACGGTAACCAGGCCGTGGTGATTTCCATTGATCCCAGACGGGTCTGGGTTGATTCACCCGGGGAGGCTGGGGGGCATCATGTGATACAACCCTCGGAGCCCGGACCCGATGGCAAAGCCTATTGTTGGTACCAGTGTACGGTCCAGGGAGGGCGTGAAACCAGGGATCTGGATGCCGTGGCCCTTGCCGCGGTCTGCGAGGCCCTGGGGGCCGGAGAAATTTTGCTCAACTGCATTGACAAGGACGGAACAAACTCGGGGTTTGATCTGGACCTGATTAATGCCGTCCGCGCTGCCGTATCCATCCCGGTGATTGCTTCTTCTGGTGCCGGGTGTGAAGCCCATTTTTCACAGGTTTTTGAAGGAACCAACGCGGAAGCTGCCCTTGCCGCAGGCATTTTCCATCGTAAAGAGGTTCCCATACAGGCGGTGAAAGCCCATCTTGCCGAAAGGAGAATTCAAGTTCGTCAATGATATCCGTTGGGATTTTTTGGCCTACATCCGATGTTGTACATAAATGCCAGCAGAGGAGGTAGGCTCTTTGCTTCACTCTCGCCGGATGTCCTTAAACTCTGATAATATTTTACCAAATTCGAATTTTCAATTCTATATATTCGAATTTTCGAAAAATAATTTCATTTTTATATCAGTCAGCTCTTTAAATATATTTAAGTTTAGTATAATCAAAGAAGGAGACATTCAGCCAAACATACTTGATATGGAGACTTGCCCAAACGACTAAAATGGATTCAATCAATATCCTCATAGTGGATGAAGACCCTGTTATCAGACAGATGGTTCCCCAGGCCATTGAGTCTCTTTACCACAGTTTTAAAACAGCCAAAAACGGTATGGAAGCGCTTTCTCTGATAAAGAAAATAGATTTCGATATTGTCATTGCTGATATCAACAGCCCTGAACTCAATGGTATTGATTTGATATCTGAAACCCAAAAGATAAAACCACAAACCGTTTTTATGATCTTTACCGGATACAGCAGGGACTATTCTTATGAGAGGATCATAGGAGCGGGAGCCAAGGATTTCATCAGAAAACCATTTACCAATGAGGAACTGAAAAATAAGCTGGTACGGATTATCGATGAATGTAAAATGGAAAAAAAAAACAAACAGCTTTTGGCCCAACAGAAAGAGCTGAACATACAGTTGACGGAAATGCTATCGGTGTCTTCCGATCTGGCATCGGAATTGGAATTCGACCACTTGTTTCCTCTCATCATTAGTAAAATTACTAAAATAATGGCTGCAGAAAGAACAAGCCTTTATATTTTGGATCGGGACAAGCAGGAGATCTGGACCAAGGTAGCAGAACGTATTGATATAATCCGCTTGCCATTGGGTGAAGGAATAAGCGGAAGGGTTGCCCAAACCGGCGAGCTGCTCAATATAGCTGATGCCTGGGAACTTCCTTATTTCAACAAAGAGTTTGACAGGAAAAACAATTTTAGGACACGATCCGTATTATGTCTTCCCATTAAAAACCATGACGGAGAAAAAGTTGGTGTTCTTCAGGTAATCAATAAAAAGAATAAAGACCGTTTTGATGCCAGGGATGAAATATTTTGTAAGGGGTTGGCATCCCAGGTCGGAATTGCATTGGAGAATGCCCTTTTACACGATGAACTCAAGCTTTCATTTAATAGTTCCATCCAGACATTATCGGCAATGGTGGATGCCAAACACCCCTTAACTACGGGTCATTCTATGCGGGTAACTGAGTATTCCCTTGTGATTGCTAAAAAAATGGGTTTGGAACAGAATGAATTAGACAATTTAAACTATGCGGCACTTCTTCACGATATTGGTAAAATAGGCATCAGTGATGATGTTTTGTTGAAAAATGGTCCTTTTACACCAGCGGAACGAGCTGAAATGAACACTCATCCCCAAAAAACAAAAGAGATTCTTGATAAGTTTCATTTTCCAAAGGCCTTGCGGCATGTATCTCAAATAGCCGCCAGTCACCATGAAAAGGTAAACGGTAAGGGATATCCCAAAGGGTTGAGTGGCGATCAATTGCCCTTGGGCTCCAAAATAATTGCCGTGGCCGACGTTTTTGATGCGCTAACTTCCCCGAGAGATTACCCCAAATATGCCTTTGGGAAATCCTTGGATTGTGACATTATGCCTTTGCCTAAAGTGATCTCAATTCTTAAAAAAGATGCCGGCAGCCACTTTGATACAATAGTTGTAGCAGCATTTTTGAGTTGCCTGCCCGAGATTCTTTTGCACCACAGAGGTGGGCGTTTCCAACCGGAATATGTGGACGAAGTGATCAATTTTCTGAATTCATCAGACCCTTTGGGGTAAAAGAAATCCTGTTTTTTTAAAATCTCATGATAATCCAAAATTAAAATAGCCTGGTCCGGCTCTCCTTTGCCAGTTGGGCAGTTTTGAAAGTATAGTCAGTAGCGTTTCTTCGCAACTTGCGGAATTATTATTTTTGTCTCATGTCATTGTTTGATTCAGAAACGGCAATGAGGTTGTCACGTCAAGACTAGCGCGACTGGAAAAATTTAAAAAAGGAGTTGACAAACATCTGTTCCTGGATAATAAATTGATCATACGTCCGATCAATTTATTTATACGATGATTTATATGGAATAGAAAATGGGCAGAAAAAGCATCGCAGATGAACGCCGCACACAGATCATCCAGGCCTTTTACCAATGTGTGGTAAAAGGAGGAGCTGCCGGGGCTTCCATTCGTAAAATCGCCAATGAGGCCGGGGTATCCCCCAGCACCCTTCATCATTATTTTAAGGACCGGGATGAAATCATTGAAGAGGCAGTGGTCTATTTTACCGATGAAATTTTTAACCGGTTTGCCGAAAAGATTACACCCCATCTTGATGCAGAGGTTCGCCTGTCCCGGGGGCTTGAATTTATTTTCAGCAAAGGCATGATCAACCCCGACCATACCGGGTTTTTTCTGGAATGCTGCGTGGTAGCCCGGCACAATACCCGGATCAGGGAGACCATTGCCGAACTGTTCCACAGGTTTCGGGGTGCCATAATGGATCACTTAAACGGTATGGCGCAGTTTTCCTGCCTGGAAGACCGGCAGAAAAAACTCTGCGCCACCATGATCGTGGCCCTCCATGAAGGGATTGAACTGCAATGGTATGCCGATCCCCAAGAAATTTGTTTTGAAGATGCCCTCAATGCCACCCAGGCATTGATCCGGTTTTTTGTTGAGAATCCGACCTGCATTCAATAAAGGAGAGATCCATGAACCCCGATTGGGACAACGCCTATGAATTCTACAAAGATTTATTTAAGGGCCATCGATTCCCCCTGGCCTTTGTGGATCTGGACAAATTTGACAGAAATATTGCCTATGTGGCAGGAACCCAGGCGGATACGGGCAAGAAGATCCGGGTGGCATCCAAATCCATTCGATGTCTGGAATTGCTCAAGCGGGTATTTAAAAAGGGCGGGGGGGTATTCCAGGGGGTACTTGCCTTTACCATGGAAGAAGCGGCGTTTCTCATTGACAATGGGCTGGACGATATCATTGTGGCCTATCCTTCTACCCAGATCAGTGATGTGGATATTTTTGTGGAAAAAACCCGTTGCGGCGCCAATATTTCCCTGGTGGTAGATTGCCTGGATCATCTGCGGGTTTTGTCAGCAGCAGGGGAAAAGGCCAATCTTAGGCTCAATCTTTGCCTGGACATTGACATGTCCTATCGTCCCCTGGGCCGTTTTTCCCACCTGGGGGTGAGGCGCAGTCCAATTCACTCAGTTGACCAGGCCTTGGAGATGGCAAGGGCTGCCCGGGACCTTGTCGGGGTTCGCATTAAAGCGGTCATGGGGTATGAAGCCCAGATCGCCTCCATGAATGACAATTACCCGGCAAAGGGGTTTAAAAATAAATTAATCAGGTTGTTTAAACAACAATCTGTCAAAGAACTGACCCATCGCCGCAGGAGGATCGTAGACAGGTTAAGGTCGGAAGGCGTCACCCTTTCCGTTGTCAATGGCGGTGGCAGCGGCAGCCTTATCTCAACGGGCAGGGATGATTCTGTAACCGAGGTCACGGCGGGTTCGGCTTTTTTTGCCCCGGGCCTGTTTCGATATTTTCAGGATGTTTATTTTGAACCGGCAGCCTTTTTTGGCCTCCAGGTGACACGGATGCCGGTCAGAGGCGTGGTCACCTGCCAGGGGGGAGGGTATGTGGGGTCTGGCGAGGTCAATACCAACCGGCTTCCCTGGCCGGTTTTGCCCCCGGGGATGCAATATCTTTCCATGGAAGGCGCCGGAGAAGTCCAGACGCCTTTGAAACTGTCCGGGGATTGCCCTGAGTTTGCCCTTGGGGATCCCGTCTTTTTTCAGCATGCCAAGGCCGGGGAACTTTGTGAGCGGTTCAACCAGCTCCATTTGGTAAAGAACAATAAACGTATCGGCACAACGCCCACATATCGTGGGCAGGGCCATGCATTTTTATAAGGAGGTAAGGGGTGGCAAAAGATCCTTTTCGCGTATTTGATTTTATTTTTGTGGGGGCTGGTATCTCAGGTCCTTTTATCGCCAATGACCTGTGCAAGGAAGGAGCTGACTGCCTGATGCTGGAAGCAGGCAAGCAGTATACGCGCAGAACATATCCCACCAACGGCCTTGACGGGACCTCCCAGATGTATTGGTCCGGCGGTCTGGAGCTTGGCCATGACGCCAAAATTGCGTTTCTACGACCCAAGGTGGTGGGGGGCGGTTCCATCGTGAACCAGGCCCTTGTGGACCGGTTTGATGATGTTGCCCTGGATGATTGGCGATCGGCTTCGGGTATCAATGATTTTACCGTGGCGGATATGGCCACCTGGTATGAGGCGGCTGAATCGGAAATAGAAATCCAGGAGATCCCTGCCAAATTTCGAAACAAAAATGCCGAGATATTTGACCAAGGGTTTAAGAACCTTAAGTTTGACAATGCTCCCCTGAAAAGGGCCCAGAGTAACTGCCGTCTGGAAGAGGGCAATTGCTGTATTGAATGCCTCAACGGGTGCCGTCTGGGAAGCAAGCAGAGCACCCCTGAAACCGTGCTGAAAACCTCTTTGGAAAACGGGCTGACCCTGGCATCCGAAATTGAGGTGACACAGATTATCGAAAATAAGGGGGATATCCGGGTCATGGGTGTTGATGCCATGGGTGGCCAGGTATCCTATCGCGCCCGGAACCTGGTCCTGGGCGGCGGGGCCATTGGCAATGCCAGGCTGCTTCTCAATTCCGGGTTTGGGAAAAAACTGCCCCATATCGGCAAAGGCTTTTTTTGTCATCCCCAGTTCATGAGTTTTGGAATTTATGAGGAAAAAATCAATTCCCATACAGGGGCGTTCCAGGCCTTTAAATCCGATGACAAGGGGTTTCGAAAGGAAGGCTTTAAGCTGGAAAATGTCTATGCCGGACCCGAAGGCATTGCCCTGCTGGTGCCGGATTTTGGAAAAATTCACCATGAACACATGGAAAAGCTCTCCCACTTTGCCTGTATCGAGGTTTGTACAAGGGATACCAACCCCGGCCAGATCAAGGTGAACCGCAGGGGAAAGGCATTGATCCGCAAGGTACAAAATGCAGAGGATATTCGCCGCTATGAAAGGGGTTCAAAGGTTATTGATGATATCTTCACGAGCACCGGGGCAAGGCAGATCGTCCACGGTCGGTTTGCCATTGGGCTGCATTTGATGGGATGTTGCGCCATTGGTACGGATCCTTCTACCTCGGTGATTGATCCGGAATTCAGGCTTCACGGGTATAAGAATATTTTTGCGGCAGATTCCAGTATTTTTCCCAATGCACCGGGGATTAACCCGTCACTCACCATCATGGCCCTTTCCAAAAAAGCCGCCGCCAGCATATTAAGGAACCGATAAAATGACGAAAAAAATGACCCAGAAAAGAATGATTTCAAAATATTTTTCCCAATCCCAGTTAAAGGGGCTGTTAAAAACAGGGGATGTGATTCTTCCGGGAACCGAGGCATCCCCCTCTTTTTCAGCCACCGGATGCATCCATCATATTGACCGAATGGCAAAATACATGGCCGAAGATGACCTCGCTGGTTTGCAAATGGTCTTTTCGGTTTTAAGGTGGACGCCCAGATGGGGAATTGTTCTGCTCATGAAATTGTGTAACCATAGCAGTTCTTTTCCCTCTTTTATCGGAGCAGGTCTTCGGATGCTTGAAATAGGGCTTAAAGGCGTTACCCTGTCTCCCTATTATGCCAATCTCACGGCTTTGGGCTATGAGGGCAAAAAGGTCTATGATGTCATTGACTGGCATCCCAAAGTTCTTGTCAACGAGGACGGAATTCCCATCAAAGAAGCGCCCATCAACCTTGATAATCCCGAACCCCGGGATGTGGACGCCCTTTATAAAAAGGCCCGAAAAGTTGGACCTGAAATTCGGGACTGGGGGGTAAAAAAACGGCTCCAATTTATATCTAACCTCAAGGCGGTTATTCTGGAGAATCAGGAATATATTCTGGACCGGCTCCAGGCAGATACGAAAAAATCCCGTTTTGATGCCATTACAGCAGAAATTTTCGGGGTACTGGATTTTCTGGATTATCTGGAAAAAAATGCCGTCAAAGTTTTGTCCGATCGCAAGGTGGCAACGCCTTTTGCCCTGATGGGAAAACGCTCAAAGGTTTATTTTGAACCCCTGGGCACGGCCCTGCTGATTTCTCCCTGGAATTATCCTTTTTACCAGGCAATTGTTCCCGTTTGCCAGGCCTTTATTGTGGGAAATGCAGTGGTTTTCAAGCCCTCCAGTGATACCCCCTTAAAAGGGTTGGTGGAAGAGCTGCTTGACCAGGCAGGATTTTTACCCGGATGGGTACAGATCGTCTATGGTGAAGGGCGTAAGATCGGTAATTCCCTGGTGGACGGACAGCCTGACAAAATCTTCTTGATCGGCAGTCAGCCCGTGGGAAAATCCATCATGGAGCGGGCAGCCCAATATTTAATTCCTGTTGAGCTGGAATTGGGGGGAAAAGATCCCATGGTGGTCTTTGAAGATGTTAATATAGAGCGGGCCGTGGCCGGTGCCATCTGGGGCGGTTTTACCACCACGGGCCAGTCCTGCACCTCTGTGGAACGGTTGTTTGTCCAGGAGAGTATCTATGAACGATTCAAGGAAATCCTTGTCAAAGAGACGCTCAAATTGGTCCAGGCAACCGATGATGACGGCAGTGCTGACATCGGTCCCATGACCACCAAGGGTCAGGTGGAAACTATTGCCGCCCAGGTGGCCGATGCCAAGGAAAAAGGCGCTGTTTTTCTCACAGGAGATGACTGGGATGGCAAGTCCGAGTTTGTCCCCCCTATGATCGTTGAAGGGGTCACACGAGAGATGGCCATTGACAGGGAGGAAAATTTTGGGCCTCTGCTGCCCATTTATCCTTTTTCAAGTGAAGCCGAGGCTATCGAGATGGCCAATGATCCGGATTACGGGCTGTCCGCCAGTGTCTGGTCCCAGGATCTTAAGCGGGCAGACCGGGTGGCAAGGATGATTTATACCGGCAATGTTTCTATTAACAATGTGATGCTCACGGAAGGCAACCATGCCCTGCCCTTCGGCGGAGTGCAAAAAAGCGGGTTCGGCCGGTATAAAGGCGAGTTTGGTTTTTATGCCTTTGCCAATATCAAGGCTATTCTCATTGATCAGAACAGCGCAAAAATGGAGGCCAATTGGTTTCCCTATACGGCCAAAAAATACAAGATTTTTTCAGACCTGACCCATGCCCTGTATTCACCGGGTAGGATAGGGGGTCTGATCAAGGGGGCGTTTTACGGGCTTAAGCTTGAGACATATGTCAAAAAATTGGCCAAAAAAGGCCGAAAATAGGAATTACAGGACAAAACTTAGCAAAAGCCAGTGGCGGACAATTTAGATAAAGGCAGGTGGTCAGGGCCGGGACTGGCCTGAGATCCCGCCTCAATACTATGATCAAGAAACCCGGACAAGTATCCGGGTCATGAACGATCAAGAGGCAGTTTACATATATGCCACCATTGGGGACCAGGATATAAAGCATGAATTGATGCAGGCTGGGTTTACCCTGAGCCTGGACCCCCGGGAGGATGACGCCACCTCGTTTGTCATAACGGTAAAGGGGCAGCCCCCTGGCCGATTTGGTAAAAAAGAGGACTCAAGATTAAATTCAGGATTCGGTCAAGCTGGGTCTGTTCCTCCTAACAGGCAGGATGGGCCGGGGCAGGACATGAAAAAGGGTTTAATCAAACTGCCGGAAACTCTTGTTGTTACCTATCCCTATTCGCCCGGGCTCATGACCATGACCCTTTCCGAAGCCAGGGACAATGGAATTATGATTTCCTTTGAGGCGGTTTTTTTATTAAGAGCGACAATATGGCGGGTCAGTTTATTATGGGTTGCCGCTTTCTTAGCGGCGGAGCTGAAAAGTACTGAAAAAATAATTCGATTGTGGACTCCTGCCTGACCCGAAAAAAAATGTAGGGATTTGCCTAGGAAATCGTCAATGCGTTGACAGGCCCCCGGCAATGTTGGTCAATTCCTATGTTTTTTAATCGGCCTCTTACAGGTTCCCTTTTAAGCCGATTTTTTCTGCAACCGGCTGCATGCCCAAAATCACTTGGGTGATCAGTTCGGAAAGTTCCATATTCAAAAGTTGGGCCCCTTTTTTAATGACCTCTCTGTCCACACCCGCGGCAAAACTTTTATCCTTGAATTTCTTTTTAACGGATTTGACCTTGATATCCAGAATGCTCTTTGAAGGTCTTACCAAAGCGGCACTGGCAACAAGCCCCGTGAGCTCGTCAATGGCATACAATGTTTTTTCCAGGGGGGTCTCGGGCTTAACATCGGTGCAGATACCCCATCCATGGCTGATCACGGCCCGGATATATTCCTGGGGCCAATTGTTGGCTTCAAACAATTCAATGCATTTGACACAGTGTTGGTCCGGGTACCTCTCATAATCCAGATCATGTACCAGCCCGATGACTCGCCACTTTTGAGCATCTTCGCCAAAGATACCGGCAAAATGTCCCATTACGGATTCAACGGCCAGGGCATGCCGGATTAATCCTTCTTTTTGGGTGTATTTTTTTAATAATTCCATGGCATCTTCACGGGTGGGTATACAGGGGGGCATGATAAATCCTTTAATTGTATTTTCAGTTTAATCATTATAAACTATTTTCTTATCTTTTAATAGATGGGAAGTCAACTATGATACGCGATCAGGTGAGTGGCGAATCCTATTACAATGACAGTGAAATCCTGCTGCTGATAGGGGGAGGGGATCACTTTTTCTCGGCCATTTGGGATGAGCTTCCCCAAAAGGAAACAACCAATTCCCTGGCAGAGATTAAGGGCCAGGGGCAGCGCATCCATATCGTGGATGATTTGGCCAATCAGCGGAAAATTGCCGGTACTATTTTGAAAAATCTGGGGTACCAGGTTTTTGCTGTGGCAGACGGCATGGAAGCTGTGGCCTTTGTCAAAGAGAATTCTGTGGATTTGCTCGTTCTTGATATGGTTATGGAACCCTCCATCAGCGGGCTTGAAGCCTATCAACGGATTAAAAAAATTTATCCGGCCCAAAAAGCCATACTTGCCAGTGGACATTCTAAATTAGAAGCGGTCTTAATGGCCCAGGACCTGGGCGCAGGAGCTTTTGTGAAAAAACCCTATACCATACTGGACATGGGGATTGCCGTGGAAAAGGAACTTGAAAAATAGTGGAAATTTTTGGAAAAAAAGACTTTCAGCAGCTCCAGATTATCCGCCAGATGGCCAGGGACCTGGATTTTGATATTGAAATTATGGGGGGTGAGATTGTCCGGGAAAAGGACGGACTTGCCATAAGTTCCAGAAATGCCTACCTGACATCGGATCAGAGGGAATCAGCCCTGAGCCTTTCTCGATCTCTTCACATGGCCAGCCGGGCCATTGCCAAAGGGGAAAAAATCCCATTGTCATTGAAAGGGAAATAAGCGCTTTTATTCAAAGCTTTCCCCAAACACGCATTGAGTATATCTCTTTTTGTGATCCCGTAACCCTTGAATCTGTCGGGGTGATCGATAAACAGGTTCTCCTGGCCCTTGCCGTCCAGGTGGGAAAAACCCGCCTGATTGACAATATTCTTATTGATCCGCCACAATAATAACCCGGCATTCCTTTAAAAAAAGATGTCGTTCCGCGGTTCTTTCAATCTGTTTTGTGTCGGCCATGCTGATGACAATGGAGGGATTCTCATTGCTCGATTTTCTCAGTCCCTTAAATACCAGGGGGTGGCTGCCGATTCGGTTCTTCTGGATGGCCTCATCCATACTGCACACATAGGTGCAGATTCCGTACTGGACAGCAAATTCCCGGCTGATGAAAAGGGATGAGTAGATTTCATTGCCCTGCTCACTGACAATGGTGGGGTAAAGGGTAGGTTCAAGCTCAAGCCCCCGGGCATCAATGATCAGGCCGGTGTAAGGGATATTGCCCATTCCGTTCTTGGCGGGATTCACTGGCTTTTCTGCATTTATTTTGGATATTTGTCGAATATCATCGGGCAGAACCAATTGAAGAAGTCCTCCCCCGATATTGGTTTCTATTTCGATTTCCACATCCAGTGCAGAGGTATAATATTGTTTGGTGATGACGGCATCCCTGGCGGTTTTTTCAATGCCTGCCAGAATAATATCGTTTTGGGAGGCATACTGGTCCACGGTCATGGTGTTGGTAATTTTAATTTGCTTGAGGATATCAATGATATTTTTGCTGGCATCTGCCCGGGCTGAACCCGGGACCGATTCATTGGCCCCCTCCTTGTTTCCTTTTGGGCTGGCTTTGCCAATGGCAGTCACCTTACCTGTGCTCCAGTTGATTGCTCCATTGTCAAAAAGGGTGATACACTTATTGATCGTGGAAGGGGCCTGGGCAGCTGCGTTGGGGATGGGGATCCATACCAGACAAATGAAAAGAAGACGCCAAAAGGCCTGCCTGGTTTTAATTTTTAAATCAGTGGGGTAAATTAGGCACCTGCCTTTTCTAGGGGGTTAAATAATTATTTTCAATAAAAGAAGCAATCTTCTGTATATCATTCAGCCCGAATACAGGCACCTGGGGCCGGTATCCAGAGTCTGTGACAAAGGCAATCAAATTGGGATCTTGAAGGCACATGGGCTCTTTATGGTCGCTGTCGGTTCTGAATATTTCAATTTTTTTTAAGGGGTGTTTTTTGAATCCTTCGGCCAATATCAGGTCCATATCCCCGAGAAAGGTTTGCATTTTGTCGATATCCGATCGGGTATCTTCCTTGACCAAGGCAATTTTTGTATCGGTTACCACAAGGGTTGCCCTGGCGCCTGCGCGTTTATGGCGCCAGCTGTCCTTCCCTGGCTTATCAAAGTCAAATCCGTCATGGGTGTGTTTGACAGATCCTATTTTATATCCCCGGCTGTTTAATTCAAAAATTAGTCGTTCAAGGAGGGTGGTCTTCCCGGAATTGGATTTTCCTGCAATAGAGATAATCTTTGTTTTCATGGCGTTTTTTTGCGGCTCTTTCAATCAGGTTTAATTATTTTTCTAAAATAGTGTTCCAGGGAAAGAAAGTCAAGGCGGGGATGGCTAGAGGCAATGGTAAAGATTGTGAGATTGGAAACAAGTTGTTTCTTTCCGATACACTGATTGTCAAGTATCTATATGCCGGATCGGTCTATTTGATTGCCAACAGGATGGGGGTTTGCCCTTTCTGCTTGCAATCAATTAAAAAGGATAGTATCTAATTATTTTTATGTTTTTTAATAATAAAAGACGGATTAGTTCAAAAAATCAGGATAATATTGATGAAAATTAAAAATAACCTTGCTTTAATAGGAATGCCTGCCGTGGGCAAGAGTACGGTGGGGGTGCTGCTGGCAAAAAAATTGGGGTTTGCGTTTTTAGATACGGATATTCTTATCCAGACAGAAGAGAAGATGACCCTTGCCCAGATTATTGCACAGAAAGGACTGGAACGGTTTCTCGAAATTGAGGAATCCCATTTGCTCAGCCTTGACTGTTCACAGCACCTCATCGCCACCGGCGGTAGCGTGATCTACAAGGAAAAGGCCATGGCCTACCTTGCACAAACAGCCACCATCATCTATCTTTGTGTGGATCTGGATATTCTGGCAGATAGGCTGTCCGAGGTGATTGAACGGGGGGTTGCCATAGACCCCGGAAAGGGGATTGATGACCTTTACAAAGAAAGAACACCCTTGTATGATAAATTTTGTGATATAAGGATTGATTGCGGGGTTAAGACCCCGTCACAGGTTGTAACCGCCATTGAACAATATTTGAGATAAAATTTGGCATAAATACCAGGGAGGATAGTCATGGGTGAGATGCTGACCACAAAGCAGGTGGCGCTATTTTTAAGTGTAAATGAAAAAATGGTCTATACACTTATTGCTGAAAAAGGCCTTCCTGCTTCCAAGGTAACGGGTAAATGGTTGTTTCCCATTGATCTGGTTCGGCAATGGGTTGAGACGGGTACAGAAAATTATCCGGAGATGGCAAAGCTGCCTCCCTACCACGGGTTGGTCCTCATTGCCGGATCCAATGATCTCTTGTTGGATAAAATTATTTCCACCTTTAATCTAAAGCATGAGGATCATATGGCCATGTTTGGTCTTGCCGGCTCCATGGGAGGGCTTAAGGCGTTGCGCCAGAATCTGTGCCATATTGCAGCAAGCCATTTGGTGGCGGATAACAAGGAGTACAATTTTCCTTTTGTCCAGGATGAAATGGCCCCAATGCCCGCGGTGGTGAATTTTTGTTTGCGGGAGCAGGGGATTTTGGTTCAAAAGGGAAATCCTAAGAATATTCAATCTGTCAGCGATTTAAAACAGCCCCATATAAAAATGGTGAATCGCATGTTGGGAACCGGTACCCGCCAGCTTTTTGACAAGGAGTTGAAAAAAATAGGTATCAAGGGGGAAACCCTGGACGGGTATGACAATTGCCTGTCACGGCACATGGATATAGGGCTTGCGATTTTAACAGGGAAGGCCCAGGCCGGACCCGGGATTAAGCCTGTTGCCAAACTTCTGGACCTTGATTTTATTCCCCTGTGCTGGGAACGCTTTGATCTGCTGATTGGTAAAGACCGGTTTTTTGACCAGGGAATTCAGCTTTTTCTTTCCCTGTTAAAGGGTAAGGTCATTCAGGCTAGTGCCAAAGAATATGGTGGATATGATCTGTCTATGACCGGGAAAATGGTTTATCCTGAGGCGGTCCCTCAAGAGGACTTGATACCATAATGTATCACAGGAGGATTTATGCAGTTTAAAGATTATCCCAATTTTCATCAATTACTCTGCGAGACCGTTGATGCCTGCGCAAATGACCCCGCCTATCGGTGGTTTGATAAAAACGCCAATGCCAGTTCTGTTACATGGCAGCAAAAACATTGCCCCCTCCCGCATTGAGGGGATTATGACAACCTCAAAATATATCAATCAGGTCTGTGTGGTGGGTGACAAAAGAAAATATCTTTCCGCCGTGGTCGCCCTGGATGAGGAAAATATCAAAGCCTATGCAAATTCGCATCAGATTGTCTATAAAATCTTTTCAGACCTGGTGGAACACCCGGATATAAAGGCTTTGATCGATTCCGAAGTAAAAAAGAAAAACCAGGAACTGCCCTCCTTTGAGACCCTCAAACGCGTGACCATTGTGCCTGAATTTACCATTGAAAATGCCATGATGACACCAACCTTCAAACTCAAAAAGAATATTATCTTTAAAAATTATGAGAATGATATCGAAACCATGTACGGATAATGACAGGTTTAATTAACTGAATCCAAGGCTTCCCGTATCTTAGCGGCCAGATCCCTTTTCCCATAGGGCTTCATTATATAGTGATCGATACCCGATTTTTTTATCGCTTCCGGTGATACCAGATCATTGAAACCGCTGGAAAGAATGACGGGCAAATCAGACCTGATTTCCCCTTCTTCCATCATGGTATAACCGGCATTGGAAAAAAGATTCATGATAATCTGGTGCACCTGGCTGGGATCGGCATTGATCATCAAGCCCTGTCTTGGAATATTTTGGTGGATGGTAATGGTGGAGGGCAAAGAGGCCCGGATCAATTTCAACACCTCCTTGACAATAAGATGAATTTTAACACTCCTGATTGTCCTGGCGACTGAAGGTGAGAATCTGACCGACCAGATCCCTGGCCCGGTGACAGGCCTGGATTATCCGATCCAGGCGGTGATGCAGGCGGGACCTCTTTTTGGCCTTGTACAGGGATAATTCTGCATATCCCATAATGGCGACCACAATATTATTCATGTCATGGGCAATACTGCCGGCAAGGGTCCCAATGGCCTCAAGTTTCCCCGACTGATGGAGCTGGAACTCCAATGCTTCTTTTTTCTTTTCCGCCAGCATCCGGTATTGGGCTTCGGATGTATGCAATTTGTCCAGAACTTTTCCCCGCTCCTGACGGAAGGCATGAATCTTGTCCATCAACCCTAAGGAAAGAAGAATTGCCACAAAAATAGCTGAATTTTGGACCATTGAATCTGTTACCCAATTGTTTTCCATGAATCCAAAGGATTTGAAACCTATTAAAATCGCACTGGCAATAAAGGGGGTCCATGCCAGAAGATAAAATCGGGCCTGGCGAATGCTTTTAAACAAGAGCAAAAGACTGCAGGTTATCATTATCAGAACCGACAGGCCGATGATTAGCACCATGGCCTGGGTGGCGATTTGGTAGGGCAAAAAAATAAAGGAGAGGCCAAGGACAACGCTGAACAGAATAAAACCCTTAAAGATCCTGTCAAAGAGGGGAAGATGTTTCCGGGTATTTAAAAAGGATCGGGTAAAGGACAGCCCCCCCCCCCTCCAAAGCCCCAGGGCACTGGACAAGGGGTGGCATAAATTGGCCTAGAATGGAGAATCCGGCCATAGGTACTGAAAGGCCATGCCCGTGTGGGTCATTGTAAAAAAGGCGGTTCCGGAAACAAAGACGCCTAGAAAGAAAAAAGCTGGTACCTTCATACTGAAAAAACCAAAGAAGCAATAGATAGCCGTGACCAGCATGGCGCCGCAATACAGCCAATTTAAAGCAGCATCAAGGTTCCTGTGGCGGTCAAATGCATCCTTGCCCCAACCGATTACAGGGGCAACAATGGCCCCCCTGGACTGAAGTTTAAAATAAAAGGTATGATCGCCGGGTAACAGTTTAATGGGCACCACCATGGTTCTAAAATTTACCGGCATAGGGGTAAAAACGGTAACTTCAATGCTGGAGAAGCCATATCCCTTATCCCAAGTTCCCTGGAATCGTCCTGGTAAACCCATAGAAATTCGGTTAAATCGATCCGGTCAATATCTGGGGCGATTTGAATCAAATCCAGCGTACACAATCCGGGTTCCGGAAAAAAATTGCCAAACCCCAGGAAAAACAAAACAGCAAAAAACAGAGCGAATTTATTTGTCAAACCTTGAATTTCACCATAATAGCGTCGCTGTAAGTTTCATACCCGATCCCCCTTTTTGGAAAAAGACGCTTTGCTGTTAAAAAAGACAATGTAAAAATAAATGTAATTTTAACGCATGGTGATATATTATCACACTGACATTATGAAATACAATTCTTAAAAAATATACCGGTGATCAAACCCTTCATTCCCATGGTTTTTGCCTTGTTTTGCTTTTCTATGGATAGGCCTGGTTGCATTGGCAAATTAAGGCCTTATCATTTAAATGATTTTAAGCTATAATATTGAGAAATGGTGAATTTATCAATATTATAAGCACGGGAATAGACGAAATAAATACAGAATAAGCAGGGAGGGCGCAATGAAAATAGCATTTCCAATAACAACGGATAACGGGCTGAAAAGCCTGATAAGCGAGCGCTTCGGTGTTGCTGAAAAATTTATGATCCTGGACCTTGAGACCCGGGAGGGCAAGGTTGTGGTCAATCAAAAACGCATTGAAGGGAATACCTCGTGCAAAACCGGGGTCTTTGACAAGGATACAATTGTAGACGCTGTGGTCACAAATTGTATTGGGGATGGATCCCTGCGGGGGTTGACCACCGCCAATATCCGAGTGTATACAGCCCAGGGAGATTCCATTGCCGAAAACCTGGAACTCATGAAAAATGGCGAGCTAAAACTGTTCCATATATTTGATCTCTGCCAGGGAAAAAAGAACAAAAAAGAAGGCGGATGCGGGCACCACGACTGATGAAGAGTCTATTGAGCTGGATTGGCAGACTTTTGTACTTTTTTGTCGGCTGGACCTATGATCCCCTTCCAGACTACTGGGACAAAAAAAGTGTGGTCATTGGCTTTCCTCATACCAAAAATATGGACACCTTCCGGGCCCTGACCTATATAAAGATTGCAAAGGTTAATGCCCGCCTCCTGGTCAAGGCTTCCTGGTTCTTTTTTCCCATGTCCCTTCTGCTTAAAAGCCTTGGGGGACTTCCGGTAAAACGGAACAAGGCCAGCGGGTTTGTGGGAAGTGTGATCGATGAATTCAACAACAGGGAGGAACTGGTGGTGGCATTGGTCCCAGAAGGCACTAGAAAGCAGGTCGCCACCATTAAAACCGGATTCTGGCACATTGCAAAGGGGGCAAACGTGCCCATCATTTGCTGGTATCTGGACAACCGGGAAAAGCGCACCCGGTGGATCGGAAAAATATATCCGGGCGAGTCCCTTGAGGCAGATTTGCTCAATATAAAAGAAATTTATGAAGGGGCCGGTTTTTCCATTCCCTTAAATTTTTTAAAAAATTCAGATAATCAGAATTAGTTTTTTCATTAAGTTATTTAATAATTTTATGCATAAAAATTATGTGATTCTTTAAAAATCTTAATTTTTTATGGGTAGATTCTGATTTTTATAAAATTATTTTCCCTTCTCAAACCACGTAAGTCCCCGAAAAACAATAAAAAATAATTGACATGGTCCCTGGAAATCTTTAAGCTAAAAATTTTGGAAAATTGACGATCTTCTCTTTTCCACATTGTCAGACATAGAAACTGCAGGCATACAAACTGTAGACGGATAAATGTTTAAAAGACAAGGAGTGAATATATAATGTGTCGCCTGTTCGCACTTACCAGCAAGGAGCCTGTATCTCCGATGTTGGCTATAAAAGCCCTTGATGTAATGAAAGAAGGACATGACGGGTCCGGTATGGGCCTGCTACTCCAGGACCTTGGGGGGCCCTTTGAAGAAATGAAGGATGCACCGATTTTATCGGGCATTTTCAGTGAAGAAGGAATTCGGCGCCTGGATCTGTTCATGATGGACAAGGGATTTATGACCAAGTATAAAATTTCTTTAAAAATCCCCAAAAAGCCGGTGGAAGGGATTCCCCGAAGAGGTGTCTATCTGATCCGGGCCTATGAACTGCCCGAAGATTGGGAAAACTTTGATGTCGACGAGATTGCCAGCCACCTCACGGACATACGTCTCAAGATTCGGGACATGGGAGAAGAAAAAAAAGACATGATCGTCTTTTCCTTCTGGCCCGACACCATCATGATCAAAGAAATAGGAGATCCCCTGCAATTAGGGGAATACCTGGGGCTTGACAGAAAAGAGCTCCATGCCCGGGTGATCATGGCCCAGGGACGTCAGAACACCAACTATGCCATTAATCTTTATGCCTGCCATCCCTTTTTTATCGAAGGGTATGGCACCATGACCAATGGAGAAAACACGGCATTTATCCCCATCAGAGACTTTCTCTCCTCCAGGGATATTCCGGCCTATAGCGGCTATCAGTCCGATTCCGAGGTGTTTGCCCATATTCTCCACTATTCCATGGTGGAATTAGAGTTGGGCATAGATGCCTACAAGCATGTGATCACCCCCCTTCAGGAAGAAGCCCTTCAACGACACCCGGATGCCCCGTTTCTGACCCATTTAAAGAGAACCTGCAGGCCACTTATTATTGATGGGCCCAATTGCGTCATCGGCATCCTTCCCGACCACTCGCTGTTCATGGCCCAGGACAGAAAAAAACTGCGTCCGGGAGTTGTGGGAGGGAAATCTGGCATCTATGGTTTTTCATCTGAAATCTGCGGTCTGGATGCCGTTCTCCCGGACCGGGACAAATCCAAGGATATTCAACCCATGCACCTTGATACTGTAATTGTAAGCCCTGACCGCCAGGAGGTAAAGATATGTCGTCAAACCGAAAGCTTGAACCTTCCGCTTTAAGCCTCAACGATCTGCCCTGGCAGATTCGTTATAATAATGACCGGTGTACCCTGTGCGGACAATGCACGGCGGTCTGTCCGGTAAAGGCCATTGAACTGAAGGTATTTAGAAAAAGAATCATCCGAACATCCATACAAAAGGATGCGGTTCATTCCAATGAATATGACACCTTTTACGGAATTCAGCAGAAAACATCTGTGGAAAACGCCTGCATCGGGTGTGCCATGTGCACCATGGTCTGCCCCAATGATGCCATTGCCCCGGTTAAAAATCCGGGGTTGGACCGGTTAAAATTTCATATCAACCAAAAGGGCGTTCCCCGCAGTCGCGGCGGCAGAAGAAACGCCTCGGGTTCTGTGCTGGACCGGATTAAGTTCACCCGGATTTCCATGCTCACGGATCCGGCCTTGGACGCTGGCCGCCACGAATTTGAAATGAGAACTCTCCTGGGAAGGGTGCTCTCCCCCAGGGAAAACATGAAGCGGCTTAAAGCACATGGCTGGATTCCGCCGGTAAGGGAAATATATCCTTTGATCATCGGCGGCATGTCCTTTGGCGCCCTTTCTCCCACCATGTGGGAAGGACTGCAGATGGGAGTGGCCTACCTCAACGAAGAGATGGGCATGCCCGTGCGCATGTGTACAGGAGAGGGGGGGTGCCCCCCAAGGCTTTTGCGTTCTCGTTTTCTTAAATATGTCATCCTCCAGGTTGCTTCCGGGTATTTTGGATGGGACGAGATCATCCATGCCATTCCCCATATGAAGGAAGACCCCTGCGCTATTGAGATCAAATACGGCCAGGGCGCCAAACCCGGGGACGGCGGATTATTGATGTGGCACAAGGTGAATAAACTCATCGCCGCCATACGCGGGGTTCCCCAGGGGGTTACCCTGCCCAGTCCCCCCACCCACCAGACCCAGTATTCCATTGAAGAGTCCGTGGCCAAAATGATATTGTCCATGTCCATGGCCTGGGGGTTCCGGGTACCGGTATATCCAAAGATATCCGCTTCGTCCACCTCCCTTGCCGTGCTCAACAACTTGACCCGGAACGATTATGCCTCGGGGCTTGCCATTGACGGGGAAGACGGAGGAACAGGAGCGGCCTATTCTGTCTCCATGGACCACATGGGCCACCCCATCGCCTCTTGTATAAGGGATAATTACCTGAACCTGACCAAGATCGGCAAGCAGAACGAAATCCCCATCTTTGCCGGGGGTGGAATCGGTAAAAATGGCAATATTGCTGCAAATGCCGCCTCCCTTATCATGCTGGGGGCTTCCGGGGTTCAGATCGGAAAATATCTCATGCAGGCAGCCGCCGGATGTGTGGGCACGGAAGAAGACCGTTGCAATGTTTGTAATGTGGGGATCTGCCCCAAGGGAATCACCTCCCAGGATCCCAGGCTTTACCGGCGGTTGGACCCGGAAGATGTGGCACAGCGGATTGTGGATCTTTTTGTTTCCTTTGACACGGAACTTAAAAAGATCGTGGCCCCCCTGGGAAGATCGACCTCCCTACCCATCGGCATGTCCGATGCCCTGGGGATTGATGACCATGCAATTGCAAAACGCCTTAGTATTAAGTATGTGGTGTAAAGGAAGCTTTCATGAAAACAAGTGACTATATTTATATATCAGGCAAGAGAGAAGACAAGCGGATTCCCTCCCGGGTGCTGGAAGAAATTATACACCAGCACATAAAAGGAGGCAGTCGTAATTTGGAAATCGAGGCCTTTGGCCAGCACGGCATCGGTGGCAGGCTCTGGGATACCATCGAAGAAACCCATATCCGCATCCTTGGGCACTCGGGCCAGCGAGCCGGTTCCATGGGCAATGCCAATACGAAAATTGAAATCATGGGCCCGGCCTCGGATGACATTGGCTGGCTCAATGCAGGCGCTGAAATCATTGTTCATGGCAATGCCTCCAACGGTGCCATGAACGGAGCAGCTCAGGGAAAAGTCTATATTGGCGGAAATCTTGGCGCCAGAGCCATGACCATGACCAAGTGCAACCCGAGGTTTGAACCGCCGGAACTCTGGGTTCTGAGATCGGTGGGGGATTATTTCGGAGAATTCATGGCCGGTGGCATTGCCGTCATCTGCGGCATTGGCTCCGGGAAAGAAGATAAAGTCCTGGGCTACCGGCCCCTGGTGGGCATGGTGGGTGGTACGGTATATGTCCGGGGCGATGTGGCGGGCTTTTCCGAAAAAGACGCCAAAATTATCCCCATGTCCGATGATGCCTGGGAATGGCTGGCCTCAAACCTTGAAATTTTTCTCAATAAAATCGATAAACCCGAACTGCTGGTCACCCTGTCCGACCGCGCAACCTGGCAGGTGTTGACCTCCAAAACTCCCCAGGAAAAAGCAAGGGGGTCTGAAAGGCCATCCATGCGTTGGTTCAGAGATCAGGTCTGGGACAAGGAACTGGGCCGGGGCGGTCTCATCGGAGATCTTCAGGAGACAGAAAGGGGGACCATCCCCCTCATTGGAAAGGCAGACCTGAGACGCTATGTACCGGTGTGGGAGCAGGGGTGTTATAGCTCTCCCTGCCAGGCATCCTGCCCAACCGGCATTCCGGTTCAAGAGCGCTGGGCCATGGTCCGGGCGGACAACATTGACGAAGCCATCAGCATGGGCCTTGCCTACACCCCTTTTCCGGCAACGGTGTGCGGATATTTATGTCCCAGTCCCTGTATGGCGTCCTGCACCCGGAACCAGGCCACCATGGCCCCCATTGATGTCCGGCTTCTGGGGCGTGCCAGCAAGGATGTGAACCCGCCCAAACCCGACAAGAAAAGCAACCAAAAGATTGCCGTCATCGGGGCCGGCCCCGGTGGTATTTCTGCGGCCTGGCACCTGACCTTAAAAGGGCATACCGTCACCCTCTTTGAAACCGGAAAAACCATAGGTGGTAAGATCTCCTCGGCCATCCCCGACTCGAGAATCCCCGGCGAGATTCTGGAGTCAGAGCTCGATCGCGTGAAATCCTTTATCCCGGACATACGTTTGGAACAGGAGATTGATCAAGCCGAGTTTTCCAAAATTAAATATGACTATGATTTCACCATTGTGGCGGCTGGTGCTAAAAAGCCCAGAACCCTTCCCATACCGGGTATTGAATGGACAATTTCTGCCAATGATTTTCTGGAAGCGGCCAAACTGAAGGGCAAAAAGGTTGGCAAGAAAATCGTCATCATCGGGGCGGGAAATGTTGGATGCGATGTGGCAACCGAGGCTCACCGCCTGGGTGCCAGGGAGATCACCCTCATCGATGTCCAGAAGCCGGCGGCATTTGGCAAGGAAAAAGAGGATGCTCAAGCCTGCGGTGCTCAATTCCGATGGCCCCTGTTCACCAAGGAGATCACCTCCAAAGGAGTTTTGCTCCGGGACGGAGAACTCCTGGTAGCCGATACCGTGGTGGTCTCCATCGGAGATGTTCCTGACCTAACCTTTATCGGGGATGAGCTGACCATTGAAAACGGGTTTG
>CAYWNB010000009.1:37005-38986 GCA_964459195.1 uncultured Desulfobacula sp.
CCATGATAGACAAAAATAGGATAAGCCTTGAATATTATGACCCTCGACACCAGGCATATGAGCTGAGCAGCTGCGGAGCGGACTGTGCCTCCTGCGGGAATTGCAGGGATTGCGGCATCTGTGTCGCCATCTGCCCGGAGGCTGCCATTGAGCGGAAAGCTTTGGGCGAATCCGGGTTTGAATATGTTGTGGATCCCGATAAATGTATTGGATGCGGATTTTGCAAAGGTGCATGCCCCTGCGGCATCTGGGATCTGGTTCCCAACACACCGCTATAGGAGGCCGGGATTAACAAACAAATCCCTCCTTGACCCTGGACAGCCCAGGAATTATGGTCTGGGTCCGGATGATCCCCTCAATTTTGCGGACTCGCTGGTCCACAAATTCAGCAATAACTTCCGCATCCGAGGCCAAAAAATCTCGTTCCAATACGATCTTGGCCAATATATCAATGCTCCCATGGACCGAATGGACCTCTTGCATTTCATCCAAGGCAAACAATTTATCAATGACCACAAGCCCTGTTGATGTATCGATGTCGATGAGAACAAAGGCGGTAATGGTGCGCTTCATCTCAGGATAATCCGGGGTGCTTTTTTCGAGCATGTTTTTTCGAAAGCCCTCCATGCTTTTGGGAATGAGCCGGTCAATGCCGATGCCGTACTTGCGAGGGGAAGCTCTGTGCCAATGATGATAGGCAATATAGGTATACAGGTCTGTCACTGTCCGGCCCGGAAAATACTTGACCAGACCTCCATTGCCGATAATGGCCACCATGGGAACATAGATGGTATTGTACCAGTCTTTTGACGCTTTTAAATAATCACAATCTCGTCCGGACTGACCGGCCAGGTAAAGCTGGTGTTTTTTGATCTGATTTTCCAGAAAATTATACTTGCCCACCTCGGTCAGATCAATTTTTTTTGTCAGGCCTGTTCGCTCATAGAATTTTTTACGTTCAATATACAGCAGGTTGTCCAGGGTATTTTTACCCGATAACAGCTCTATCACCTTGGCCTTGATTTCTGTCCATCCCAGCTCTTTTGCCGCTGCCACCCGGTGATTCCCGTCCAGGACATAATAAGCGTTCCGGATCTGGTACAGCTGTACCGGTGGAAGTGAACCGCCCTCCCGCATGGTCCGTTTGATATCCATGAAGCGCTTGCCCGAAACATGTTTTTTGGGCCTGAACCGGGAGTCAAAATCAGAATATTTCCCCACACTGCCGTTGATATTTTCCAGGGCAATGGTCTGAATGCCATGGTCAACAAACTCCACATCTTCTTCCTTTGCATGCTGTTCGTTAAAAGAACTGATATGGTTGTTGTCTTCCTTTGACGGATCAGAACCAAAAAACGTTTTTAGAAAATTTTTCATGATTAGACCTCAAGTATGGTGTATCCACAGGTATTGATCACCTGGGTGGTATGAACCTTTGTTATCCTGTCCTTAGGGTTTTCAAACTCCTGGTGAATATGGCCGTGGACAAAATAATCGGGTGCCTGTTTTTTTATGAGGGAATTGAAACTTTCAAACCCCATGTGGCATCGGTCCTCCCGGTCATGAATATGCCGGGGGGATGCATGGGTGACCACCATATGGATCGGGCCTTTCCGCCAGATGGAAAACCACATCCAGAATATCATTTTTTTCATCATGGCATCGGTGTATTGGTTGGGGCCGCCGTTATACCAAATTGAGCCTTCAAGTCCTAAAATATTCAGAGAACAAAAGGAAACCACCCGCTCATGTATGTTTTCACATCCCATGGGGTTTTTCCAGGTATACCGGATATCATGATTTCCTTTCACATAGTACAGGGGGACATCCAGACGATCCCGTAGAAAAGAGAGATATTCAGGATCAAGGTCTCCACAGGAAATAATCAGATCCACGGGCTCAAGGGTCTTATCCTCCACTTTCCGGGTTAATTCTTTATCAATAAAATCAGACACCGTCAAAATTTTCAATTGATGTTGTT
>CAYWNB010000010.1:0-7914 GCA_964459195.1 uncultured Desulfobacula sp.
ACGGTTATCCAGCGGAACGGGATTATGGGGGCCAGTAAGCTTGCGGTAATTGAAGCCCAGGCAGCCGGGGAGAAACGGATTTTTTTTCGGCTTCTCTACCCAAACGGTGAAGTCTTTGCCTCTTCACACATGTCCTATTGGAAAGATATCAGCATTGATCAGGGGGCTATCAATACCCTGGCCCGGACAAAAGGGCATGTGTTCATGACCTGGTTAATAACGCCCAATGACCAGAAAGCCCGTGTATTATACAGTTTTGTGGCGGATAATGTGATTTTACAGACCGGGGTTGCCATGGACTTCCAGTCAAAATTCATCTCAGCCTTTAAAACGGTTTTTATCGTGTCCATGGGATTTATCATCATATTTTCCGCTGTCTCCGGGCTTTTTTTATCCAAAAAGGCCTTGTCCGGCGTAAAGGCAATTACCAGGACGGCCAATAGTATTACCGGCGCTAATTTAGAGGAGCGGGTCCCGCAGACGGGAAATCAAGATGAGCTGGATCTTCTGGCTGTCACCTTTAACCGGATGCTGGACAGGATAGAAGCGTTGATAAAAAGTATCCGGGAAATGAGCGACAATATTGCCCATGATCTCAAAAGCCCCCTTACACGGATAAGGGGGTTTGCAGAAATAGCTTTGGTCAATATGGATGAGATTGACACTTACAGAGGGATGGCAGCCAATACCATTGAAGAATCCGATCGCCTTCTGGATATGATCAACACCATGTTGGTGATTTCCAGGGCAGAATCAGGGGAGGGGCAGTTCCTGTATAAACCGGTAGATCTGTCGGCCATGGTTCAGGAGGCCTGTGACCTGTTTGTGCCGGTGGCAGAAGATAAACAGATTCAATTTACCTGTGAGGTGGCCGATTATATTGAAATTGAGGCCGATGCGAAAATGTTGCAAAGGGCTTTTTCCAATCTGTTGGATAATGCATTGAAATATACTCGGGAAAAGGGAAGGGTTCATGTGCGTCTTGAAAGGGAATCCAACGGGACTGCACAAATTTTGATAACCGATACGGGACCGGGTATAGATCCAAAATATTTTGAAAAAATATTTGAACGGTTTTACCGGGCAGAGTCCTCCAGAACCAGTCCCGGAACCGGCCTTGGCCTGAGTTTTGCCCGTACCGTTGCCAGGCAGCACAAGGGAGATCTTACGGTTGCAAGCCAATTGGGAAAAGGGACTGTCTTTACCATGAGATTACCATATCGTAATACTCAGATCATTTAAAAATCATTTTTGTGTATTATTATGGTTCCAGGTGTAAATATCTATATCAATTCTAACACAAAGGAGACGTATCATGGGATATATACGACACATCATACTGGCAATTGCCATCACAGGTTTGATGGCCCTGCCGGCCATGGCAGCCCAAAACGATTCAACACAAATGGTGCCGGCCAGTTTTTCCCAGCTGGCAGAGCATGCAAAGACAGGGGTGGTCAATATCCAGACTGAGAAAACCATCCAGGGAGGGGGGCGGGTTTTTCAACATTTTTTTGGATCCCCCTTTGGCGGAAACCAGGAGGGGTTGGAAAAGTTTTTTTCTCCATTTCAAAATCGACAGCCCCAGTCCCGGAAGGAAAGAAGTCTGGGGTCGGGATTTATCATCAGCGATGATGGGTATATTGTCACCAATAACCATGTGATCCAGGATGCAGACCAGATCAAGGTGATCCTCCATGATGATAAGGAATATGATGCCGATATCATCGGGACCGACCCCATGACGGATCTGGCCCTGTTAAAAATTGACGCCAAAAACCTTTCCCCCTTAAAATTTGGCAGTTCTTCCAATGCCAAGGTGGGAACCTGGGTGGTTGCCATCGGCAGTCCCTTTGGTCTCGAACAAACCGTGACCGCAGGGATCATCAGTGCAAAGGGACGAATTATAGGATCAGGACCCTATGATGATTTTATCCAGACAGACGCTTCCATTAATCCAGGGAACAGCGGCGGACCGTTGCTGAACCTTGAAGGAGATGTCATCGGCATCAATACCGCCATTGTCCGTTCCGGACAGGGGATCGGGTTTGCCATTCCCTCGGATCTTGCCACGGGTATCATTGATCAGCTAACCGAGTCCAAACAGGTTTCCAGGGGGTGGATAGGGGTTGCCATCCAGGATGTGACCCAGGAACTAGCAAATTATTATGGCATCAAACAAAAAACCGGGGTTTATGTTGCCAAGGTCTATGAAGAAAACCCTGCCGATAAAGCCGGCATAAAACCAGGTGATGTCATTACCATGATTAATGGCAGAAAGATCGACACTTCAAGGGATCTGACGGTTACCATTGCCAACCTGAAGGTGGATGAGATCGTAAAGGTTCGGTTGATCAGAAGTGGGAAAGAAAAAATTGTTGCGGTAAAATTAGGGAAACGACCGGATCAAAATCCTGAAATAGCCGCCACCACAGATGGATATGATACCTTTGGATTTCAATTCAAGCAGATGGACACTGCCATTGCCCAAAAATTTGGATACCCTAAAACAATTAAGGGGCTCATCGTGACCCAGATGAAGCCGGAGAGCCCCGGCGCAAAATCCGGTGTCCGTACCGGAGATCTGCTTATTGAAGTCAATCATCAACCAGTGGAGACGGTCAGTCAATACCAGGCCTATGTCAGAAAATTTAAGAAAAAAGAGATTGTTCAGCTTCTGTTTCGCAGGGGCAACAGCCATGTGTTTGTGGTTCAGTTTGGAAAAGATGAATAAATAGATCCGGACAAGGCGGTGAGAAAAGAGAGAGGGCCCAGGCAATTGAATTCATGGATTCAATTGCCTGGGCAAATGATCTGCCTTATATCAGCTGGCCCTTAAAAAGCTTTGGCTTTCCAAATGGCTTCTGATATGCCATAATTCTCATCAATAAAGGGTAAACAAACGGTAAACAACATATGGTTATAATTTTTGGTGTTATCTTTATTCTTAGTCTTGTTGCCGGGTGGGCCGTTGGGTACATCAACCAGATGGCCTTGTTTGACACTTTTGTCTGTGTCGGCGTTGCCGGGTTTCTCGGCAGCAGTATCATTGCCTTGATTTTTTCTTATCTGTATTTTTTTCAAAAGGAAACAGACACAGATAAAATCAAGCGGCTTGTGCAGGAAATCAACCAAATAAAAGAGATAAAAAGAATAGAATAATGAATATCCAATGGTATCCCGGCCACATGCTGGAAACAAAGAAATTACTGAAAGATTCCATCTCAAAGGTGGATGCGGTATTGGAAATTTTGGATGCAAGGCTTCCCAATGCCAGTGAAAATCCACTGGTGGACGATTTGTGCAAGGATACAGCAAGAATTAAAATATTAAACAAGAGTGACCTTGCTGATCCTCGCGTAACAGACATGTGGCTGTCCTATTTTGAACACCAGCGAAAATTGCCTGCCTTTGCGGTGTGCGGGAGTGAAAAAAATCAGGCTGAAAAGGCATTGAGTTATTGTATCTCCCGCATAACAAGGAATCGAGCCAGAAAAGTCAAAATTATGGTGGTGGGCATTCCCAACACCGGTAAATCAACCATTTTAAACACCCTTGCCGGGAAAAAAATTGCAAAAACCGGAAATGTACCCGCCATCACCCGGCACAAACAGCGTACCAGTCTTAAAAACAATATAGATATCTATGACACCCCGGGTATCCTCTGGCCGGTCATTGAACCAAAGGAGAGGGCATTTGTCCTTGCCGCGTCCGGTGCTATTTCAGATACAGCCTTAGATTACCACGAGATCGGTTTGTTTGCAGCAGGTCTCGTGATTAAAAAATATCCGAATCTGCTTTTGGCAAGGTATGCCTTTCTCAATGAACTCCCAAAAGATGCGTCAGATCTTATCGAAAAGATTGGGTTGGCCAGGGGGTGTTTAAAAAAAGGGGGGAATATTAATTATCAAAAAGCCGCTGAAATACTGATCCGGGATCTACGTTCCGGAAAAATTGGTAACATCAGTTTTGAAACCCCAAAGGACATTGAGCCAGCCAATGAAATCATATAGACAAACCCGCAAAATTATTTTTCCTATTTTCTTGTCTGTTTTTATCTTTTTAATGGGCAGTTTTTGCTGCAGTGGGGCTGTCTTTGCACAAATAAGCCGGATAATGCCCTTGGATAGCCATTCGGAACAATGTGTTAAAATTGTCGCGGCCCTTGAACAATATCACTACCTTGGGAAAAAATTGGACAAGGTTATATCCGCCCAGATTTTTGACCATTATCTCAAAAGTCTGGACCCGACAAAACAATTGTTCACCCAGAAAGATATGGACGAGATGGGGCGCTATAAATATCGATTTGACAGAGATCTTAAACAGGGGAATCTGGGCCCGGCCTATGAGATTTTCAATCTTTACCTGGTAAGATCGGCTCAGCGACTGGAATATATCCTGGGTCTGAGCAAATCCTGGGCGACAAAAATGGATTTTACCACGGATGATGTCATCTTTATTGATAATGAAACACGACCCATTCAAAAAACAGTGGAAGATCTGTATCCGTTGTGGAAGAATGAATTAAAAAATCATATCATCACCTTGAAGCTTGATGATCAGGAGAATGATAAAATATCCGAGTCTCTGGAAAAAATCTATGCTAACCGTTTAAAAAGACTGGCCCAGACCAATACCAATGATGTATTTCAAATATTTATGAACAGTGTCACAACCAGTTTTGACCCCCATACCCAATATTTTGCCCCCCGGGTGTCTGAAGATTTTGACATTCACATGAGCCTTTCCCTTGAAGGCATTGGCGCAGTGCTTCAAACTGAATATGAATATACCAAGGTTGTCAGGTTGATTCCAAAGGGGCCGGCTGACAAATCACATCTGCTAATGCCCGGGGATAAAATTATCGGGGTGGGACAGGGAGAAGAGGGCGAGCTAAAGGATACCATTGGTGAACGCATCGATGATGTGGTGAAGCTCATCAGGGGGCCTAAAAATACCTATGTCAGGTTAAAGATTATTCCGGCAAAACAGGCTGATTCCACCACCACCATCCGTATTAAACGGGACAAGGTTAAACTGGAGGAACAATCTGCCAAAAAGAAGATCGTCACCCTTACCCGTGGCAACCGGGAGTTTAAAATCGGTATTATTGAAATCCCCAATTTTTATATAGACTTTGCTGCCTATCACAGGGGAGATAAAACGTATAAGAGCACCACAAAAGATGTTCAAAAGATTTTGTTTGAACTTGAGCGAGAAGATATTGACGGCGTAATTGTAGACTTAAGGGACAATGGGGGCGGATCACTGAAGGAATCCAATGATCTGACCGGTTTGTTCCTTAAATCCGGCCCCACGGTTCAAATCAAGACAAAACATCGAATTACCCGCCTCTATGATGAAGACCCGTCCATTGAATATACCGGCCCCCTGGTTGTTTTGATTAACCGGATGAGCGCCTCGGCATCGGAGATTTTTGCAGGCGCCATCAAGGATTATCACCGGGGAATTATTGTGGGGACAAATAGTTTTGGCAAGGGAACTGTCCAGGAGTTAAAGCCCCTGGGGGATGGTAAATTAAAACTGACCAGTGCCAAATTCTATCGGGTTTCCGGGGAAAGTACCCAGCATATGGGGGTTGCACCTGATTTAAAATATCCCCAGATTTATAAAGTAGAAGATACCGGAGAAAGTTCCCTGGAGGGTGCGTTGCCCTGGGATACCATACTAAAAACCCGGTATAATGCCTATAAATCCCTGGCACCTGTTTATAAAATCCTTGGGGATGAATATCAAAAAAGAGTCCAAAAGGATCCGGGTATGATTTATTTGAAGAAACGAATTGAACTGACCGAGCAGGTGAACGCCCAGAAAACCCTGTCCTTGAATCTGGCCCAGCGAAGGGAAAAGATTGATTTATATAACCGCCAGGAACTTAAAAATGAAAATGAATACCGGGCAGCACTTGGGGAAAAACCGCTGGAGTCTTTGGATGATGAGGGGATTGAACTCAAGGCGTCCAAGGAAATTATGATGGAACAAACTGAGTCTGTCATGGCCGATTTTATAACGGCTGCGGCAAAATTTGGATATATCTGGTAAAAAAGATCGGATTATTATACTAAGGATCACAAGAAAACAAAACGATATAACAAAGAGGAAATTTATTATGACAAAAGCCAGCGCACGACATATACTTGTTGAGAATGAAGACCTATGCAAGGAATTGATTGAGAAAATCACCAATGGTGAAGATTTTTCTGAACTTGCAAAACAACATTCCAAATGTCCTTCAGGAAGTCGGGGAGGAGATTTGGGGGAGTTTGGGCCCGGACAGATGGTTCCCGAGTTTGATACGGTTGTTTTTAATGAAGCGGTTGGCATTCCCCATGGCCCCGTGAAGACCAACTTTGGATTTCATATTGTTGAAATCACCAGTCGTACTGAATAATTCACTCATTTCTCCGCCGGTAAAAAATGCTTTTTACCGGTGGGTCCCACTCGGTTGATAAAAAGAGTTTACCTGTGTCCAGACTAACAATTAAAAGAGCCGCATTCTATTCAACGGCATTGATTGTTTTTTTATTGCTGCTGTCTCCCTATATTCTTGAACAGATCGTTAATTTGTCCAGTGTTAAACATAAAATTTCTTCCTTTATTGAGCAAAAAACAGGGGTTGAAATTGATCCAAATAAGATTAGTTTTCTATTCTTTCCCCAACCAGGCGTTCGGTTTAAGAAAATAGATTTTTCCTTTGGTCAGATGGTTCAACTGGAAGTTGGGGCTATTCATGTTGATATCAATATTTTAAAGCTTATCAAGGGGCAGTTTGCTGTTTCAAAAATTTTAATCCAAACCCCCCACATCCAGTATACGCCTCCCAAAATTATTCAGGCGTCTTCAGCCCAACCCTTTGATCTCAGGTTTCCAAAAGAAGATATCGCCCAATTGTTTGCACTCTTTCCCGACAGTCAGGATACCCTTGAATTAAAAGTCCGTGACATCAAATCAGATTATTTTGATACCATGGACGGCTCTTTCTTCGTGTCCAACTCAAATCAAACGTTAACGGGTACTGCCGCTATTCGCGGGTTAAATTTTGGGAAAAAGCAATTTTTGAAAAGATCTTTTTTGACACAAATGGAGATTGATTCCATTGAATCCGATGAAATCGACCTATCCGTGAAACTGGATGGGGCTGGGACCTTGACCGGGAATATACGGGTAATTTCCCCTAAAGTTTTGGTAAGTCAGCTCCCGGAAAATCCCCTGGTCGGTGATGTTCTGGATTTTGATTTTTTATTTTCAAAAGAAAAGGTATCGGTTGCGCTAAAACCGGTTGTATTTTCCTATCCCCAGGCAAGGGTGGGCTTCAATTTTACGGACAAACGATCGGGTAAAACCATCACCTTTATGGGGGACGATATTGATATTGCCCAGGCCGGAAAGGTTTGTTTGAATCTTATGGGTTCAAATGAGGTGGTAGAAAATTTGTTTGATATTTTAAGGGGTGGGACTGCAAGGACCGTCACGGTGGGATTTACGAGTAAAACACTGGCCACTCTTTTTGATGGAGAAAATCTTTTTTTAACAGGGTCTGCTGAAAACGGTCTGGTGAAAATACCTCAAACGCCTTTGATTGCCCAACGAGTCCATGGGGATGCCATCCTTGAGAAAGGGGTGCTTCATATCAAGGCCCGCAAAGGGCAGGTCAGTAATACCCTCATCAAGGATGGATGGCTTGATATCGATTTAATGAATTATGAAGATATCCCCTTTAAGGGAGAATTTAACCTTCATTCAGACCTTTCTACACTGCCCCAACTATTGATTTCCCTGCTGCCTGGAACTATTCTGGCCAAAGAACTTGCCCGGGTTGGAGGGGTTGTCGGCAAGACCGATGCCTTTCTTAAACTTGGCATGGAAAGTATGCAAAAAGATCTTTTTGTT
>CAYWNB010000010.1:8014-27379 GCA_964459195.1 uncultured Desulfobacula sp.
AACTTGTTATTGACAAGATCAAATTAGACGGCCCCCTTTTTGAGCCAGGCAAATGGCAGTTTGATATGAATGGTTCGGGCAAGGATATCAATATTGGATTTGTCCAAAACAAACAAGCAGACAAACAAGAGATCAAATCGGTTTCAGGCAGTTTTCATTTTTCCCATGAGATGGTTGACATTCAGGGGGTTAAGGGGCTGATAGAGGAGCTGTCCTGGCTATCCTATGCCATGGACAAGCCAATTTTAACCAGCATCGGACTCCCCCTGGAAATTTTGGAAGCAGGTTTTAAAATGGGACGAGACAAGGCCCAATTACAAGGCCAATTATCTTTTCCATCGGGGCCAAGGCTTTCCTTTGACCTGACGGGGAAAAATATTGAATCCCTGTTTCCCAGGCTATTAATTCTCAAGGACCAAGAGATATCAGATGCCATGGTTACGTTCAGCAAGGATCCTTTCCACCCCTTGTTGCAGTTTGAGGGGAATCTAAACACCAAAACACTGGAAAAAATAGTCATCAAAGATTCATTTTTATATAACTTTGTTGCCTCCTTTACTGCAGGGGATCCCATAAAAATATTCACGACCGCCGATTCCAAGATTCACATAGATACGGAAAAATTTGATCTGGACTCTTTTCTGGCAATTGAAAATCAGAAAAGCAGATCAAAAAGCCAACCCCTTTTTGATCAAAAAACTTTATACCTGAGCACTCGACAGCTGACCTATAAAAAAATGGATTTTTTAAATACAGACAGCCAGATTAATTTTAACAATGAGAAAACGCAAGTTCTGATTCGCAATGCCAACCTATGTAATCTCAAAATCACCGGTAGTACAGACGTATACAAGGATAAACAGGTAACTACTGATTTTTCTATCCTGCCTGTGGGGAATCAAGACCTTTCGGAGGTCCTCTCATGTCTGTTTAAAGATAAAAATATTATTGATGGGGCCTATTCCTTTACCTGTAACCTGTCCGGCCGGGCGTCTTCTAATATGATTGCCCACAAGCAGAACGGCAGCCTGATGCTGAATGCTGGCAATGGCAGAATCTATAAATGGACTTTTTTATCCCGCCTGCTGTCAGTGCTTAATATTTTGAATCTTGCAGATATCTCTAAAAAAGGAATCGGCTACCGGACCATTGTTATTGAAGCGGACATCAAGGATAGTATCGTTCATTTGAAAAAGGCTATTATTGATGGGGACAACATGGCCCTCATTTTCAGCGGCTGGATAGATCCCTTAAATGACAATATGGATTTAACCTGCCTGGTGGCGCCCTTTAAAACCATCGATACCATTATAAAATATATTCCGGTTGTCAATACCATGCTCAGCGGCCGACTGGCTGCATTTCCAGCCAAGGCCACCGGCAGTATAAACGATCCTGTGGTCACAGCTCTTCATCCCTCTGATGTGGGTAAGGGATTGATGAATATGCTGGAAGACATTATAAAAACACCTGTCAGATTATTGGAGAAAATAGAATAGAATGGCCTTGTACAAAATATTTACCCAGAAATTAAATCTTCCCTATTCAGCCATCGGTGCAAACGGACAGGTTCGCATGGACCGGCTGCTCAATATGTTTCAGGACGCAGCTGCCATGCAGTGCGACAAGTTTGGTATTTCCGGATTTGATATGGCCAAAAAACACCTCAAATGGGTGGTTTCCCGGTATCAGGTCCAGACACATAAAAACCCTGAATGGCTTGCGCCCCTTGAACTTAATACCTGGAGATCCCCCTGGAAAAATTTATATGAACTCAGACATTTTTCCATTGTAAACCCGGCAGGGGAAGAACTGATTTCTGCTTTGGGAATCTGGATATTGGTCAAAGCCAATAATTCCAAACCGGTTCGACTCAGCACCCATCTGCCAGAAGCGCTCATGACACCGGCAACGAGCTGCCCTGAACTTGTAAAAAATGACCATGACCTTCATGAATTTGACCATGAATCTGAATTTAAAATTCGGGCCCATGACCTGGACTTGAACCAGCATGTTAACAATACCGTTTATACCCAATGGGCCATGGAAGCTTTGCCCACAAATATACTTATTGAGTTTGTACCGATTGATTGTAATGTTTCCTTTTTAAAAGAATCTTTTTACCCGGGTAAAATCATATCCAGTGTAAAAATTGATCATCAAAGAGACACGGTTCTTACCCGGCATTCCATTTTTCTCAAGGAGAATAGGGTGAAATTGGCCAATTTAACCATGACCTGGAAAAGAATCAAGAATGGACAGTGATCTGAAAAAAGCGTTTGGTATGGCCTTGGGGTATCTTTCCAGACGTTCTATAAGTATTCTGGAAATGAAGAATTATTTGTCAAAAAAAAATTTCCCTCCCTTACTTATTTCTAAGGTTATCCAACAACTTTGCAGTGAAAATTACCTTGATGACAAAATATTTGCTGAAAATTATCTTGAAAACCGGAGGAGAAATAAACCAAAGTCCCTGTTTGCCTTCCGGTATGAGCTTGAAAAAAAAGGGATTGATCCCGCCACTATGGACGAGTTACTCACCCATTATGACGACCTTGAATTAGCCCTTCTTGCCCTTGAGCCAAAGGTTAGATTGTGGCACCATCTTGATCAAGCTCTCTTGAAGAAAAAAGTATTTGGCTACTTGCGATACAGGGGATTTGGTTTTTCTATAATCCAATCTGCCTGGGAACAAATTTTTGAATCATCTTCCGATTTTGGCCTGTCAAAATAGTCACAGGCGTATGCGATAAATTTGGTTGCCTATCCCATTTATTCCATTCCTGGTGCAATAATAATCAGCGCATCTTCATTGACGTTTAAGTATTGTTGGGCCAAAGCTGTCAAATCTTCATGGGTGATGGCTGAATACCCTGATATTATCGTGTTGGCCCAGTCCAGTCTTTCCGGGTGATTCCATGAATTGGTCAATACCGAATTCAGCCAATAGCCGTTGGTCTGTCTAAGTACGGCAAGCTGGTTTAAAAGAGGTTTTTTAACCAACTCTACTTCTTTTTTTGTAATTCCATCCCGACCTAATTCCCTGGCAATTTTATCCACTTTCTTAGAAATAATATCAGCGGTATCTGGCAGTACATTGACCACCACATGCATAACCCCATAGCCATCGTAAACAAGGGATGGGTCGTTATATACGTAAGGGGAATAGGATGCCCCGAGTTCCTCCCGGATTGTTTTTCTGAGTCGTTCGCTAAAAACCTTTGCCAGCAGGGATAATTTTCGTGTTTTCGTGATATCCCAAAAGTCATCGGTTAAAAAAGCTATTCGGACCATACCCTTGTTTATTTTTGTATCAAGGGTAAGGGTAAGGGTCTCACCTTTTGGAAATGAAATAGTCTGGGGTGTCTTGTTGGATTCCGTGGGGCTTATCCGTGTCTCCAGGGCGCCCAGATAGGTGGCTGCATATTGAGTCATTATCCCCGGGTCAAAATCCCCGATAATAGAGACTTCAATGGGAGATTTTTCAAAGCCGGGTTTGAGCCAGGTTTGAATATCTTCCAGAGTGATTGGGTCGATTTTTTCCGGGGGCAAAAGCCCGAACCTGGGGTCCCCTTTGGCCAGAAAACGGTTGCCCTGTATCTGCATGATACCGTCCGGAGTGCTTTTCAACGCATCATACATTTGCTTGTATCGGGTTTTGGCAAGGGCAAGCGCCTGGGGCCTGAATCCCGGATCTTTCAGATAGGTATAAATGAGCTGGAAAATAAGTTCTGCTTGTTTGGGATCTCCAGACCCTGCCACTGCAAAATAAGGTTCATTGATGCTGAACCCAATGTTCACATCTTTGCCTGCCAGGGCATCTTCCAGTTGGTCCGGATCCATGGATTCAAATCCGCTCAGCCGAACGGTGGATTCTGCAAGGGAGGATAATCCAGGCATGTCAGCAGGTTCTGATGAAGCGCCTTTGCCGAAAATCACCTTGAATAAAAATTGTCCATTTTTGAATTCTGTTCGTTTGAGATTTAAACGGACATTGTTTGACAAGTCAATCTGGGTGATACCCAATCCCTTTACATCCTCTTGTTTATTCAGGAGTGTTGCCTTGGGTGTGGGAAAATCGAGGTATGGAAAGGATTTTGTCTCAAACCGTTTAAATGGGTCGATTGGCTGGGCAGCCGATTTCCCGTAGAGATCCAGGATCTGATCCGCTGCGGATAAATCCTTTTTTTCAGAGATCTTTGCATTGCCCGAGACCAGGACCAGTCTCTGGTCATTAGCCCACAACTTTTGGAATGCCTGATCCACTTGTAGAAGGGTCAATCCCTGGATATAGGGTTTTAGCAACGCCTGTTTTTGCAGGGGAGACAAAAATAATTTTTTCTGGTTCATGGCCCCTAAAACAGAGCGGGCCAGTTGGGAACTTTTTCGGGTATCTGCTTGGAGAACATCGGTGTCAAGGTTTGCAATAAAATCTGCCTTGACCCTGGCAAGCTCCTGGGGAACAAATCCTAGCTCCACAGCTTGTCTAAGGGATTGTTCAAGCTGCCCAAGGCTTTTTTCCCATTTGTCAGGCCCACACGAGGCGTTAAGGGCAGCCATGGAAATATTTTGTAAAAAGGTATCTGAATAGATTGAAGCAGATGAAAAGCTTGCAGATTCTTTTCTGATCATGCTTGATAATCGATTCTGAAAAATGGCGTTGCCCAAAGCGTCCAGAACCTGTTTCTTTAATAATTCCAGGGATTCAGATTCAAAGGGGGTATAAGAAATTTTTTCAATGGTGACTTCTGTATTTCCGGCTTCCGGTTCATAATGGTAAAAGGCCGAAATCCCTTTTTGAGATTGCCAGGAGATATCCCCGGGTTCACCCGCACTTTTTCCCCGGGGCTGTAAGCTTGAAAATCTTTTTTTAATCAGGTCTTGCGTCTTTTTAATGTCCATATCTCCGACAATGACCAGGGCCATGTTATCCGGCCGGTACCAATGGTCATAAAACCCTTTTAAAAGCCTTTTGTCGGCTGCCTTGATTACAGAGGACAGTCCAATGGGCAATCGTTGATTTAAAAGGGATCCAGGCAGTTCAAATGCCAATTCTCGTTTAAAGGTCCGATAGGAGACAGAATCGCGTTCTCTTTTTTCGGCCAGTATGATCCCCCGCTCCCTGTTGATTTCTTCTTCCAATAGTAGGGCTCCGGCGGCATAGTCTCGTATAACCAAAAATGCATCTTCAAGGGCTTGCATGTCTCCCTTTGGAAGGGTCAAATCGTAGGTGGTGTGAAAAAAAGAGGTACTGGCATTGGCATCTGCCCCAAAGTCCATGCCAATGGATTGGAAATATTCTATGAGTTCTCCTGGCTTGAAATGTTCGGAACCGTTAAAGAGCATGTGCTCAAGAAAGTGGGCAACTCCCTGTTCTTCATCGGTTTCATTAACGGATCCTGTAATTACATTTAAGTGAACACTGACCCGGTCTTTTGGGGTCGCGTTTTTCATGAGTACATACTGGAATCCATTGGACAGAACCCCATGTACCAGGGCAGGATCCTTTTCAACGCCATTGGTGGCAAAAAAATCCGGGTGTTTGGGTGCGCATGAAAACATGAGCATCCCAAGTATCATCCCGATGAGCATCACCGTGATGATACCCATATGGATACCAATGGCATTGAGTTTCATAAAAGACCTGTCTTTAATCTAAAAATTTAGAATTAATATGGATGTCGGTCTTTGTTTTAAGTTCCTTGATCCAGGACAAAAAGTTTTGTCCCTGTTTCATATAGGCGACCTGTTCTTTTGTTTTGTCCAGGGTTTCCATAATCTTGGCATCTTCGGGTACCTGCTTTTCCTTAAACCCGATGATATAAAAGTTTTGACCCACCTCCAATACCCCTGGGTGAATGGGATTTTTTTCATCCAGGGCAAAGGCTGTTTTAACCAGTTCCGGCGAATTTCCAATCCCTTTTACCGGCTGGTTGCGTGTGAACAGTTCTGTGGATACCAGGGTCAGTTTGTTTTCCTTTGCCAGCTGCTCAATGGAACCTGCGGCTTCAGCTTTTTTGGACAAATTCTGGGCTGCCTTTTTAGCGGCTTCTATCTGGAGTTTTGATTTCAAGGTCAGAACAATGCTTTCTTTTACCGTTTCCAGGGGCTGGACTTCAGGTTCAATCGTTTCAACGACTTTAATGAGATAATAACTCGTGCCCAGTTGCTTGACCTCGCTGATGTCATTATTGGGCAAACTAAACGCGGCCTGGGCAAACCCGGCATTATCTTCAAAGTTAAGGCCATCACCATTTTGTGTAAAAAAGGGTGTGGTCATCATTTTTCTTTTGGTAATCATAGCAACCTGTTCAAAGTCATCTCCGTCAATAATGGAATCAAGGGCTTCCCCGGCTTGGTAATAGGCATTGTTCTGAAGTTCCTTGGCCATTAACTCAGAACTGATTTTATCCTTGACCTGGTCAAGGGGTTCGCCGGAGGCATCAAATTTTGCCATCAATTTTATGATATGCCACCCAAATATGGTGCGAATAGGTTTGCTGATTTCTCCTATCTTCATGGAAAAAGCCTTATCCCCAAATGGTTTAACCATATTCTGTTTTTCAAATACGCCAAGATATCCACCACTGCTTTTTGAAGGACCCTGGGAAAATTTTTTGGCTAATCCTGCAAAATCTTTATCTTTGACGGCGAGTTCATAGATTTTATTCGCCTCTTTTCTGGCAGTTTCCACAGCAGCCTCATCGGCTTCCTCATCCACCTTTATCAGAATGTGGCTTGCTTCAACTTTTTCGGGTATCTTGAACCGATCAATGTTGTTTTCATAAAAAGATTTGACCTGCTCCTCGGATACAGCCACTTTGGCGGTGTGATCTTCGGGAGAAAATTTTAAATAGGCTGCCTTTTTTTTTGGGTTTGATTTATACAGGTCTTTGTTCGCTTCATATTGCTGTTTTATCTGTGTCTCGGTGGGGGTGACATCTGTAAATGACGCCGGATCAACTTTAATATAATCAATCGCCATGGTTGTATTTTGGAAAATATACCAGCTTTTTGCTTCCGCGTTTGATACGGTAATCGAGCTCAAAACCATGTTCCTGACCTTGCGTTCTTTCATGGCAGCACGTTGGCGAACCTCAAAGATTTCCGGATTTAAGGAATTAAAGCCCAATACTCGTTTGTATTGTTCCAGGTTAAAGGCGCCATCTTTTTGAAATGCTTTTATGGTCATCAGCGCTTGGGTCAGCTCTTTGTCGGAAACAATAATCTTGAGTCGTTCGGCCTCATTTGCCACAAGTTTTTGCTCAATGAGATTGTTGAGTGCCTGTTGCTTGACATTCAATGCTTTTAAAAGATCATCATTCAGGTTATCCCCGAATCTTTCCCTCATCTGTTTAACCACTAATTTATAGGCATCTTGAAATTCATTGATGGTAATAGGCTCGTCATCGACAGTGGCAACGCTGTTGTCTTTCTTGGAACTCATTGATCCCACCCCTAGAAAAACAAACACAATTATAATGATAAAAAGAAAAATCTTGATAATCCAATTTCCGGTATTCTCACGCAGGTAACCCAGCATTACTTTCTCCTTAGTTCTCCAAATAATAAAATCAATAAAAAAACACTCCATAATATCGTTTCATAAATGCTTGTGTCAATATATTATTATTTCTTTTTTTATAAACTCAAAATCCAAATCAGTTTACCTTCTTTGTTTTTTCGTATATATTCCTTTTTAAACTGGGTTCGTTTACAAAATATTTAGGATAAACATATTAGGATAAACAATCATTATGGACAAAAAAGCACAAAAGGAAAGACAAAAAGCGTTTGACAGCTTGCCTCCCGCAATTCGGGACTGCCTTTCACTGGAAGAAAAACAACTTTTTTTAACCGCTGACCAATGGCCGGATGAACTTTTTCAAAAATTAGACGAATTCATCATCACAGAATAAGACAGATCCTTTTATCTGACTTCATCATTATTTTAAAAATCAGGAGTCTGTATGATACGGTCCGGTCTAATCATTTTAACATCTGTATTTTTATGTGTTGCCGCAGCTCTTCCCGGAAGTTGCCAAGAGGGGAGAACGGGTGATCTCCAAACCAACACGATGCCCTCTTTGATGGATAGTATTCAATTTGACGAAGAGATAAAATTTTGCGAAATCAACATTCCCCATGAAGTTTTGGAAATTCGGCAGCGCCTTGAAAAAGAAGTTCTTTTAGCCGTCCATAACAAGCCCCAGGTTATCCTGTGGATGAAACGCTCTGCTCGGTATTTCCCCATAATTGAAAAAATTTTGAAACAGGAAGATTTGCCCCTGGACTTGAAATATGTCCCGGTTGTCGAAAGTGCCCTAAGGCCCCACAGCGGATCTTCAAAAGGGGCAATTGGATATTGGCAATTTTTAAAAGATACGGGTAAACGATATGGATTAAGAATTGATGACACCATTGATGAACGAAGGAATATTTTCAAATCAACCCTGGCGGCCTGTTATTACTTAAAAAAGTTGAAGGCAGAATTCGGCTCATACCTGCTGGCCCTCGCGGCTTACAATATGGGAGAATTTGGATTAAATATCCAAATTGATACTCAGGAAAACAGGGACTTTTTTTCCCTTTACCTTCCTTTGGAAACCCAGCAGTATGTATTTAAAATTATAGCTGCTAAAATGATCCTGGAACAGCCTGAAAAATATGGATTTTTCTTGAAAGCATCTGATCTTTATCCAGAGTTTCGTTTCACTCAGATAAATTTTAATTTAAAAACTGAAATTCCCATTGTAATGATTGCCCAGGCAGCTCTTATCCCCTTTAAAACCATCAAAGACATGAATCCTGAAATCAGGGGATATCATCTTGATTCCGGGAAAATTACCCTCTTGATTCCAGAAGGTAAAGAGAAGGGATTTAAGGAGCGGTTTGTTAAATTATTATCAGAGAATTCTAAAAAATATACAAGAAAATTTCATGTGGTCCAACCCGGTGAAAGCCTTACCCGCATTGCTCAACGATATGAGATGCCCTTGGCTTCCCTGCTGCGGTTAAACAATTTTTCATTTAAAAAGGTTATTCATCCGGGTGACAGACTGTTGATTCGCTGATCGCCTGACTTGGTTCGTCCATCTCTTTTTTTGTCTTTTGTTGTTTTTTAAAGCAGGTTTGGTCTTCCCGGATAATGGCACATAATTTGGGATTGTGCAGTTCTTTGCAGGTGGCGTGATTATATAGCGGGCATTCAGGATGTTGTTTGGACATGTTTATTCCTTTTTAATTGGCTACCCATGGGAAGAAACAATATACCCTAATTCTCTTGGGTTTTCAAGGCGTTTTCCATGGGTTTGCGGTCAGGGACACACTGGGAAGAACGGACAAACGAAATTTCATCTCCTATTCGGTTAAGGTTTCTTCTGATATAGTCCCTGAATTGAGGTTACCTGTATTAAGCTGAGGAACCGGTTTACTATCCGAAACCTTCTTTTTTTTCAGAGGCTTATTTACTCGCTTAACAGTCAGCGGGGCAGCGGATCTTAGTTGTTCCAGTTTCTTATCCAAATCCTTAATCAGCTTTTCCAATGAGCGTTGAACCTTGCTGAACCGTTTATCCAGTTCGTTTTTTGAAAGCCCGTCCAGTTCCATCCCCTTGAGCTTCTTATCAAGAAGGCTGGTGGTTTTTCGCAAAAGCCCGATCTGTTCTTCATAGGCGGAAAGCTCCAATAGTCTCGCATCAAATTCTTCCGTAAAAAGGGTGATGTCTTGTTTGATTTGGCTGGTTTTCTTTTCAAATCGGGTATTGTTTTTTGTGATGGAAGCCAGCATTTTTAGATTGACGGCTTCCGTGGCAGCAAGGGTTTTCTTGTTTTGCTCGGTATTGTTTTTAATTTTTTTATCCAGGGCAACCATATTTGCTTTAATGGTTTTAGCATCTGCTTTTGATACCGACATTTTGGCCACCTGATTTTCCAGGGCCTCTTCTTTTTTGGCCAGCAGGGGCAATTGCTGATCAAAATCAAACTTATTTTTGGCAATTCGCAGATCAAGGGAATTTAATTTTTCTTCTATATGTCGGGCCATTTTTTCAACCTGGATCTGTTTGGTCTCATCCACATCCACAACCCGCTCTTTCATATCCAGGTAAATAAATGCGAGAATGGCGCAGATCAGGCAGGGAATAATTACCGAAATGAGGGTGACCCTGTTGGATAATTTTTCAATCTTCAGGATATTGATTTCCTGGTGGTATTCTGAAGATTGTAAGCTTTGTTCATCATCTGTGTCGGGAAGATTTAAAGGGTCAATTCTAAAGTTTTTAAGTTTATCCATTGCAAATTTTATCCTGTTTTTAGCCTTCTATTCCCATTCAATGGTACCCGGCGGTTTGGACGTTATATCGAGGACAACCCGGTTAATATTGTCAACTTCATTGCTGATTCGATTGGATATCTTCCCCAATAGATCATGGGGTAATTTCGCCCAGTCCGCTGTCATGGCATCATTGCTGGTGACCGCACGAATGGCAATACAATAGCCAAAGGTCCTTTTATCTCCCATGACGCCAACACTTTTAATAGGTAACAGCACGGCAAAGGACTGCCAGAGTTTTCTGTAAAAACCCGCTGCCCGGATTTCTTCCAAAAGGATGGTATCGGCTTTTCTAAGGACATTGAGCCGCTTTTCGGTAATATTTCCCATGATCCGAATGGCAAGCCCAGGACCGGGGAAGGGCTGCCGCCAGATCAACTCCTCATTGATACCCAGTTCTAACCCAAGTTTACGCACCTCATCCTTAAAGAGAAGCTGCAAGGGCTCAATGAGTTTGAGTTTCATTTTTTCGGGAAGCCCCCCCACGTTATGGTGGGATTTGATGATGGAAGTGGGGCCCCCAAAAGCGGATTTGGACTCAATGATATCCGGATACAAGGTTCCCTGGCCGAGGAACTCGGCCCCGTCAATCTTTTTAGCCTCTGCATCAAAGACGTCAATAAAGAGATTCCCAATGATTTTACGTTTCGTCTCAGGGTCGGTAACATCGGTTAAGGCTGCCAAAAACTTCTGTCTTGCATCCACAAATTTGATGTTCATATCCAGGTTGGCGGTAAGGCTTTCTTCAAGAGTTTCCCGTTCATTATGCCGTAACAGACCGTTATCTACAAATATGCAATAGAGGTTTTCCCCAATTGCCTTGTGAATCAGGGTCGCGGCAACCGATGAATCCACACCTCCGGAAAGACCCATGATCACCTTTTTATCTCCAACAGCATTCTTTATCTGGGCAATGGCCCCATCGGAAAATGATTTCATTGTCCAATTTTTTTCACACCCGCATACATCAAATAAAAAGTGGCGGATCATCAGAGACCCATTCACCGAATGTTCAACTTCCGGATGAAGTTGAAGTCCGTAAAACCTTTTCTCATGGTTTGCAATGGCCGCTATGTCAGTATTTTCGGTGGAGGCTGTTACCACAAATCCCGTGGGTAGTCCCTTTGCGGAATCCCCGTGGCTCATCCAGCATTGGAACCTTGGTTCCATGTCTGAAAAAAGCGGTTTTTCCTCTTTCACGATCAACTCTGCAAATCCGTATTCTCTTTTTTCAGCCCGTTTAATGGTACCGCCCAGGGCATGGACCATGAAGTGCATTCCGTAACAGATACCCAATACAGGGATGCCCAGGTCAAAAATAGCAGCGTCAATGGAGGGGCTCTCTGGTTCATATATGGAAGAGGGTCCCCCTGAAAGGATAATACCCACAGGATTCATTTCCTTGATTTTTTCAATGGAAATATCAGCAGGCTCAACCTGGCAATAAACCCCGTTTTCCCTGACGCGCCGGGCAATCAGCTGATTGAATTGTGACCCAAAATCAATAACGATTATCATAAGTATATCCTAAATGGTTTTTATATTTAAATCCTAATATTTCCTATAATATGGATAAAAAAGCAAGTTGTTTTTATCTGGATCTTGCCAAGAAACCGTTATTGTGATCTATTAGGGAGAATTCGTAATGAAAATTGTAACCAGGTATGTTTGAATAATTTATATTAAACCAGGAGTGATTGATGTATCTAGCCAGTGATTTAAGAAAAGGCCTGAAATTTGAAATTGACGGAGATCCCTACGTCGTTGTCGGGTTTGAGTTCAAAAAACCAGGTAAGGGTCAATCCCTTTATAAGTGTAAACTCAAAAATATGATCACGGGCAACCTTTTTGAACGGACCTACAGGTCCGGTGACAAGTTTGAGCGAGCAGACCTTGAAGAACAGGAAATGGAATACCTGTATTCGGACAAGGATGCCTATTGTTTTATGCACACCTCCAATTATGAACAGATTTTTTTAAGCAAAGATCAGCTCGGGGATGCCGCTGATCTATTAAAAGACAACACCGTTTGTACGATTCTGCTGCACAATGGCCAGGCCATTGGGGTAACCCTTCCCATCTTTGTCAATCTTGTGGTGACCATTGCAGAGCCCTGGGCAAAAGGAGATACGGCAACTGGAAGCACAAAACCCGCCACCCTTGAAACAGGGTTTGAAGTTCAGGTTCCCCCTTTTGTTGACCAGGGACAGATGGTGAAAATTGATACAAGAACCCGGGAATATGTTGAAAGGGTGAATGAATAAAGGCCTACCCCCTAATCTGATATAGGGTCCTGGATTAGTTTTTCTTTATGTTTGCATTCTTTGTTGGGACATTTTAGAAATTTGCCCTCTCGTTTATTTTCTTTTTCAACCAGAAAAACAGAACCACACTCTGGACAGCGTTTAGCTACGGGTTTGTCCCAGGAGGCAAATCCACAGTCCGGGTATTTGGAGCAACCGTAAAAAATTTTCCCTCTTTTGGATTTTTTTTCAACAATGGTTCCTTCACACCCGGGTTCAAAACAGTTGACCCCGGTATCCTTGCCGGAATTTTCTCCGCCCACCGACTCTGTGTGCTTGCACTCCGGATAGCCGGTACAGGCAAGAAAGAATCCAAACCGTCCTTCCTTTTGAATCATGGGTTTTTTGCATTTCGGGCAGTCCTTCACCGGGGTATCGTCCACAAATTTTTCAACGATGGAAATAACGCCTCGTTCATCCCGGGTATAATTGCTGGTGAAAGAACACTCCGGATATCCGGTGCAGGCGAGGAAATGGCCATTTTTGCCAATTTTAATATTGACGTCTTTGCCGCACAAAGGGCATTGGATACCCGTCGGAACCCCAACCCCTTTGACGCTGATCATATTTTCACTGGCATCATCCAGGGTTTTTTTAAACCCATCATAAAATGCTGTTAAAAGTTCAATCTCATTGAGCTTTCCGCTCTCCACATCGTCCAGATTGTTTTCCATCTGGGCGGTAAATGATATATCCAGAAGGGTGGGGAAAGAGGCCACCAAAAGATCATTTACAATAAATCCCAACTCACTGGGAACAAAATACCGTTTTTCCAGGTCTACATATCCTTTGTCTCGGATGACACTGAGAATGGAGGCATAGGTACTGGGCCTTCCGATACCATTTTTTTCAAGCTCCTTGACAAGGGATGCTTCTGAAAACCTCGGAGGGGGTTTTGTAAAATGCTGCAGGGGCGTTATTTTTTTTGTTTCAAGCGGTGCCCCTTCTTCGACCATGGGCAGTGCCTGGATATCTTTGTCCGTTGTCTTTTCTTCGGTGGTATACAATGCCATAAATCCAGGAAATCGAACAGTGGAACCGCTCACAGAAAAAATATAGGCATCAGCGGCTTTGATCATAATGGATTTTTGATCAATTTGGGACTGGGTCATCTGGGAAGCAACAAATCGTTTCCATATAAGATCGTAGAGCTTGAACTGGTCCTCGTTTAAAAAAGAGGCTATCTTTTGAGGCGTATTAAACACCGAGGTGGGCCGGATTGCCTCATGGGCATCCTGGACTTTGTTCTTGTTTTTGAAAACCCGGGGTTGGTCAAGGGCATAGTCTCGCCCATAGTCCCTGGCAATTAGTTCCAGGGCCTCATTTGCAGCCTCCGGTGCAATACGGATGGAGTCGGTACGCATATAGGTAATCAATCCTTCAGGTCCATCCGTACCGATGTTTACCCCTTCATAGAGTTGCTGGGCCACCACCATGGTTTTTTTAGCCGAAAACCTGAGCCGATTAATGGCATCCTGCTGAAGTTTACTGGTAATAAATGGGGGCTGGGGATTGCGCTTGATGGTTTTCTTTTTTATCTGGTCAACAACAAAACTGGCGTTTTCAAGATCTGCCAGGATATCGTTGGCCTGTTTTTCATTGGTTACCTTGGCCTTTTTATTATTGATTTTAACCAGGGCTGCATTAAAGGCCGGCGGGTCCTGAGCCAGAAGATCTGCGGTAATAGTCCAATATTCTTCAGGATCAAATATTCTAATTTCCCGTTCCCGGTCACAGATGATTTTAACCGTAACCGATTGAACCCGTCCGGCACTTAAGCCCCGTTGCACTTTTTGCCACAAAAGAGGAGAAATCTGATACCCCACCAGTCGGTCCAGTTTTCTTCTTGCCTGCTGGGCATCATATTTATCTGCATCGGGAATCAATTGGTTTTCAAGGGCTTCTGTGATTCCTTTTTTGGTCAGCTCATGGATGAGTACCCGATGAAAGACCCGGCCCTTTTTCTTGAGGATGTCCATGATATGAAAGGCAATGGCTTCTCCTTCACGGTCAGGATCAGGTGCAAGATAAACTTCATCAGCTCCCTTGGCAATTTTCTTAAGGGTGGCAATCACCTTGGCTTTGTTGGTGATATTGACATATTCTGCTTTAAAATTATCCTCAACATCGATGCCAAGATTTTTAACGGGAAGATCTCGGATATGGCCGGCACTGGCAGCTACATTATAGTCTTTACCGATATATTTTGTAAGGGTTTTAATTTTGGTTGGGGACTCAACAATAATGAGCGGTTTTGCCAATTTTATTCCTCCGAAAGTGAATAATAATTACCAGGATGTCGCTGTACCAGACCTTTAAGTTCAAGATCAAGCAGGTTGGCGGTGACAAGACCGCTGTCCATCCGGGCTGATTCGATAATCTTATCAATATGTTTGGGATATGAATCGAGATGTTTATATACCAATCCCTGTTCTTTGTCCATGAAAGGAGATTTTTTTTCTGTGCTTTTTCCAGGCACAGCTCTCTTTGTCCCGGGCTGGTCCCGGTGCCGAGGTTGTGATTGAGGACGGTACTGAGGCTGGGGATGTACATGGATAAACTGGGAAAGCTCATCTATCATATCCATTTCGTTTTCAACAAGTTTAGCGCCTTGTTTCAACAAAGAATGGGTACCACGGCTTTTGGTTGAGCGAATACTGCCGGGGACGGCAAAAACCTCCCTGTTATATTCTCCTGCCAGCCTGGCAGTGATAAGAGAACCACTTCTTTGTTCCGCTTCAACCACAAGGGTGCCTGTGGAAAGGCCTGCTATAACGCGGTTTCTGATGGGAAAATTATAGGGAAAGGGACTTGAATTAATTTTAAATTCAGACATGATGGTGCCAGAGTTTTTGATGATGGAAACGAGTGATTTGTTTTCTTTTGGATAGATTCGATTCAGACCGGAACCCAGAATCGCAACGGTTTTACCATGAACCTTTAAGGCACCCCGATGGGCAGCCGTATCTATCCCCCGGGCTAATCCGCTTACTACCTGAAAACCAGTGGCCGCCATGGAAGCGGCCAGATGCTCGGCCACGTTCAATCCATAGGAAGTGGCATTCCTTGACCCGACAATCGAAATACAGGGAGCGGTTGTATCCAGGGATCCCATATAGGTCAAATAGGGAGGCGGATCAATAATTTTCTTGAGCAAGGACGGGTAGGAAGGATCCGTCAGGGTCACAATCTTAATTTTATGGGAATAAATCTGATTCAGTTCTGCCTTTGCTGGTGACAGATATTTTTGATATTCCTGGATTCCTTTGATCACCCGAATCGAAATACCCTTGACCTTTTTTAATTCACACTCGGTTGCTGTCAAAACATTTTCAGGCGCTAAAAACCGATCAATTAGCCGTTTATATACTCGGTTCCCAAGATCGGGAATCTCCTTTAAAATAAACCATGGCAGATTTTTGTCTGAGAACAGATCCATTTTTGATTAAATCACTCAAATTCTTTTAATTTTTCCTGGGCCTTTTCAGCAGCGCATCCGGTACCTTTTCTGCCTTTGGATAGGCTTTAACCAGTTTTTTAAATACGGTCACAGCCTTGGCGTACTGGCCGGAAGAGTAGTGACACTCTCCCAGCCAATACATAGCGTTATCGGCCAAGCTGTGGTCTGGATGCTGGACCACAAAGGTTTCAAATAATTGTCTGCATTGGCAGAATCAAACCTCATCTTCAAGGGCTGAAACCCTCTAATCCGTATTTTCCACTTCTTGTTTCAGCGCATCAGGCGTGTCTTATCCTTTTTTGTGGGCTGCAAGAACAACGGGACTTGCAACGAAAACAGATGAATAGGTACCGATAACCACACCGATAATCATGGCAAATGCAAAATTATGGATAATCTCCCCCCCAAGGAAAAAGAGTGCCAAGAGAACAATAAGGGTTGTCAGGGATGTCAAAATTGTCCGGGACAAGGTTTCATTGATGCTTTTGTTAAACAATTGGGGCAATGCCTCTTTGGCTTCAGCTCCCTTTACATTTTCCCTGATTCTGTCAAATACAATGATCGTATCATTCAGGGAATACCCGATAATGGTCAGCAGGGCGGCAATAATCGGAAGGGAAAAATCCAGATTTAAAATGGAAAAAATTCCCACGGTTATTAAAACATCATGGATCAGGGCCACAATGGCACCCATGGCATATTTAAGCTTCAGGGTCCAGAATACTGCCAGGGTTACCACCAAAGCCGCAGCAATTAAAAAGGGCATGCTCACATTAAAGATGGACAAAAAATAAACCGCTCCCATCAAGGCACCGGCTGTGACACCGGAAAGCATCCATTTAAGTTCAAACCGACCGGAAATATAGATGGTGATAAAAAGCAAGGAATAAAAAATGGCCAGAAGGGCTTTATTTTTAAGATCCTTGCCCACCTGGGGGCCCACCATCTCTACCCGGCGTATTTCCGGTAAAGTACCGGTGGTAACTTCAATACCCTTGGCAATAACTTGGGCAAGGTTATCGGCCATTGTTTCAGAACTGCTGGTTCGGATAAGGTATTCATTATCCTCAATTTGACCGAATCCCTGGACAGAGGTATCCTTGAGGCCTATATCGGACAATCCGTTCCGGATATCGGAAACGGCCACCTTTTGTGAAAATTTGATCTGGACAAGGGTTCCCCCTACAAAATCAATTCCGTAATTGGGTCCCTTATGAATAATAAGAGACCCGATACTGACAATGATGAGTATCAAGGAGAACGCATATGCGATCTTTTGTTTCCCCAGAAAGTCTATGTTTATATCAGACTTGATAAGCTGCATTATTTTTAAATTCCTTTATATACTGAGTGTTGATGTCTTTTTATTGCGCAATAGCAAATCAAAAATGCTTTTTGAAAGCATCAGGGCTGTGAAGAGACTGGCAATAATACCAAAGCCCAATGTCAAGGCAAACCCTCTGATGGGGCCGGTACCAAATTGGAACAAAACAATGGCGGCAATCAATGTAGTCACATTGGCATCCAGAATGGTCAAGGTGGCCCTTTCAAATCCAGCATGTACGGCCGCAAGGGCGGTCTTTCCGGAGCGAAGTTCCTCTCTGATCCGTTCATAAATAATGACATTTGCATCAACAGCCATGCCAATGGTGAGAATAATACCAGCGATTCCCGGAAGGGTGAGGGTGGCACCGAAGGCTGCAAGCCCCCCCCCAATGAGAACAATATTCACAACCAGGGCAAGATCGGCAATAAGGCCGGCGCCTTTGTAGTAAACCATCATGAACAAGATGATCAGCGCTCCGCCTGCCACCATGGACAAAAGTCCCATTCGAACGGAATCAGCCCCTAACGTAGGCCCAACGGTCCTCTCTTCGATGATTTTAACGGGAGCCGGAAGGGAACCTGCCCTTAATGCAATGGCAAGGTCCTTGGCTTCTTCTGTGGTAAATCTGCCGGTGATTCTGGCCTTACCCCCTGCAATCCGATCCTGGATCACGGGAGCTGAATAAACGGTTTTATCCAGAACGATGGCCAATCGTTTCTGAACATTTTCTCCGGTGATTCTATCAAATATTCTGGCCCCTTTCCGGTTGAATTCGATACCGATCTGGGGCTGCTGAAATTGATCAAATTCAATCCTGGCGTCAATTAAAAGGCTGCCATCTAAAAGGACCTGTTGTTTGATTAAAAACGGTATCTTTGTCACATTTCCTGTGGAAGGGTCCCGTTTGTTCTGAAAAAGGATTTCGCTTCCAACCGGAGGGTTGCCCTTCATGGCATTGGCCACGTCGGCATCGTCATTAACGATCTGGAAGGTCAACTGAGCAGTTTTGCCAATAAGGTCCTTGGCTCTTTCCGGGTCAGTGATACCCGGCAATTGAATAAGAATTCTATCGTCGCCCTGCATCCGGATATCAGGTTCACTGACACCAAACTCATCAATTCTGTTCCGAATGGTCTCAAGGGCTTGTTCGGTTGCCATCTTCTTGATCCTGTCCCTCTCTTCATCGGGCAGGCTTAAGGTGAAACTGAACCCATCGGCAATGGTTTTGGGTGAAGGGATTATAAGATTTGCAAATTGTTCTGAAATGATTTTTTCAAATCCTTTTTTTGATTCCTCGCCCTGGAGTTTGGCCTCAATGGTATTATCTTTGTGCCGGGAAATGCCAAGGTGTTTAATGCCTTCAGCCCTCAGTTCTTTTTTTAGTTCATGGACGGTCCTTTCAATCTCAGCTTCAACTGCTTTCTCATTTTGGACTTCCAACACCAGATGCATGCCTCCCTGGAGGTCAAGACCCAAATTAATTTTTTTATGGGGCCAGGTGTTGAAAAAGGTTGGGATAAGACAAATAATTGCCGCAACAATAATTCCCAGTATAAATAAACGTCTAAAGGTAAAATGTTTCAATCTAATGACTCCTAATGGATTTATTTTTTCTTTGTGTCTGATTTCTGGGCAGAATCATTGTCCGTAATCTGAGCTGCAACATTTCCACGGGAAATTTTTATTTTGACTTTTTCGGCAATCTCAAGACCAATGGTCGTGTCATCAATGGACACAATAGTGCCGTAAATGCCGCCGGAAGTGACAATCCGGGTTCCTTTTTTAAGGTTGGCAATCATCCCTTTATGCTCTTTTGCTTTTTTTTGCTGGGGTCTTATCAAAAGAAAATAAAAAATGGCAAACAAAATAATGATGGGTAAAAACCCGGCAATTCCACCTGCCTGTCCCGCCTGTCCGCCCGTTGCTCCCATTGCATATGCTGT
>CAYWNB010000010.1:27479-38904 GCA_964459195.1 uncultured Desulfobacula sp.
GAAGCAATGCCCGACCCAAGCAATCCCTGGGCTTTATTCTTTTCTCCTGAACCGTCGACAACCATATCTTTGGGCATAAAAATCATCCAGACCACAATACCAAGGATAAGGGCTATTGATAGTATAATAATTGTGTTCCGTTTGTTTTTTCTCCTGTTAAGGACCATTTTTTCTCCTCATTCCAATTTGCTTAAAATTGTTTCAGATACACAAAAGAGCTGGTTATGTCAAGGACGCAACAAAATAGACCTTATATGTTGCAAACAATCCGGCTTTGCCCGGAGACCATTTCAGGATCGATTTCAATGGTGATAGAAACCTCTCGTTTGTTTTCGATTTCAATGAGTTCTTCACGCTTTTTATTTAAGAGATAGTAGGCAACGTCTCTGGGAACCAGGCAGTTCACCTGATCGACTTCGGGTTTTATCGTCTTGAGATTCAATTGTCTTAAAAATGCCATACCCTGGGTTTCCACAGACGGGGTCATCCCACGGCCATTACAGTGTATACAGGGCTCATAGCTGCCATAGGTTATGGAATGCCGAATCCTTTGCCGGGACATTTCAAGCAGACCAAAGGTAGTGATACCGCCCACCTTTGTTTTGGCCTTGTCATCTTTTAAATATTTTTTTAAATTTTTGGTAATCTCAGCCTTGTGTTTTCGTTCTTTCATATCAATGAAATCCACCACGATCAGTCCGCCCATATCCCTGAGCCGCAATTGTCTTGCAACTTCTTCGGCTGCTTCCAGGTTGGTGTAAAAAGCGGTTTCCTCTATGTTTTTCTTTTTGGTGGATTTGCCTGAGTTCACATCAATGGTGACCATGGCCTCGGTCTGTTCAATAACAATACATCCACCGGATTTGAGCTGCACCTCTCTTTTGTATATGGAGGAAATTTGTTCTTCCAGCTGATATTTGCTGAATATGGGTTTTTCCCCTTTAAACAGCTTTACAATCTTTTTTTGCTTGGGGGCAATCAGGCCAATAAAATCCTGAACCTCCTTGAAAGTTTCGGGGCAGTCAATGAGAATCTCGGTAATATCAGTTGTAAAGTAATCTCGCAAAGATCGAACAGCCAGGGTCTGTTCCCTGTAAAGAAGGGAAGGGGCCTTATCTTCCATGGCCAGTTTATCAATATTTTTCCACACCCGCATTAAATATTTCAAATCAGATGTCATCATGGTTTTGGTGGCATTTTTTCCTGCTGTCCGGACAATCATCCCAAATCCTTCGGGGATTTTTATACTTTTCAGAATGCCAACCAACCGTTTCCTCTCCTCTTCATCATCGATTTTTCTCGAGACTCCCTTGGTGGTGTTACCGGGCATGAGAACGCCAAACCGACCGGGAAGAGAAATAAAGGTGGTCAGCATGGCCCCTTTTTGGTTGATGGGATTCTTGGTTACCTGGACAATCATTTCCTGGCCTTTTTTAATAAGATTAAAAAGGGCCTTGTCCTTTGTTTCCACATCTTGAAAATAATCGCTATGGATTTCGTTCTTTTGAAGAAATCCATTTTTTTGGGCGCCATAGTCCACAAAAACAGCCTGGAGGCTCGGTTCAACCCGGGTAACAACCCCTTTGTAAATGTTACCTTGGGTCACCTGCCTTGCTGCGGTTTCAATGTGAAATTGATCCAGTTTGTTGTCAACGATGGTCGCAATTCTGTTTTCATCAGGGTCAAGTGCGTTGATTAGAATTTTTCTGTTCATAAATTCACTCTTTGTTTCTAAAGTTGGGTTGAGACATGGACCGTTTCAAGCCGTGTTAATCCTAGGATAGCTAATAATAGGATAACTAATAAATTGAAACGGGCAAGTCAATTTTATTTATTTTCCGTTGCCCTTGGAATCGGTTGATTCCAAGGACTTTGTCTTTTGCTTGAGGATATCAAAATAGGTTAGAATCCGTTCAACATATTGAACCGGTTCCCACCCCCTTGCATATCCGTGTTTGGCTGTTTTAACATATTGGGTTTTTGATAACAGGGGTAAACATGTTTTAAGGGCTTGCCAGGTGGTTGGGTCTAGTCCCTTTTCTTCTGCAATTTTCAGGGCATCTTGTACATGTCCGTACCCGATATTATAGCTGGCAAGGGAAAACAGCATCCGCTGATACTCATCTTCAATGTGACTGAATTTTTGGTACATCTTGTTAAGGTAACCGATACCGGCTCTGATGCTTTGGGAAGGGTTCCGCCGATTTGTTATTCCCATTTCCCGGGCAGTTGCGTGGGTCACCTGCATCAATCCCCTGACATTGGTAAAGCTTTTGGCATTTGGATTAAAATGAGACTCCTGGTAGACAACCGCCGTGACCAGCCGCCAGTCAAATCCATATTTTTTCGATTCTTCCATGATCACTCGTTTGTATTTGGGCAATCGGGTTTTAATTCGTTCATGAAATTTTTTTATTTCATAAACGTCAAAATTCTGGGTGTTTTCATAATATTTATTGGTAATCTTTCTTAAAATACCGGTTGCATTGGCATGGAGGAAAAATCGGTTTATCTCAACGATCATGTCCGTATCATTCTTGCGAACAGCCCAGGCCAGAGACTCTCGTTCCTGGATGGGTATACCAATTCTGATATCCGGGTAGTATCGCTGATTGAGCAGGGCGATGTTGGAATCGGCAATGGTAAAACGGATTTCCCGCCGGTTGACCATGGCAATAAGTTCTTCTGTGGGAATATTATCATGGAGAATATAATTTAACGCAATTCCCGAAGCTTGTATTTGTTCCAGACGGTAATGGTAGGAGGTGTCTCTCCTGACGTGAAAGGTCCTAAACCTTAAGTCCTCAATATTTTTGGGACCAAATATCAGATTATGGTGAATAACCCTTTGCTGAATGGTCATATAGGGAATTGAAAAGGCGGCATCTTCAAGCCGCTGGGTGGTAATGGAAATTCCCGCCGCAATGAAATCGCCCTTGTCCTGTGTAAGATAGACAAACAGGTTGTTCCAGCCCGGGGTCACAACATCTAGTTCAACATTTAGATACTTGGCAAATTCCAAGGCCAGATCATATTCAAATCCAGTTGGTTGTCCTTCATAATAGGAATAGGTGTTGAGGGAATTGGCAGTGATCAGGCGAAGCTTTCCGGTTGATCGTATCCGATCAAGCGTACCCGTGGCGGTCCCCAAATTTTGATTATGAATTAAAATAGAAACAAAGAAAACGGTTAACATTAATAGAAGCAGCAAAATAAAATATTTTTCAAAATATTGTCTCATGAAATTGTTTTATCTTTTTCTCCATTTGAAATTTTTATGGGGGTCACCTCTATTTTATCCACTATTTGATATCCCCGGGGAAGTTTTTTCCCTCTGTATCCGCGCATTCCCATATAATCGGTTTGATTGCCTGGGTTTAATCTAAGGAAATGTTTGCCTGAATATATCACAAGATTTGAATTTAATGGTAAAATTTTTAGGTGTTTAAGTTTTTCAGGGTCTTTTGAATTTAATTGTTTTTTAGGGATGGTGATAATTTTATTGCCTTGACCTTTTTTTAACTGCGGCAGCTGGTTAACCGGAAAAATCAACAGCCGCCCCTGGCTGGTAATGGCAACAATAAGATCTGTTTTGAGGTCAGACACTTGTTGTGGGGCCAAAAGATTAAACCCTTGTTTTATGGAGATAACAGCTTTGCCATTTTTATAGGTGGTCAGAAAATCAACGTATTTAATGATGAACCCGCAACCGTTATCCGAGCCCACAAGCGAGAGATCCTCATTCTCCTGGGACAGCATGAATTCAATTGTGGTGTTTGGCTGCAAGGACAAATGACCGGTTAAAGGCTCCCCATTTCCCCTGGCCGACGGCAGGGTATGGGCGAGCATCATATAGCTTCGACCGGCATTATCCAGAAACACAACGGGTTTATCGTTCTTGGTCCGAAGAAAGCTCATGAGATCATCTCCGGATTTGAACTTGACCTTGGCAGGATCGATATCATGTCCCTTGGCAGAACGGATCCAACCGTTTTGGGACAAGATAATGGTCACAGGTTCTATGTCCAGGATGTCGGTTGCTGAGAACGCTTCCGCCTCCTGTCTTTCCTTGATGGGAGACCTGCGCTTGTCTCCATATTTTTTGGCATCTGAATTGATTTGATCGATCATATAGGCTTTAAAGGCCTTTTTACTGTTCAATCGTCGTTCAAGTATCGTTCTCTGTTCTTCCAGTTCCTTGATTTCAGAAAGGATTTTGATTTCCTCAAGCCTGGCCAATTGACGCAAACGGATTTCAAGGATGGCAGTGGCCTGTAATTCAGATAAATCAAAGGCTTTTATCAACTCTCGCTTGGGGTGGTCACAATTTCTGATGATCCGGATGACCTCGTCAATGTTCAGATAGGCAATCTGGAATCCTTCAAGGAGATGGAGGCGGGCCAGGATTTTATCCAGCCTGAACCGCAGTTTTCTTTCAACGGTATCTGCCCTGAAGTCCAGCCATTCCTTAAGGAAGGTCAATAAATTTTTCACCTCGGGACGGCCGTTGATACCGATCATGTTCATATTGACGGAATAGGAGCGTTCAAGATCTGTGGAGGCAAAAAGATGGTCCACAAGTGCCTGAACATCAATTCTGTTTGATCTGGGGATTATCACAAGCCGGGTGGGTTCTTCATGGTCGGATTCATCCCGGATATCACTGACCATGGGCAGTTTTTTGGCTTCCATCTGGGCGGCGATCTGTTCATAGATCTTTTCCGTTGATGCGTGGAAGGGCAGGGCACAAAATACAATTTCCCCGTCTTCAACCTGGTAGGTTGCCCGCATCTTTATTCGTCCCATGCCTGTTTCATACATTTGACGGATTTCTGAAACAGGGGTGATGATCTCCGCATCGGTGGGGAAATCCGGTCCTTTGATATATTTACAAACAGCGCTGACATCGGCATCTTCGTTCTCAATAAGATGAACCAAGGCCTTGGCCACTTCCCTTAAGTTGTGGGGGAGCATGCTGGTGGCCATGCCCACGGCAATACCCGTGGTGCCGTTGAGCAGCAAATTTGGCAGCCTGGCTGGCAGCAGGGTGGGCTCATTTAAAGTCCCGTCAAAATTGGGCAGCCAGTCAACGGTTCCCTGGCCCAGTTCATCCAGGAAAATATCGGCATATTTAGACAGTTTTGATTCGGTATACCGCATGGCAGCAAAGGATTTGGGATCATTGGGATCCCCCCAGTTTCCCTGGCCGTGCACCAGGGGGTACCGCAAAGAAAAGGGCTGGGCCATCAATACCATGGCCTCGTAGCATGCAGAGTCACCATGGGGATGAAATTTACCCAGGACATCCCCCACGGTTCTGGCGGATTTCTTAAATTTGGCGGTTGAAGACAGGCCCAGCTGACTCATGGAATAAACAATTCGGCGCTGGACCGGTTTTAATCCGTCTCCGATGTGGGGAAGGGCACGGTCTAGTATGACATACATGGAATAGTTTAAATAGGCTTTCCGGGTAAACTCCTGGAAAGGAATTCTTTCATACTCTTCTATGGCACAAGGAAGGGTTTGCTTCATAGTTCTATCTCTTTGATATTGCCTTCGGTTTCAATCCACTTTTTTCTGTCCTTGGCCCTTTTTTTTCCCAGGAGCATATCCATGACTTCATAGACCTCTCCTTCGGTCTCCACTGATCCGTCATTGATGGACAATTGAACCAGCCTTCTTGAATCCGGGGCAATGGTGGTTTCTTTGAGCTGGGCAGGATTCATTTCTCCTAAGCCCTTGAACCGCTGGATATTGATTTTTCCATGTTTTTTCCGGCGCTCCACCTTTTTTACAATCGTGTTTCGTTCTGAATCATCCAGGGCATAAAAGACCTCTTTGCCCACATCAATTCGGTACAGAGGCGGCATGGCAATGTATACATGGCCTTGTCTCACAAGTTGGGGAAAATGTCTTAAAAACAAGGCACAGATCAGGGTGGCAATGTGAAGACCGTCTGAATCAGCATCGGCCAGGATACAAATTTTATTGTACCGAAGTTTGGATATATCATTCTCCCCGGGCATAACTCCTAATACCTGGGTAATATCCCGGATTTCCCTTGATTCAAGGATGATGGAAGGCGCAATATCCCAGGTGTTGAGTATTTTACCCCGCAGGGGCATAATGGCCTGAAACCTTCGGTCCCTCGCCTGTTTAGCAGATCCTCCAGCCGAATCCCCTTCCACAAAAAACAGCTCTCGTCTCGCCTGGTCGTCACTGCTGCAGTCGGAAAGCTTGGCCGGAAGGGTGGTCCCGTTGGATGCCCGTTTCTTGGTCACCTTTTTGGCTTTTTTAACCCGGGCCTTTGCATGCTCAATGGCCATTTCTGCCAGGGCTTCTCCAAAGGTGACGTTCTGGTTCAGCCAGAGACTGAAGGCATCCCTGACCTGAAGGTTTACCAGACTTGCGGCATGACGAGAAGACAGCCTCTCTTTTGTCTGGCTTGAAAATTGTGCTTCGGAAAGCTTTACGGACAACACATACCCCACATTGTGCCAGATATCTTCAGGCGCCAGGAACAACCCCTTGGGCAAAAGATTCCTGAATTTGCAAAATTCCCTGACAGATTCCAGCAACCCGGATCTAAACCCATTCACATGGGTTCCCCCAAGACTTGTGGGAATCAGGTTAACATAGCTTTCTTCAATGGTAGCGCCCGATTCCTTCCCCCAATTGATGGTCCAGACCGCTTCAAAGTCTTCATTGGCCGTTTGTCCGGAAAAAGGGGCGGGAAAGATACAGCGTCTATCCTTGAGATGTTCGGCAAGATAATCATCCAGCCCGCGGTCATAGTGCCAGTTCATTCGTTCATTGGAGGCTTCATCAAAAAAACTTGTTTTCAACCCTTTACACAAAACAGCCTTGGATTTGAGCGCTTTTTGAATCGCTTCTTTTGAAAATTTTGGGGTATCAAAGAAAGAGACATTGGGGTAAAATTTTAAGGCGGTCCCCGTATTATTTTTCCCAACATTTCCCGTTATTTCAAGATCTTTTGTTTTAAATCCATCTCCAAAGTGGATCTCAAATATTTGGCCATCCCGTCTAATGGTGATCTCCAAATGGGCGGACAAGGCGTTCACAACCGAGACCCCGACACCGTGGAGCCCCCCTGAGAAAGCATAGTCCTTGTTGGAAAACTTGGCCCCGGCATGGAGTTTTGTCATGATGAGTTCAACACCGGAAATACCTTCTCCCGGATGGATATCAACGGGCATGCCCCGGCCATTGTCCGTCACAATAATGGCATTGTCTTGTGTCAGCACCACCTCTATGGTGTCGGCAAAACCGGCAATGGCCTCATCCACACTGTTGTCGATGACCTCAAAGACCAGGTGGTCCGGGCTGGTGGTGTCCGTATACATACCGGGTCTGCGCTTAACCGGATCCAATCCCTTGAGTATCTCAATGGAATCAGCCTTATAATTATTGGCATTCCCTTCTTTGTCTATATCTGGATCAAATAATTTCATAAATAATTCTATTACGCTATACAGGTTAAAACTTTATATTCGATTTTAAACAACACCCTATAGCACTTTTCTCTGTAAATGTACAAACTAAAGTGCTTCAGACACTTGGCCAGACAATAAGATATAAAATTGCCCCTTTTATTTTATCGGTGAAAGTCTTGTACAATTTGCACTGCTCGTTGGGGATCATCCAGGACATGGAAGAGATCAAGATCTTCTGGTGAAATCATTCCATCACCGATCATTTGGCGCTTTATCCAATCAACCAGGCCGCCCCAGAACTTAGATCCCATAAGAATGACCGGCATCTGCCGAATTCTTTTTGTCTGTATCAGGGTTATGGTTTCAAACAATTCATCCAGGGTACCAAAACCGCCGGGCATGATAATATAGGCCTGGGCATATTTGATAAACATAACCTTGCGTACAAAAAAATAATCAAATTGTATCTGCTGGGTGGTATAGGGATTTATTTTTTCCTCAAAGGGCAACTTAATATTCAGGCCCACAGACTCAACCCCTTCACCAATGGCGCCTTTGTTTGCAGCCTCCATCATCCCGGGGCCGCCCCCAGTAATAACGGCATATCCTGATTTTGCGAACAAGGCTGCCACCTCCTGGGCTTTTTGATAGTCTGAGGTCTGGGGGGCTGTTCTGGCGGATCCGAATATGGAGACAGCAGGTCCTAGTGAATGCAGAGAATCAATGCCTTCGACAAATTCTCCCATGATTTTGAACAATCGCCAGGATTCACCGCTTTCAAAATCATTGATGGGATATTTTGAGATAGTGGTATGGTTTTTCATGGTGGTTATGGTTCCAGTTAGTTTAATGGTTTAAAGAAATCAATCTGGTAGAAATAACAAAAATATGCTAAAAGGTACAATTAAATTAGCCTTTCAATTAGCTTGGTGCGTCGATTTGCTGGTGTGTCGATTAACAACAGTGCAGCACGTTGACTTTTCAAACTGAAAGATATAAAAAAAGAAAAATTTTTATAGAAAGAAATACGATTGAATAAAAAAATATTATTTTCCCAGCCGACAATTGTGATAAATAAGTTCGGAATGCATGCAAGACCAGCGGCAAAGATAGCGCAAATGGCCATGGAAGGATTCGGGAATATCTGGCTTTCAACTGGATCTTCAGGGGTAGATGCCTCAAGTATCATTGATATCTTAACCCTGGGTGCTGAACGAGGCTCTAAAATCTTAATTCAGGCGGAATCTGATCGAGACAGGGAAATAGTGGGCGAGATCAAGGCATTTTTTGACATCGGTTTTGGAGAATTAGACAATGAATAAGACCCGGCCCCAGATGACCATAAGAGGAATCAGCGGATCTCCAGGAATCTGTATTGGTAAGGCCTATATTGTTGATAGGGAAGGGGTCAATCTCATCAAACGGTATCCTGTCAATGAGGCCATGGTGCCGTCGGAAATCGATCGGTTTAAAAATGCCGTCACACGGGCAAAAAATGATCATGCAAAGGTCATTGAGTCCCTTGATCATGATTTGGGTGAAAATTTAAATATTTTAGAAACCCACATGGTTCTGTTCAAGGACAAGATGCTGTACGGCAAGACCATCGAGACTATTTCCCGGGACAAGATCAATGCAGAGTGGGCATTGCGCAAGGTTTCCAGGAAGGTAACGTCCATGTTTGAACAGATAGATGACCAATACCTGAAAGACCGGGTAAACGATATTGTCCAGGTGTCTGACAAGATCATGTCCCACCTTGTTGGTGCCCAGGATATTAAAATCAAGGACATTAATAAACGGGTGATCCTTGTTGCCCACGACCTGTCACCGGCCGATGCCAGCCAGATTCAACTGGAAAGGATAAAAGGCTTTGTAACGGACAGGGGCGGGAAAAACTCTCATACCAGTATTGTAGCTAAATCCTTGAAAATACCCTCCGTCCTTGGATTGGGCAGGGCAATGGTCAGTGTCAACAATGATGACATCCTCATCGTTGACGGATCGTTGGGGATCATTATTGTTAACCCGGAAGAAGACACCCTGTTCAAATATGAAGAACGCCTGGCCCGGTTTGAAGCATACCGGGCGGATATTGAACGGGAGAGCCATCTGCCTGCTGTCACCCGGGATGGGGTTCCTTTAAACCTCATGGCCAATATTGAGCTGGTAGAAGAGGTGGTTTCTGCCAAGGACAATGGGGCAACTGGTGTTGGACTTTTCAGGACAGAATTTTTATACCTTGACCTGAAGCGATTTCCTACGGAAGATGAATTGGTCCAACGCTACAAGGAATTGGTGGAACTTATGAATCCGGAACCTGTAACCATAAGGACTCTGGATATTAACGGGGATAAGGTTAATCCCTATATTGATCCGGTCGAGGAAGCCAATCCGGCGTTGGGACTTCGAGGGGTCCGGTTCTGCCTTGGAAATGAAGACATCTTCATTACTCAGCTCAAGGCAATTTTAAGGGTTGCGGCCTTTGGGAATATCAAGTTGTTGATCCCCATGATCGCCTGCGTTGAGGAAATCATCCAGGTAAAAGTGGTACTGAATAAAGCCATCCTTGAACTTGAAAACGAGGATAAAATCTTTAACAAAGATATTCCCCTTGGGATCATGATAGAAGTTCCCTCCGCTGTGATCATGGCGGAAGAACTGGCGGGTCATGTGGATTTTTTCAGTATCGGTACCAATGACCTGATTCAGTATTCCCTGGCCATTGACCGGAGTAACCGGCGGGTGGCCCATTTATACCAGGCCCTGAACCCGGCGGTATTGAAAATGATTAAAATGACCTATGATGCTGCCCAAAAAAAGGGCATTGAGGTGGTTATGTGTGGAGAAATGGCTGGAGATCCCATCAATATACCCGTTTTGCTCGGTTTGGGCCTGACCAATCTGTCCATGAACTCGGCTTCCATCCCTGTTATCAAAAAAATGGTCCGAAATATGGAGTTTCGCCTGGCAGGTAAAAATGTAAAAAAACTGCTCGAGTTCCAGACAACAGAAGAAATATTCACTTTTATCCAGGAAGAATATAAAGACATTCTTCCCTATAGAGAAACGGAAGAGTAGGCATGAATTCAGAATATATCAAGCTAATCGCCACCAACAAAAAAGCTAGATTTAATTACAAGATTGATGCTGAATATGAGGCTGGCATTGTCCTTGTGGGGTCGGAAGTCAAATCCATGAGAGAAGGGAGGGTCAGCTTTCAAGATTCCTATGCAGACATTAGAAATGGTGAACTTTTTTTGCGGCAATTGCATATCACCCCATACAAATATGCCTATAATGCCAACCATGAGGAGTTGAGAACCCGCAAGCTTCTGCTCCATCGATATGAAATTAAAAAATTATATGCCCGGATGAAGGAAAAGGGATATTCCCTGGTCCCTTTGAAAATTTATTTTAAAAATGATAAGATCAAGGTATTGCTCGGGCTTGGTAAGGGTAAAAAGCTCTATGACAAAAGAGAAACCATAAAACAAAAAGATGTAGATCGGGACATGGACAGGGATAGAAAAAAATACTCTTGTAAGTAATCTGTATTGACTTTTTCCCCTGAAATCCTTATATTATAAACCAGCAAATGTTCTTTTACAATTTGGGGGCGAAATGGCTTCGACGGAAATTTTGAAGTCTAAGGTAGCATACCGAGTCTTTTGTCAGCTCGTAAACTTGGCAAAATCTTAAAATAATCGCAGACGATTATAATTACGCTGTAGCGGCATAAAGGCTGCTTCCGTCCTCCTGATTTCCTTCTTGCAGATTCAGGTCAGGGCGTCGACTATGCAAGACCGCCTTTAAGGGTGCCTGATCCTTAACGGTTAAACTTTTCAGGCTATACCGGTACGTATCCATCCTGAAGGAGACTGACTGGCCAATTTAAACTTCGGGATAAGTATGTAGAAGCCTAGATTGATTGTTTTCGGACGCGGGTTCAACTCCCGCCGCCTCCACCA
>CAYWNB010000011.1:0-35062 GCA_964459195.1 uncultured Desulfobacula sp.
TGGTCATGGATTTCATAGGGCAATATCTCAAAAGAAAAAATTCCCGACGGGTCGATTCCCACATCGACCATGAGTCCCAGTTTTCTGAATTTCAGATCTGTGGGCTGGTAAAACACAAAATTGCCAAGGCTGTAAAAAATCGGAACATTTTTATAAAACTGAACCCCCTGGGGCACATGGGGATGGTGGCCGATGACAATGTCGGCTCCGGCATCGACCATACGTTCAAAGGCCCTTGCCACATAGGGCGGGGGAAAGGGAATATATTCAATACCGCAGTGGGCAATGACCATTATGCAGTCTGCCTGTTTCCTGAGCGACGTCACAAGCGCTTCCATCCGGGGCAGGTCCCAGCCCATGACCCCCGGTTTATCCATGGCTGCTGCGGTCAGGTCTTCCCCTTCGCTGAAATTGACAACAGCGATTTTTAATCCTTTTTTTTCCAGAATCAAGGGAGATGCCGCCTGGTCAAGGTTTCTTCCAGCCCCTGTCCATTTGATACCCCTGTTTTCCAGGGCCTTGATGGTCTCATCAAATGCTGCAACTCCAAAATCAAACACATGGTTGTTGGCCAGGGTTACCGCATCAAAAGGAGCAAGCCCCCGGGCATGTTTTTTCTCTCCCTTGAACACAGCTCCACTTTTGTTCACCGGCAAACCAATGTCACTCAGTGGCGCTTCCAGGTTGACAATGCAGAAATCTGCCGCTTCCAGGGGTGCCAGAAGATCTCCGTAAACAGCTTCAGGCCTTTGTTCAACAATGGGAGCAAACATCCGGATAGGGGCCCAGTCTCCGGCAATACAGATATGGGCTGTCCTGGCATTGTCCGGGTTTTCCCCCGAGCCCTGCCACACTCCTCGTTCCCAGTTAAACTCAAGTGCAGATACCAAATGTCTACTCCTTATAAAATGTGATGGACATGCCCGGAGTTGATTTCAATCAACATACACCGCTTCCGCAGCCCCGGTCGTATGGGCCTGCTCCAGAGCAAATACGGCTGACAGATAATTGGTGCTTTTGGCAGTGGGAATAAACCGTTGTATGTCAACGGTTATAATGGAAGCACCATCACTATACCAGAAATCGGGCAGCATCTTCATCAACAAATTCTCCGTTAACATAATATGTATCCACTTTTTTCTTCTATTTTTTCTCTTATTGTTTTTTCGGTTTCTCTGTCAGCTTAAAAACCTGTTTTGAATTCATCAGCCTTCTGATAAATATCACAGATATCTATTGTTTTAAATCAGGGATTAAAAAATTTAACCGATTGTCCTCTCCTTCCCATTTCAGCTATCTGTTTTAATAATGTGGAAATACTGATATAAAGGGTAATTTAATAATTTTTGTCTTATAAGGACGTGCGAGTTGAACACAGGTAAAAAAAGTATCCTTCAAAAGGGGCGGGGCAGGACACGGAAACTTGCCAAGCTTGAATATGGTTATGAAAAAAATTCCCAGTATTTTGCCCAGGTGGCTGAAAGTGTGAAAGATATCGCTATCACTGAGATCAAGGAGCTGGGGGGCTATGGTCTGAGACCGGTATTCCGGGGAATCTGGTTCAAGTCCTCAAAAGAGGATTTTTACAGGATAAATTATCACGCCCGCTTACTCTCCCGGGTGCTGGCGCCTTTGGTAACCTTTGAATGCATCGAAAAGGATGATCTTTACAAGGCCGCTAAAAAGATCCGGTGGGAAGAATTTTTAACCATTGATCAAACCTTTTCCATTATGGCCAATGTGTCTGAGTCTGATATCACCCATTCCAATTTTGCAGGCCTTCGGGTCAAGGATGCCATTGCCGATTATTTCAGGGACCGGAGTAACAAACGACCCAGTGTGGATTCCAAAAATCCCTGGATCACCATTAACCTCCATATCCACCAGAATATCGCAACGATTTCCGTGGATGCTTCGGGCGGTCCTTTGCACAAACGGGGATACCGGGAAGAGTCTGTATCCGCCCCCATGCAGGAAACCATTGCGGCTGCCATTGTCCGGTTGAGCGGGTGGGACGGCTCAAAAAAGCTGTATGATCCCATGTGTGGGTCCGGCACTCTGTTGTGTGAGGCCTTGATGCGGTATTGCCGGATTCCGGCTCAGATTTTTCGAAGGGAGTTCGGGTTCGAGCGGCTCCCAGATTTTGATGGTCCCCTGTGGGAGCAGGTCAAGGTTGCTGCCAATAAAGATATTAAACCCCTTCCCGAAAAAATGATGGCCGGAAGCGATATATCACAAGTTTCTGTGAATGCCGTTAAAACCAATCTCATGGGGCTCCATTTTGGCGGAAACATTCACATTGACCTCATGGATTTTAAGGAAATTCTCTCCATTGAAGATTCTGTGATCATCACCAATCCGCCCTATGGGATCCGCATGGGAAAAGATCAGGACATGAACCTGTTTTATAAGGATCTCGGGACTTTCCTCAAGGAACGGTGTAAAAATTGTACGGCCTATGTCTATTTCGGGGAGCCCAGGTTTATTAAAAAGGTGCCTTTGTCTCCTTCCTGGAAGCGACCCTTAAAAATCGGAGGGCTGGATGGAAAACTGGTTAAATACGAACTCCATTAGCCGGGTTGGAGGATACAGACGCAACAGGAACACTATTGAGCAGGAACACGATATGGAAGAATCAAAAACAGGTGGTCAAACTTATACCTGTACTGAATACCGTGAGGAAATGATCCTTCTGGGTCTCCAGCGGCAGCTGGCTGCGGCGGATCTTTCCCTGGAGAAAAAAGAAAGCCTTTTAAAGGAAATTGCCAGGGTTGAGGTTCAGATGGGGCTGGATTAAATCATAAAATTCAAAAGGATAAAAATGGATATTGCTCAAGCTGATTTCTCATCGCCATCCATCAAGATTTACCATGAGCTCATGGGTAAAAAGGTGGGAGATATCCTGCTGGTATCCAGCCCCTATGATGCCTTTATTATGGAAGAGGAAGGTCGGCTGTCCAACCGGATTATCCATGAGTACAAGGGGCTGAACCTGTCAAAGCCGCCACGGCTCACCTGGATCTCTTCGGCAGAAGATGCCTTTTTACAGCTGGAAAAGAAGCATTTTGATCTGATCCTTGCCATGCCCAGTCTGGATGGAATGGATGTTTATGCCTTTGGTGAAGAAGTCAAGAAACGGTATTCCGAACTTTTTTTCTTTTTATTGCTTCACAATACCTGCGATATGGATCACTATATTTGTGAAGATACCAGTACGGCGGTTGACCGAACCTATATCTGGAGCGGAAATGCGGATCTGCTCCTGGCCATTGTCAAAAATTTAGAAGATGAGATGAATGTGGCCTTTGACACGGAAAATGCCAAGGTCCGGGTGATTATCATGGTGGAAGATTCCCCCTATCATTATTCTTCTTTCCTGCCCGTGCTCTACAAGCAGATTGTGCTCCAGACCCAATCGGTGATTGCGGATTCCATCAACGAAGAACACAGGCTGTTAAAAATGAGGGGGCGGCCCAAGGTATTGGTGGCCCACACCTATGAAGAGGCCATTTCCCTGTATGAACACTATAAACCCTATGTTTTGTCTGTCTTTTCCGATATGCGGTATTCAAAAGGCGGAAAAGAGGACGAACAAGCAGGGTTTAAGCTGCTGACAAAGATCAAGTCCGAGATACCGGACTTGCCTGTGCTCGTCCTGAGCACCGAGGAAAAAAACCGTGAAATCGTCACCCATATTCCGGCTGTTTTTATCAATAAGAATTCAAGCAATCTCCATGATCAGATTAAAACTTTTTTTGTGTCTAAATTGGGGTTTGGTGCCTTTGTTTTCCGGAAGCCCAACGGGGATGAAATCACAAGGGCAAGCGGAATACGGGAGATGGGAAAGCTGATCACCGAGATTCCTGACGCGTCTATTTTATTACATGCCAATAACAATGATTTTTCCAGGTGGTTCATGGCAAGGAGCGAGATCGATTTTGCCCTGAACCTGAAACCCGTCTCCATTGATGATTTTAAAAATCCTGAGGAATTCAAGCAGTTCATCATTGACACGATCCGGTCCAGGATAAGGGGGACCCGCCAGGGACATGTCATTGAGTTTGATTCTGAAAAATTTGACGCTGATACAGATTTTATGAAAATCGGCAGCGGTTCCCTGGGGGGCAAAGCACGCGGCCTTGCATTCATGGCTTCCCAGACCAAGATAGATCCTTCTTTGGCCAAAATGTTTCCAGGAGTTACTATCAGTATTCCCCAGACCGTTGTCATTGCCACGGACGGGTTTAAAATGTTTGTTGAAGAAAACAATCTGGCCCGGCTGCTGGACTCTGATCAGGAATTTTCTGACAGCCAGATCATTGAACGGTTTGTTGCGGCCACATTTCCCGACTGGCTGAAAAAAAATCTTGAACTTTATCTTGAAAACGTGAGATACCCCATTGCCGTCCGGTCCTCTTCTCTTTTTGAAGACGCCCATTATCAACCCTTTGCAGGGCTTTATGATACTTATATGCTGCCCAATTCAGATACCTTGGAAAAACGGCTGGAACGATTGGTTCTGGCTATTAAGCTGGTCTATGCCTCCACCTATTTAAAAGCGCCCCGATCCTATGCCAAAAGCACCATGTATAGAACCGAGGATGAGGAAATGGCGGTGATTCTCCAGCAGCTGACAGGGATGCACCATAAACATTATTTTTATCCGACCCTGTCTGGGGTGGCCCAGTCCTATAACTTTTATCCTATTTCTCATCTTAAGGCAGAGGATGGGATTGCTTACATTGCCCTGGGTCTTGGAAAAATTGTCATGGAAGGGGGGAAGATTCTGCGGTTTTGTCCCAAATATCCCCAGTTCCTTCCCCAGTTTTCCACGGTGGACGATATCCTTAAAAATTCTCAAAAATATTTTTATGCCTTGAAAACAAATGGTTTCCCCGGTAACGGTAGCTTTGTTGACAATTCAACAAAGGACCCCACCCTGGCCAGGCTGGATTTGAGTGATGCCATGGATCACCCCGTGGTCCGGGCCTTGTCCTCCACCTTTTATGTCCAGGATAACCGGATACGCGATTCCTACTCAGCCAAGGGGTTTCCCGTCCTGACCTTTGCCAATATTCTCAAATACAATGCCTTCCCTCTGGCACAAATTTTAGAAGAGGTAACAAAGATTGGCAGTCGGTGGATGGGGTCTTCCGTGGAAGTGGAGTTTGCAGTGAACCTGCCCGTGGAAGGGGATGGAAACCCTGAATTTTCTCTGCTTCAGATTCGGCCCATGGGGCGATATAAGCAGAATCTTGGGGTGAAAATTGACCAGGCCGCTATTGACCAGGCTTTCTGTTATTCAAGTTTGTCCCTGGGCAATGGGGAATACAAGGATATTTATGACCTGGTCTATGTGGACCCTGGGACATTTGATCCGGGAAAAACCGTTGAAATGGCCGCTGAAATAAACAAAATCAATGGATTGTTCAATGAAAAGGATCTAAAATACGTATTGATCGGGCCCGGACGCTGGGGATCCTCGGACCGGTGGCTGGGAATCCCCGTGGCGTGGAACGATATCTCCAATGTGGGGGTGATGGTGGAAACCACCATCGAAAGCATCAAGGCCGACCCCTCCCAGGGGTCCCATTTTTTCCAGAACATTACCTCCCTGGGTATTTCCTATATTACGGTCTCAGACAAAGGAGATGATTTTATTGATTATGATTTTTTCCGTTGCCAAACCTGTGCGAACACCACCCGATATTTAAAACATATTCATTTTGATACTCCCATTAAAATTTTGGTGGACGGGAAAACTTCCCAGGCAGTTCTCATGCCGGATTTCCCCACAGAGCAAGAAGAGGTGATGGATGATATCCCTGTCATTGGGGAGGATTAAGCTATCTGTATTTTATGGTTGCAATAAAAAAAGTTGAGATAAAAAGGGTGTTTTCATGAAAATTCTAATTGTGGATGATGAGGTCATTTCCAGAAAAATTCTGGTAAAAAACATGGAGTCTCTTGGGGACTGTGTGGCCGTGGACGATGCCAAGAAAGGGATTGCCCAGATAGCGCTTGCGGCAAAAAAGGGACAGCCCTTTGATCTTGTTACCCTGGATGTGTCCATGCCCGGGATTGACGGGAAACAGATGCTCCAGCACATACGTAAAAGAGAGAAGGCCGCAAAAATCCCCCGGTCAGAACGGGTCAAGGTGATCATGGTAACCTCCCGCATGAACATGGCCACCATCAAGGAGTGTATCAAGATCGGGTGCAGCGGATACCTGTCAAAACCGGTGAGCAAATACCAACTTTTTGAAACCCTGGGAAAAATGGGATTTGATATTCCCGGGCCTCAAAAGGAAACGGACAAAAAAGGTCATAAAGAGGTGGTGACAGAGATTATCCAGCGATTTTACAAGGGAAAGATCAATCTGCCTGTATTTCCCCACATTGTCAAGGATGTTCAGGCGTATCTTGGGGGAGACTCTCCTTCCATTGAAGACCTTGCCATCATTGTTGAAAAAGATATTGTGCTTGCAAATAAACTGATCTCCATTGCAAATTCCCCTCTTTACAAGGGAGTTGATACGGTGAATAGTTTGAATGCAGCCCTGCTCAGGTTGGGGATGAAAGCCACCCAGGGAGTGATTTCAGCGGTGGCAGCCAAAAATATGTTTGCGTCAGAAAATAAATCCCTGAAGCTGCTGCTGGAAAACCTCTGGATGCATTCTTTTGCCACGGCCTGTCTGGGAAAAAGACTGGGGGAAGAATTAAAGGTAAAAAATACAGAAAATATTTTTTTAATGGGCATTATCCATGATATCGGAAAAATGCTGCTCATGAAAGCCATTGTGGATCTTTTCCCGGAAGCAACCGTGGAGGCACCGGATATCCAGCGGGCCATCCATGAAATCCATACCACCTTCGGAGCTGTTTTGCTGAAAAAATTGAGGTTTTCAGATGCCTTTATCCAGGTTGCCGAGTTCCACCACTGGAACAGCTATCCAAGGGGTACAGATCCGGAATTAATGATCATCAATCTTGCTGATTTCCTGGCCCATGAAATTGGTTTCGGTCCGGCGGATTTCGAATCCTCCCAGTCGGCATCGGAAACCCGGGAAGAAAAACTTGCCCGCATCACCTCATTGCCATCCTTTCAGCTGTTGGGGCTTGAACTTGACAAGGTTCTGGAAATTTGTGATGAGATCATAGTCACGGTTAAGGAATCTGCTAGAGCTTTTTAAAAAAAAGATCGGTTTACCTTGATTTTTTTTTGGATATAATTTTTGGTTTGTTCCGTAACATTGGCTGTCGAGGCATGTTCCTGCCATCTTTCAACGGCAGATGCGACCTGTTCAATCATTTCATTGATCCTGCCCGCTGAAACACCTGTTTTTTGCCCCAATTTGACGATTTCCTTTTTCCCAGGGGAACGGCCTTCCCCGGCAATCGTCATGGAATGCTCTCCGCCCGGGCCTTTTGAATACACAAGATCATATGCCGGCGTGAGGGTCCATTCCTGGTGTTCATCCATCATAAAAGCAAAGTTTTTTACATGGTCATCCCGGTTGTGTGCCATAACATTGAAAATCATCCGACAAAATCCCTGCTCAAGATTCTTATGGTTTTTTGTGAGGTCAAGAATCACCCTTAAAAAAGTTTCATAATCACAGGCCGGAACCCTGAAATTTGAATGGATTAAGTTACCAAAGGTATGGACATGAAATCTTTGGTTGTTTTTTCGATCAAATCTTTTTATCCCAAAATATCTTGCATTGGGCCTGGCGTGGAAAAGGCGGGTTTGGGGCATTGTAATTCCGGCTTCTCCGGCCATCAGTGAGTATGCGTATTCAACAGCCCCATAATCGGGAAAGTCATCATCGGAATTGAACTTAATGATCCAGTGCTCAAAATCATCGGGCAAATCATTTTCACCGGAAATAATGGTCCCGTTTTTTATACCTACCAAAACCTTTGGTCGTGCCCCCCCGGGACTGCCTCCGGCATTCATGAGCTGGGGAAGGACATCATCGATTTCTCCGGCAATAATTTTTAAGGACGCATCGGCAAGCATTTTAAGATCGAGACTCCCCTCAAACTTCTCATGCATCACCGCCGGTTCATAGGTGAGTGCTCCCATTGTGGATTCCCCTAAAAAAGAGAGCCTGTCCAACACTGAAAATCTTTCAGGATCAATGTCCTGTTTTCTTAAAAACCGGTCCATGAGCAGCAGGCCCCAACCATCTGGCAACGAATCATCAAACAGCCCGAAAATGGGTCCGAATTCTCTGTCTTTATGTTCATGGAGACCAGGTTCTGGAGGAAGTTTGTAAGGAGACAGCCATAACGGGTCTGAAAGAAAAGATGAGGCGTATTCAAAAAATATCTTTTGCCTGAATTCCGCAAGTTTACCCACCCGTATTCGTTTGTTTTTTGACCAATGAAGATAAACATTCAGCTCTTTCAAATGGTCCCCCTTTTTGAAACTTTGCTTTCTCTTTTTTTCAATTCTTTTAATGAGTTGGCCATGGGAGGGGTTAACAGGGATTCGGATTCATCCAGACGGCCCAGGGCATGCATCAGTTTCAGAAAATTATTCAAAGAAATTTTGCCGGTCTGTTCAAACCTTCTCAGGGAGGATTCCGTTACACCGGACCGTTCTGCAAGGGTTGAGCGCTTCCATTTTTTTAACAGACGCAGACCTTTGAGTCGTTCAGCAAGGTCCTTTGATATCTCTTCGGGAGTTTTTAAGGAAAAGTTCATAGGATAATGATCCATATATAGTTTTTATTGACCATTATTATAGATTAAAGAATATTATATTGTCAATTAATTTTTAAGGATAGGAACTTGTTTTCCCGGTGTGACCCAGATATCATGGCGTTCAACGAGATCACAGAACAGCATTGTGTTGAAATACTCCTGGTGGGTCTTGATCCGCAGCATCCGGTTAAGACCTGCAACCTCAGGGAAGCCGCCGGTTTTCCATTTTTCGGTTAACATCATAACTGAAAATAAGTATTACCAGTCATGGCCAAAAGTGGCAAATATATTTTCTGGTTTTGGTGAAAAATAGAAATTCCTGCCAGGCCTGATCCCAAAAGCCAGAATGCGCCGGGAATAGGGACTACACTATTGGCAACCAGGTTGTCGGCATTTTCAAAAATTCAAATTCAATGTACTGTAGGCATCTGCCCAGGACCCATTTCCGCTCAGCCTCTGAGATCATAAGGGTCTTGTCGTTATACGATTCTGAACCCGGTTTCAAGAATTTCCTTTACAAAAGGATCGTCTTTGGTAAAATTTTCATTGGAAAATGGTAATGGTTCGATATCCGGATTGACTGCAAATTTATATTTACGGATACGATTTCGATCGAAGAATCGAATACCTTCAAATTGTTTCGATACAAGGGCGATATCAATATCACTCAGCTCATTGTAACGGCCTGTGGCGTAGCTTCCAAATAAAATTGCCTGGGAAATTATCACCCCGTTTTTATTAAGAATACTGATATATTCCTGAATTGATTTTAATATGTGATTCGGGATTTGAGCCATTTTGAAAAATCCTGTATTTTTGAAAAATAAATTTCCGTGAATTCCCTGGAACAGATTTTATAGAATTCTCTTTTGTATTCAGGGTATCGTACCTCAAGATTAAAATCATTTACCTCATCCCGAAAAAGGGTTTGTTCTTCAGATAATTCCAGTTTTGACAATGTTGCCAGCTTGTTTAGATTGTGAGTTTTTGGAGGAATTTTATTATGGTTGCTTAATACAAACAAGGCTTTTAAAAGTTTTTCAAGAACAAGGTGCCCGACAAAAAGACACCAATCATACTTGCCTGAATTAAAAAGGCTAATACTTGCAGACAAATCATTGTCTGCTGATTCAACCCAATAATTTATATGTTTTTCCATATCCATAACTATTTCAAAGAATACATTCTTTGCTGAGGATTAACAATATTATTTTTGGTTCATCAGAAATTTGTGTACGTCGTAAATTAAAAAAAATGATGGGACAAGTGACAGAAACTATCACAGAAGAATAAACAACCTTGGACTTCCTAAAAGATAAAAAATTACTTCTAATAGTCAAATTTCGGGATTTGTTCGAATACCAGCCGTAGTCTCTTACCGACTGTTCATATCGTCCGGGAAATCAGTTTGCCGATATTTCCCCACATTGTTAAGGAAATTACAGCGGGTCTTGAGGAGATGCGCCTTCCATTGAAGACATTTCCGTCCTTTCAGTTGTTGGGGCTCGAGCCTGACAAGGTTTTGGAAATCTGTGACGAAATCAGGACCACGGTTAAGGACTCTGCCGGGGCTTTTAAAAAAAAGGCCTTGATCATGGCCGGGTGTTAATGCTAAGCCATTTGAATAAGGCCAGTTGAAAATTAGGTACGAGCAAATTTAAATCACGTCCATTGACCTTGAGGATTCTGTTCCATGAAACCCTTACACGATGTTTCCCGCCTGTTCAAAGGCGGGACTCCCATCACAACAATAGATTCCCACACAGAAGGAGAAAGTACCCGGTTGATTGTGGAGGGGCTCGGGGATATTCCCGGCAGTACCATGATGGAGAAAATGGCGTATTTTAAAACCCATTATGATCCGGTGAGATGTCTGTTGACAAAAGAACCCAGGGGGTCAAGGGAGGTTCTGGCGGCCATGGTCACAAAAAATGTGACACCTGATGCCGCCTTCGGGTTGATATACATGGATGCGAAAAGATATCCCTATTTGTGCGGCCATGCCACCATAGGGGCAGTTGTCACCCTTGCCCAAACCGGGTTCCTTGAATTGGGAGAGGGGGAAAATACGATTTTGATAGACACTCCTTCGGGGATCATGGAGGCCAGGGCCTTCGTTGTGGAGGGGAAGGTGGATTCTGTGGCCATACTGATGGTCCCTTCCTTTGTCTTGGATACCAACAGGGAAATCCTGGTGGAGGGGTTTGGGCGGGTGAGCGTTGATCTGGTCTGTACCGGCGGTTTTTTCGCCATGGTGGATGCGGTTAAACTCGGGATTTCGCCTGTGATGGACAACAAAGATCAATTGGTGAAATTGGGCATGAAAATCATAGATGCTGCCAATGAACAGCTTGAGGTAGTTCATCCAAGCCGGCCCGATGTAAACACCGTGGATGTGACCGAATTTTATGATTCCAGGGTAAAAGACAAGGTGAAAGACGGGAAGGCCCAAGGCCGCGGGATGGTAATTTATGGAGAGTCCCATATGGACCGGTCTCCCTGCGGAACGGGTACGGCTGCCAAGCTGGCACTGCTGCATCATTATGGTAAAATCAAGCTGCATCAACCCTATCTTAATTTCAGCCCTCTGGGGACCTGTTTTGAAGCCGAACTTGTCAAAAAAACAAAAATAGGGTTTTTTTGGAGTTGATAACTAGTCAAATTACAGGTCAAGTAGCAAGGTTGTGTTGCATTTGCTCAAAACGGATTGTCGCCGAGTGCGTTTCTCTGTGCACGACGACATGGTTGGTATTGTTCATTATTTTGAGGGACGATGGAACGTCCTTCTTTGACCTGGATCAAAAACATAAGGATCAAAAATGGAAGAATTTGAACGTCTAAAAGAGAAACAGCGTTTATGTTTAGGTGAAGTTAGAAAATTTCGAGCAATTCTGGATTCCATGGGTAGTAGTGGGGTTGATTTATTAGAACAAAAACTTAAAGAACCATCATCTAATTATGTCAAGCTTGCCAATGGATTAGCTCAACAGTTGCAGACGCTAAACATCTCCCTGTCTGTGGTTGCGGAAGTTTCAAATGGTAAATCCACATTTTTGAATGCTTTGATTTTTAAAGATCAGGTTTTACATAGTGGTATAGGTGCAGTGACTGCGCAGCTGTTCAAGATAGATTATGGAGAGGCATACACGGCAACCATTGGTGAAAAAACATCTACTTATAGCTCCATTGAAAGTTTCAAAAAAGCGGTTGAGGATTTAAACGCTGGAATGCGTGAGAAGATAGATCAACAAAATACTTCAGATCTCGATATAAGGCAGGTTTATCTCACTTTACCTAATAGTGAACTTAAAAAAGGTATCTCCCTGTATGATACCCCAGGATTTGGTTCATTAGATGAGGCCCAGGTATATCCGATTATTGGAGAGGCTGTTTCAAAAAGCGATGCGGTAATCATGCTTATTGATATTGCCCAGGGGATAAAAAAAGGAGAAGCTTCATTTGTCAGGGATGTTTTAAAATCCATTCCACCTGACAAGCGGTTTGTTGTCTTTAACAAGATCGATTCTGTCATTAATGAAGATCAAAAAGAGTTGATGGGGGAAGAGGAATTAAATAGGCAGCTTAACAAGGTGATTAATGATACTCTGAAAGAACTCTCAAGTATCACGGAAATTCCACACAATACAATTAAGAATTACTCCTTGTCTTCACAGAAAGCCTTGGCTGGATTTAAATCCAAAAATCAACAAAAAATCGATGAATCAAGATTTCAACCCTTTGAAACTGATTTTTGGCATTGTGTTGTGAACAGCAAAAAAGAGGTGTTTGAAAATAGAATATGCTCATATAACAGACTCCTTGAAAATTGTTCTAACCGCATTATTAAAGAAACAAAAAAAACTTTTGAAAAAGACTATATGCAGATTGAGGCCCTGAAAACAGCTTTGTTAGAAAAAAAAGCTGCATTCTCAGCATTTTCAAAGCAATCCATTGATGCTTTAAATGGTAAAATTAAGGGCTTTTCCTCAAATCCTTCCACGGCCTTTAACAAGGATGTCCTTTTTAAAAGCATTCAAGATATTCTGGAAAATAATATTTATGAAACCCTTGTTGAAATTAGCTGGGTAGATAAACTAAAAATCTGGAATATCAAAGATAAATACTTATTAAAAATTGAAAATGCTCTCAAAGACTCAAGTTTTGAAATTATAAAAGCCACGGACAACTATATAAATAATTTGGTTAAGGAGCTCTATTCAGCCCAGAATGGGATGAATGAGGTAATAATAGATATTAATAAAAAAATAGAGGGATTCAGTGACTTAGGAGTTTCCCCATTAGACTATATTGACATTCTGGAACAAAAAAAAGATGGTAACTTTAGAATCAAGACTGATTCTTCTCTTTTTTCAGATGATGTCTCCATGGATAAAGAAATTTTTGTCTTCATTGGCGGAATTATTGCTGAGGTTATTGCAGGACGCTTGCTTCTACTTATTCCTGGTATTGGATTAGCTATTGGGGTAGCACTTGCCGCTGTTATGAAAATTTATAAAACGGTAAGTGATCCCAATAGAGAATTAGCTTCAAAAATTGCAGCTAAGGTCATTGATGGGCTTAAAAGCGATTTGTCATTATCATTAGAACCTCATATCGCTAAATATGCCATTATAAAACATGATATGGCCTCAAGGCTTTTATCTGCAAGGCATACTTTGAAAATGATTGAAAATTCCTTTGAAAATCCAGAAGAAAAAGAAAAAAAGTTGGCCAAATTAAAGACCGATATTGCAACGGTTAACAGATTTGAAAATGAACTAAAGACATTAAAAGGGGATAAGTAATGCAACTGGATGATTTGAAAAAGAATGTAGCTTCTTTGAATAACCCTGATATTGATTTTTTCCTTCAACAGGTGGAAAACTTAAATGCAAAAACAGATGTTGAGATGGTTTTCAGCGGTACCATCTCTAACGGTAAATCAACCCTTATCAATGCACTCTTAGAGACAGATCTGTTACCTATGGAATTAGGTGCCACCACAGCGCTTATTACAACAATTCAAAAGGGTGAAGATGCCGTTGTTGCTGAATTTGAAGATGGGTCAACACAAAATTATCCTCTCTTAAAATCATCCATAGAGACAATTACAGAAATTAAAAATGCCCGGACCATAAAGATTTTATCCCAAAAATTTCCCTACCATGGAATTCGATTTGTAGACACCCCGGGGATTGACGATATTTCACAGACCAGAGAGGAAAGAACCTTTAATTATGTGCCTCTTGGTGATGCTGTAATTTTTATGGTAGACGCAAGTAAAGGTTTAACCCGGGAAGAAGAAGCCTTTTTTGAAAATAAGGTGGTCAAGGCAAATAAGGACAAGATTTTTGTCGTTATAAATAAAATAGATACGATTGCTGAAGAAATCATTGTTGAAAAACTTCTTACAACTACCATAGCAAATGAATATGCTGTTTATCAAATTTCAGCACTGAGATACCTGGTTGGGATATTAAAAAACGATGATGAACGTATTGAAAAAAGCGGTGCACAAAAACTCAAAAAGGATTTAGATGCATATCTAAAAGGCTTAAATAAAAGCAAAGTTTTTAAAATGCGTATGCAGAAATCTTTAGAAAATATTTTGCGCCTATCAAATATTCAGATTGATACCTTAGTCAACGGTGCTTCAAAGGATAAGCCTGAAATAGAGTTATCGTTAAAAAAAGTGCATCGAAAAATTGAACGTGTAAATGAAGAAAAAAATAAACTTGAACAAGAGATTAATGATGCCGTCAACAAAATTAAAGCGTGCGTGCAACAAAGTCTCAATCGGCTCAAGATAGATATAAATCTTTGCATAAAAAATGTAGAGCACAAAGAATTTATGTTGGATAAATTTAACAAAGAAGTTCCTCTTTTGTGCTCTAAAATGGTTGAGGATATTCGTATTTGCAGTGACAATCAGCTCAACGATTTGAGCTTCAATTTTGAAGAAATAAATGATCTCCATTTGTATCTGATACGCAATATCGATGATGTCATAGCACAGCTTGTATGGCTTCTAACCTTTGTACCTAGGGTGGGCAAAGTCGTAACACCTTTTATCCCTAAAATTCAAGAAGATGTACGTCGCTTTGTTGATATGCTCGGTGGAATAATTATACAAAACAAAGTTGAATCAAGGGTAGATGAACTTGTTAATTTGCTTGAAGAAAATTTCTATCAATCCATAGCAGAATATAAAAGTAATCTTTTAACCGATTATGAGCATGATCAATTGGGTGCTGTTCGTTCCGAGCTTATTTCATTGGAAAGTTTATTCAAGATGAATGCGGATAAAAAAGAGAATATTGAACTCCAGGTGCAATATTATCAGAACAATAAGGATCTCTTAAAAATTTGTATTGATACCCTCATCATGGAAAATAACTCATAGGTGAAACAATGATAATTGTCGGCATTTTGCTGGTGGTATTTGTTGGTTGTTTGGTTTTTCATTTTACCAGAAATGGTAATGTAAATCGGTCTGAAACGACGAGTCCCGAAGATAAATTGTCAGAGGGATATGAAAACGAGCGTCAGGGTTCTGATAGCTCTGGTTTTAGTCTTCCCCTGAGCATTTTATTAAACATACATAAAAAATATAATAAAAAAAATCAGATTCAGTCTTTGAGAGGTTTGTTAGATATATATGAAAAAATGGATGAAGAACTAGAGGCATTTATCGAAAAGCATGATTTTTCTCTTTACACTCCAAATGTAGGTGTGTTTGGAGAAAATTCCACAGGCAAGTCAACCTTCCTCAACGCCATGTTAGGCAATAAAGAGCAGTTTAAAATGGGGTTCGGAGAGACAACAAATAAGATTACGGCTCTGTATAAAACGAAAAAGCCATCCAATATTGGTGGGCTTTCAATCTCGTTTGAAAAACGTGATTACAACCATTTAAATTATATGAACCTTTTTGATATCCCAGGTTTTGGACAGCAGTTTCCCCATGATAAACTTCAAAAAATTATGGGAAAAATGGATGTTGTGTTTTGGTTTGTTGATGCCTCCAAAGGTGTAAAAAAAGATGATAAGCTTTTTTTGGAAGATATTAAAGGATTTGATATCAAAGTTATCGTTGTGCTTAATAAAATTGACGCTGTGTCAGAAATTGACGAGGTAAATAGTTTAATTAAAGACATTAACGCCGAGATATCAAAAATTTATACTTTTTTTAAAGAAGAATCTTTAGAGAAAAACATCGTAAGTGTTTTTCCTTTTAGTGCTACAAAATCTTTGATTGGCAGGGTTAAAGGCGAGCAAGGGGCATTTAAAATAATTGATAAAATTGTTCAGAATGTATTGTTATATACTGTTTTTATTCAAAGTTATCGAGCTTATATTGACTTGCTTTTTGGTGAGGAGATTAGCCTATTAGAGGTTGAAACAGACGCATATGATATAATTACGCAAGTATGCATGAAGCTTGAGTATGAACTAAAAGACAATATCAGTATGATGACTTCCTTAAGTCCATTTTACAGTAAGGATGAAAAGGCCGAGCCGATCGTAATGAAGCATACCCACCTATTGAAAGAAAGCATTGACGCATATAATGAGTCGGCAGTAGAATATATCAATGAATCGATCGAAAACAACCTGAATTATATGGAGTCTTTTGATGCTTTTGGTCAAAGTTACAATATGGATTTGCAAGTGGAAAAGATACAGTCTATTGACGTAGATATTGATTTAAATTCCATGGCATGGGACAGTTTTTTTGGAGACAGTTTTGCAGAAGAGGTGACCGCAAAATTTCAAAAAAAAGTAACGAAACTTTTTGATAGGCAGCTTCCTGAAATTTTAGGTGAGTATGAGGAGAGGATTAATACCTTTCAAAACGACTTAAAAAATAATGCTCAAACTTTTGCAAACACAATTGATCATAAACTTTCAACAACGACTAAAAAAATTCAAGAACCTCTTTTAACCCTTCTTATTAAAGCTGTTCAGAAGACGCTTGATGAAAAAGAGAATGAATTGATTCAAAGAGCGTTAAACGTAAGCTAAGAACAACAGATCCATCTGGAGAACAAACTATACATGGAAATAGACAAAGGGCTCTTAATCAACGCAACCACTGGTATGATGTCAAAATTGACCCGGTTGAACCTTGACCAGGACGCTCTTGTTGACAGTGCCCGGGAAGCCCTTGTTGAAAAAGCAAGGGATATCATAAGGCAGACGAGCGTCAAGAACAATCAATTTCAATTTACAGCTCAAGATGAAAAATTGTTCTTGAAGAGCCTTGAAGAGAACAATTTTGATCATTTTTATGTAAAATCTATTGAGCTGAACAAGGATCTTGAAAAGATCAAGGATAAAATAACAGAAACCATATCAGAACTCTATCAAGAATGCTTGAGCCTCAATATCATTGTCACAGACAACCCCTTGATGAAAAACAATGCGTGTGCGCTTCCCAATGGCACAGTGCTCATTGATATCGCCATGTTGAAAATCATGGAATACATGGAAGAACTCTACTTTATTCTGGCCCATGAGTGCGCCCATGTTCTTAAACAGCACTCCATTGTTTTTAATAATATTGATTCCCTCAGCGAAAAATTTCTAAGTGGAATTTTTTCCAGAATGCGGCTGAAAAATACGTTTTTCAGATTTCTTGCCAACAGCTCTGTCACCATCGCCCTGAATCGTCTCAAGAACAAAAAAATATACAAGCTGCTTCGGCACAGTGATGAGTATGAGGCGGACAAAGTTGCAGTCAGGGTGCTTTATGCCCTGGGCATGTCTCCGGTGGTCGGATGCAAAATTCTTAAAACAATAGATCCAGAAAATCAGACGTCCGAGAGTCATCCCATAACATCTGATAGAATTGCCAGAATTGATCAGGCAACAAAAAAAGACCGGTTTAGAAAAGAAGAACTGTCAGTAGTCCAGGCCATTTCCCCGACTTTCAAACAAAATGTAAACACGGCAATGGGCCAAATTCAGAAAAAACGCAAATTTATAAAATATGTGAGCTGGGCTTTCGGTGGCATTACCTGTGCCGCAGGAATTATTTTGATATATTTTATAAGTACAATGCCTTTTTTTTCTTCGGAAAGTGAAATCGTCAACGGATTTTTTTTCATGATTTTACAACTGCTTTTAAGGGCGACTTATTTTCTTCCTCCTGTTATTTTTTATCTGGTTTATGAGAAAACATATCAATTATTAAAATGAGGAACAAAAAATGCTGAAAAAATTATTTACAGGCGCAAAGACCATGGCGGACGATCTGACCATTAAAAGGGCAAAAGAGATGCTCATCAAAAGTGCCGAACAAAACGGGATTGAGATAAAATAACTTTTGACCCCGACAATCGTAGAAAAACTTGATAACCTTGCCTGTGCTATCATCCAAGAGTATGGCTGCGCCAAATTGGCATCCATGGGATGGAAACAGTACGCAAAATAGATACCTTCTTCAACCCATCAAAGGTAGAAAAATATGACACAGTCATTAAACAGATTAACCATAAAAGGATTTAAGTCGATTCAGAGGCTTGAGAATTTCAAATTCACCAATCTGAACATTCTCATTGGTGGAAACGGTGCGGGGAAAAGCAATTTTATCGATTTTTTTCGCATGCTCCGATCCATGATGGAACTGTCGTTGCCAGGTCTTGACAAGGCAAGCCTGACGGCATATGTCACGGATGGCGGTGGCAGTGATGATTTTCTTTTTAACGGCCCAAAGAGAACCAGACAGATCCAGGTAGAAGCGAGATTCGGACCTAAGGCTTATCGCTTTAAACTTGCTCCTACGACCGATGAAATTTTTATGATCAATGGTGAGGCCCTGGGCAATGAAGAGGGTGACAGCAGATGGTTGGAAATGGGCGGAGGGCATACAAAGCCTGAGCTGTTGACGGAAAGGTTAAAAAATAACTATGGTAAAAGCGATAATGTTGGAGCCTATATCTATGAGGCCATTTCTTCATTAAAAATTTATCATTTCCACGACACTGGTAAAACGGCTCGAATGCGTCGTTTCGAAACAATGGATGATGTCGATTATTTACGATTTGATGCCGCCAATATTGCTCCATTTCTGCTTGATTTGAGGAACAACAAAACCGCTGCTTATACTAAAATAGTGGACACCGTTCGTTTGGTAACTCCCTTTTTTGACACTTTTATCCTCAAGCCGAACAATAATGAAAAAGTCCGTCTCACCTGGAAACAAAAGGGTTCGGACTATCCGCTTAAACCACAACACCTGTCCGATGGTACGCTTAGATTTATTTGTTTGGCAACGGCATTGCTGCAACCTGATCCACCATCAACCATCATTATTGATGAACCAGAACTTGGACTGCATCCATATGCCATTGAGATCCTGGCTGAGCTTATTCAGGCTACTTCCAAGCGTACTCAAATTGTCGTATCAACCCAGTCCCCTTCGCTTATTGATTATTTTGAACCCGAAGATATTATTGTTGTGAATCGAGAAAAAGGAGCTTCGGTTTTTAAACGCCTAGAGAAAAAGGAGCTTTCTTCCTGGCTCGAAGACTATTCTTTAGGGGATCTCTGGCGAAAAAACATCTTCACCGGAGGGCCTTCCCATGAATAGTATTTATATCGTTGTGGAAGGGCAAACCGAGCAGACTTTTGTGCGCCATGTCCTTGCACCGTACATGGCGGATAAAGGAATCTATTTGCATTCGGCATTAATAGGGACGCCGGGCCACAAAGGCGGTGATATTCGTTTTCACAGGGCTAAAGCAGATATCTGTAATTTCCTGAGGCAACGAAAAGATACATTTGTTTCAACCATGTTCGATTATTTCAGGATTGATTCCCAGTGGCCGGGAGCAGAAAAATTGCAATGGGAAATACAAAATGGCGTTGCATACACAGCCAGCCAAAAAGCTGAAATACTTGAGTCTGCGACCCAGAACGAGATTGCAGGGAGCTTTTCCAAGTATGATGCAGAGAATCGATTTATTCCATATATTGAGATGCACGAGTTTGAGGCCGTGCTTTTCAGTGATCCTGAAATTCTGGCAAATAAGACTGAGATAGATATAGTGCAGATACAGAGTATAATAGCGGCATATGACAATCCTGAAGAAATCAATGGAAATCCTGACAAAACCCCGGGTAAAAGGCTTGATATATTAAAAAATGGTTACAGAAAAGTTGCCATGGGTAAAATAATTTCTGAGGCCATAGGAATTCAAACCATACGACGACAATGTCCCCATTTCGATAGCTGGCTCACAAAACTTGAGCAGATTTGAGAAAAGATAGCCAAGACCCAAAGGCATGAAACTTGCTTACCGACCTTTGAAATTCTCGCCTTTGACAGACCCTTTTGATGCTCCTTTTCCACGGGAAAGACAATGGACTTGAAAAAAAGGGTCTACAGGAGTTTCGGTGATAAAATGGCGTGTGGCGCCCATCGCCTTGATTGACAATGCTTTATCAATCCATGACCTGTAAGACTCCACCCTCATCAATCCAGCGGTCAAAAGCCGATAGGACTTCGGCCTGGGTCTTACTTGGTGTTTCAAGGTGACGGGTAGGTTTTCTTGCTCCTTTCTACAGCGTAAGGATCGAATGGAGATGCTTCATGTCATTCATTACATCCTCAGCTGTTCGATTTATCCCAGCTGTTTTTAATTTCAGTTCAATCCAGCGTAGGTACGTCATCGCTACTACACATGTAAAAAGATGGCACCTGATCTTGCTGTCAGTCCAATGCCGGATTGGTTACACACCCACTCCACTAAATCATCATTTTTACTGAGACGAAAACGATCCTCGCCCCACCATCGATCCAGGCTTGCTTGGATGATGTCCTTTGTTGTCCAATCTGTATTGTCTGTGATTATGATGTTTTTAAGCTTACCCAGCTTACAATTTGGTTGATTTGTTCTGAAGTCAGATATGATTGTTTCGGCTTGTAGTGAAAGATCTATCGGGGCTCGAGCCTGACAAGGTTTTGGAAATCTGTGACGAAATCAGGACCACGGTTAAGGACTCTGCCGGGGCTTTTAAAAAAAAGGCCTTGATCATGGCCGGGTGTTAATGCTAAGCCATTTGAATAAGGCCAGTTGAAAATTAGGTACGAGCAAATTTAAATCACGTCCATTGACCTTGAGGATTCTGTTCCATGAAACCCTTACACGATGTTTCCCGCCTGTTCAAAGGCGGGACTCCCATCACAACAATAGATTCCCACACAGAAGGAGAAAGTACCCGGTTGATTGTGGAGGGGCTCGGGGATATTCCCGGCAGTACCATGATGGAGAAAATGGCGTATTTTAAAACCCATTATGATCCGGTGAGATGTCTGTTGACAAAAGAACCCAGGGGGTCAAGGGAGGTTCTGGCGGCCATGGTCACAAAAAATGTGACACCTGATGCCGCCTTCGGGTTGATATACATGGATGCGAAAAGATATCCCTATTTGTGCGGCCATGCCACCATAGGGGCAGTTGTCACCCTTGCCCAAACCGGGTTCCTTGAATTGGGAGAGGGGGAAAATACGATTTTGATAGACACTCCTTCGGGGATCATGGAGGCCAGGGCCTTCGTTGTGGAGGGGAAGGTGGATTCTGTGGCCATACTGATGGTCCCTTCCTTTGTCTTGGATACCAACAGGGAAATCCTGGTGGAGGGGTTTGGGCGGGTGAGCGTTGATCTGGTCTGTACCGGCGGTTTTTTCGCCATGGTGGATGCGGTTAAACTCGGGATTTCGCCTGTGATGGACAACAAAGATCAATTGGTGAAATTGGGCATGAAAATCATAGATGCTGCCAATGAACAGCTTGAGGTAGTTCATCCAAGCCGGCCCGATGTAAACACCGTGGATGTGACCGAATTTTATGATTCCAGGGTAAAAGACAAGGTGAAAGACGGGAAGGCCCAAGGCCGCGGGATGGTAATTTATGGAGAGTCCCATATGGACCGGTCTCCCTGCGGAACGGGTACGGCTGCCAAGCTGGCACTGCTGCATCATTATGGTAAAATCAAGCTGCATCAACCCTATCTTAATTTCAGCCCTCTGGGGACCTGTTTTGAAGCCGAACTTGTAAAAATAACCAAAATAGGGGCTTTGGATGCCCTTGTCACAAGGATAAAGGGCCGGGCCTGGGTCACTGGCCTGCACCAGTTTGTTCTGGACGAAACCGACCCTTTCCAACAAGGATATATCGTATGATAGAAGCAAACCCGGATTTAATTTTGTACAATGGAACCCTCCATACCCTGGATGAAAAAACGCCCTTTGCCACTGCGGTGGCAGTGACGGGGTGTCAGATCTCTGCCCTGGGCACGGACAGGGAGATACTGGGACTGGCGGGTCCTTCCACCCGGACAAAGGATCTTAAAAAAAGACTGGTACTGCCGGGGTTTTGTGATACCCATTTTCATTTTTATGAGTGGGCCCTGAATTATGACAGCATCGATTTTTCAACAACAACCTGTTTTTCCGGTATGGAAACGGCTGTCAGGGAAAAGGCGGCCCAGGTGGGGCCGGGCCAGTGGGTGCTGGGTCAAGGGTTTAACGAGTCGGAATGGCCTGAAAATAAAATGCCGGACCGGTGGGCGCTTGATCTAGTAGCACCGGACAATCCTGTGTGCATCTGGCGGTGTGATCTTCACCTGGCCGTGGCCAATTCTTTGGCATTGCACCTTGCCCGCATTGACGAACAGACAAAGAATCCCGATGAAGGGGTCATCGTCCGGGATGCAAGCGGCTCGCCCACGGGGGTTCTCAAGGAGTTGGCGCCCAACCTGATTCGGGAGGTGCTTCCGCCGTTACCGGAATCAACCCTGGTGGCGAATATGGAAAAGGCCATGGCCCATGCCCACAGCCTGGGGCTGACCGGCGTCCATGATATCCGCCTCATGGGGGGAGACGAGGGGGCTTGCGCCCTTAGGATCTGGCAAACACTTGATGGGGACAAGAAATTAAATCTCCGGTGCCAGGTGGCACTTCCCGGAGAAATGACGGATGAGGCCATTGCCTTGGGAATTCAGTCGGGATTTGGAAATGACCGGTTGAGACTAGGGCATTTAAAATTCTTTTCCGACGGCGGCATGGGGGCAAGGACCGGTTGGCTGACCGAAAAATACCTGGATGCCGATTACGGCATGCCCCTGACCCCGGTCAAAGAAATAGAAGCCGCTGTGATGAAGGCGGACAGGGCGGGTCTGGCCTGTATGGTTCATGCCATTGGGGACCGGGCCTGCCAGGAGATTATTGCCATGTTTGCCAGGGTTGAGCAGCAAGGCCAGAGCCGTTGCAAGATTCCCCACCGGTTGGAGCATCTCCAGATGATTCTACCCAAAGATTTAGAGAGGTTAAGCCGGCTTGAAAATTTGGCAGTTTCCTGCCAGCCCAATAACCTGAGCCTGGATATTTCCATGATTGACCAGTGTGTCGGTCCCCGGGGAAAGTATGCCTATAATCTTAAAAGCATATTGGATACAGGTGTTCCCATGTGCTTAAGTTCCGATGCCCCGGTGGCAGATCCCAATCCCTTTGCCGGTATCTATTCGGCGGTCACACGGAAACGCATGAACAAGACACCTGAACGAGGATGGTACCCGGAACAGGCCCTGAGCGTGGCTGAGGCGGTGCGGGCCTATACCCTTACCCCGGCCGAGGCGAGTGGCTGTGATCATCGCTTGGGATCCATCACCCCGGGAAAATTGGCCGATCTGGTGGTGGCGGACCAGAATATTTTTGAAATTTCGCCGGACACCATTGCCGAGACCAAAATTTGTCTGACGCTTTTTGATGGGAATATTGTCTATGAACGATAGGGAGTTTAACTATCTGAATACAATTTTTGATCGTTCGGAAGACGGGTTGCTGATCTGTGACGCCCATGGCAGAATCCTTAAGATGAATCCAGCCTCTGAAAGACTCAACGGGATAAAGGCCTGTGAGGTGGTGGGTACCGATGTGCAAACCCTTGTCCGGGAGGGGCAGATCAATCGGTCTGCCACCCAGGAGGTTCTGGAAACCCTTCGCCGGGTCAGCCTGATCCAGACCACCCCCGTATCAGGGGTTACCCTTTTGGTGACTGGTACTCCTGTCTTTAATGCCGACAATGAGATATCCCATGTGGTGGTCAATGAACGGGATATTTCCCTGATCGAGGATATGAAGCGGGAGCTGGCCCAGGTGCGGCAGGAGTCGGAAAAGATGCGGGATGAACTCACCGAGCTCACCCTGCTGGAGCTCAAGAACAATCATATCGTGGCCCAGAGCGGGTCCATGAAGCAGACCCTGCGGCTGGCCATGAAATTGGCCAGAATTGATGCCTCCAATATTTTGATCCAGGGGGAGTCCGGAACGGGCAAGGGATTGCTGGCCAAATTTATCCACGCGAACAGCATGTGGAGCAAAAAAGCCTTTATCCAGATTAATTGTGCGGCCCTGCCGGAAAATCTTCTGGAGGCGGAATTGTTCGGGTATGAACGGGGGGCCTTCACCGGGGCGAGGGAATCGGGAAAAGCCGGCCTTTTTGAACTGGCGGCAGGGGGGACCCTTTTTCTGGACGAAATCGGTGAGTTGTCATTGGGGGTCCAGGCTAAATTGCTAAAATATCTGGATGACCATGAGATTATGCCCGTTGGCGGTACCCGGTCCAAAAAGATTGAGTGTTCCATCATTGCCGCCACCAACCGGAACCTGGACCAAAGAACTTTGAAGCATCAATTTCGGCTGGATCTTTTACACAGACTCAACACCTTTACCCTGTCCATTCCGCCCTTGCGGGACCGGCCTGAAGATATTCTGGAACTTACGACCATCTGCCTGAAACGTTACAACCGCCGTTACAATCGCCGTGCCTATATCGGGTATAAAGCCTATGAAGCCCTGAAGTCCTACTCCTTTCCCGGAAATGTCAGGGAGCTGATCAATATTATCAAACAGGCCGTGGTCATGTGTGACCGCAGATTTTTAGATGACTATATTCTCCGGGCCACGGAGCCTGTGGGGCCAGCAATCCAACCCAAAAAAGCGGTTGATGAAGTGTCCAGCCTTCCGGAAAAACTTCGGGCTGCGGAATACGAGATGTTCATGCAGGCGGTTCTTCGATGCGGTACAACCCGGGAGGCAGCCCTTTTCCTCGGAATAAGCCAGCCCACGGTGGTGCGGAAATTGAAAAAGCATGGCATGACCATGGGGAAAAAGGCATGATTCATTTCTAAATCAAAAAATCGTTATCGCCATTCTCCATAGGCTTGTTGGAGGTTTTCTCTTTGATTCAATATTGAATCAAAGAGAAAACCTCATTATTTCAGTGTGTTATCCCTGCCGATCCGATTTAAAAGTGAATCAAGTTGCCATATTTCGTGGGTCGGTTCGGAGTGTAAAAATATTTTAATGTTTATTTTCAATGCTTTAGGAAATACTTTTCCAACAGGCATATATTTTGTATATATTAATTAAATAAACAAAATGCCCCATAAATAATGGAGCAAATAAGAGAGCATTAACCAGGCAAATAAAGAGAACGGGATCTGATATATGAAAGAAAAAAAGTGGAAACCATGGCTGCTCTTATCACCTTCGCTGACGGCCGTTTTTTTACTCCTGGTTGTTCCCGTCTGTTTTGTCATTGTTTACAGTTTCTGGCTCAGAGCGCCCAACGGTCAGGATATCCCGGCCTTTCAGTTTGGAAATTATGCCAAGTTTTTTGTGGACTTTTTTTATCCCACCATTTTGTTCAATACCCTGCGGGTGGCCCTTGAAACCGTGATCCTCTGCCTGGTTCTGGGGTATATCCCCGCCTATTTTTTCTATAAAACCACTTCCCGGCTCAAACCCTATTTAATGCTGCTGGTCATGCTTCCCTTCTGGATCAGCTTTATTATCCGAACCCTGAGCTGGATTAATATCCTGGGGGATTCCGGGCTGATCAACCATTTGCTGATCAAGGCCGGGCTGATTTCAACCCCCCTGGCCCTGCTGTACAATGAAGGGGCGGTGATTATGGGCTTATTACAGTACTTACTGCCCTTCATGATTTTAAACATTTATGTCAGCCTGGACGGGATAGACAAGAGCCTGGCAGAAGCAGCCAAAAGTATGGGGTGCACCGAATGGCAGGCCTTTAAAGAGGTCACTCTGCCTTTGAGCATGCCCGGTGTCTCTGCCGGATGTCTGTTGGTTTTTGTGCTGACCTGCGGCACTTATCTGCCCCCCATGATCCTGGGGGGGCCGGGCAATGAAATGATCGCAAACCTTATTTTTAAACGGGTGATCGGCACCCTTGACTGGCCCTTTGGATCTGCCATCAGCGTTATCCTGATGCTGCTTTTGGGTATCATTGTTTATACCTACAATCGCTACATGGGCATCAACCAGATATTTAAATCCCTGAGCAACGGATAGCTAAGGAGCCTTTATGAAACGAATGATTTCCGGATGGACATTGATCAAACTATATACCTTGCTGGTGTATATCTGGATGTTCACCCCCATTGTGGCGGTGGTGATTCTGGCCTTTAATCCCCAGCAGTTTGGGTCCTTTCCCATGGAGGGATTCTCCTTTAAATGGTTTGTTAAGCTTTCCCATAATTCCACCATCCTGGATGCATTTAAAAATTCAATGGTTCTGGGCACCTTGACAGCCATTTTTTCCACCGCTGTGGGGGTCCCGGCGGCCATGGCATTTATCCGGTATGAGTTTCGGGGGAAAGAATTGATCAATACCCTTCTTATCGCCCCCATCATGATTCCCGAAGTGGTTCTGGGCGTGGCCCTTCTCTTGTTCATCCGGTGGCTGCAGCAACCCAAAAGTTTTGCCATGCTGGTGGTTGGACACGTGGTACTGACCCTTCCCTATGTGCTCTTGATCGTCCAGGCACGACTGGTGGGGATCAAGCGGGAATATGAAGAGGCAGCCCTGTCTCTGGGGGCAAGTCCCTTCCAGACTTTTCGGGAAATCACCTTTCCCCTGCTGGCCCCGGCTATTTTTGCCGGCATGCTGTTTTCTTTCACCATTTCCTTTGATGATGTCACGGCCACTCTTTTCTGGGCAACAGCCCAGAACCAGACCGTGCCCGTTAAAATATTCGGGATGTTGAGGAATTCCATCAGCCCGGAGATCAATGCCCTGGGGACTGTTATGATTGCACTTACCGTGTCAACCCCCTTGTTGGCAGGGTATCTGACCCGGCGGTTTGCCAGGGGAAGCGGCAAATAATATTTGTTGGCAGAGGCTCAGATCCTATCACCTTTGTCATAACCATTTACACTTAGAACAAAAAGGAGAAAAAGAATGGGAACCGATTTGGAAAAACGCTTAAATGACGTACAGGAAAGTTACAGCCAGGGAGATATCTCCCGGCGGGATTTTGTCAAATTTGTCGGCATCACCGGCGCAACCCTAGGCATCATGGGCGGACCCTTTGGACTGGTAAAACAGGCTTTTGCCGGCAGTAAATCCATTACCTGTCATTCCTGGGGGGGGTCCACCTCCGAAGCATTGAGAAAATTTGCCTTTGATCCTTTTACCAAGGCCGAGGGCGTTAAAGTCATTGATGCCGCCTTTACCGGCATGGATGCTTTTCTCACCCAGGTCAAGGCCTCCTATCCGCCCGGCGGAGAATTTAACCTTGCCCATCTGAGCGCGGTGTATGACTATGCCCGGTATACAGACCTTGGCTTTGGGGTTGTTCTGGATGAAACCAAGATCCCCAACCTGAAAAATGTCATGAGTAAAATGACCGATACCCTCAGGGGCATTTCCAAGGGAACCCTGTCCGCTGTTCCCTATGATCTGGGCCAGACCGGTATTGCCTATAACACGGATAAGATTTCCAAGGCAGACGCGGAAAAACTGGGTGCCTCCCTCCTGTACGAAAAAAGCCTCAAGGGCAAATTGGGTTCCTGGGGCGGTGATTTCCGGACCAACATGTGGTATGCAGCATTGCATACCGGCCAGAATCCCAATAAAATCACCGATGAAAAAGCGGTCTGGAATGCCCTGAAGGAGCAAAGGGGTCTGATAAAAAAATACTGGTCTTCGGGATCTGAACTCATGAGTCTCCTGGGCAATGGTGAAATCTATGCCACCGTGGCATGGTCGGGCCGGGTAGCAGGTCTCCAGGCCCAGGGTCATCCCATCGGATATCTGGCACCGGAAGGCACCTATTCCTGGATGGAATACATGTACGTGCTCAAGGGAACGGATCTCGCTGTGGCCCAGAAATTATTGAATTTTATGCTGGAGCCTGACGCAGCCATTGCCGTAGCCAAAGGCCAAAAGTATCCCACCAGCCTGGACCCCACAAAGGTTCCCATGCCGGAAGAAGTGAAAAAACTGCCCGCCTTTGATCCCACGGGCAAGCTGGATGGGTATCTGTTTGCAGACCCTGCCTATTGGAACAGCCATCAGCTGGATTGGACTGAAAAATGGGACCGGGTCATGGCGGGCTGATCTTTTCATAAACATGGGATTCACAGGTGTCTTTGCGGACAATGACACCCGTGAATCCTCTCATAACCATGGGGAGACATAACGGTTTGGTACAAGAAAAAGATCCGGCCTTTGTAAGGTTCAAGGGAATTGAAAAGCGGTATGGAAAGGTGGTTGCCGTAAAAAAAATGGACCTGGAAATACCCGAAGGGTCTTTGGTGACGTTGCTGGGGCCTTCCGGGTGCGGGAAAACCACCCTTTTGAGAATGCTGGCAGGTCTGGAAACCCCCACCAATGGGGACATCTATGTTCGGGGCAAACGGATAAATGATACCCCCATCCATAAGCGGAACCTGGGGATGATTTTTCAGAATTATGCTCTTTTCCCCCATAAAACCATTTTTGAAAATGTGGCCTTTGGCCTGAAATATAGAGGGTCATCAAAGGGCGACATTGTGGACAAGGTTGGGAAGGCCCTGGAAATGGTCAGGCTCCCGGGGGTCGGGGAACGGATGCCCTCCCAGCTTTCCGGCGGGCAACAGCAGCGGATTGCCCTGGCCCGGGCCATTGTGTTTGAGCCGGATGTGCTGCTCATGGACGAACCCCTGTCTGCCCTGGACGAGAATCTAAGGGAGGATATGCGGCGGGAAATTGACAACCTTCAGCAGGATTTGGGGGTCACCACTATTTTTGTGACCCATGACCAGCGGGAAGCCCTTTCCATGTCAGACAAGGTGGTGGTCATGAAAGACGGGTTTATCCAGCAGCAGGGGACCCCGGAAGAGGTGTACAATAATTCGGTCAACCATTTTGTGGCGGATTTTTTGGGCCATTCTAATTTTATGAAGGCCGTGGTTGAAGAAAAACAAAAAGGTTTTTTTCGTGTCCGGCTTGGGGACAATCAGCCGTGCCTGGTAAGTCCAGCAGGCGATTTTGCGGTGGGGGATGCGGCGGAAGTCGTGATCCGTGCCCAGAAGATGACCCTGGGCTACACAACGGACCTTGCCCAGGAACAGGAGATGAACTATTTCTTTGGTAAAATTGTGGATCGTAGCTATATGGGGGGAGAGGTCAGTTATTTTGTGGAACTTCCCGAAGGACAGATTTTACACGTGATTAATTTTGTGAAACGTGATGTTTATCGCCGGGGGGATGAGGTGTATATACAGGCGGATCCGTTTCATTGCAGATTGCTCAAATCATGAAAGAAGTATCATTAGAAATGAATTAGTACCATGGAGCGGACAGCCGGTCGGCGTTGTGGAGACCTCTTCCTGGGGAGGGGTGCGTTTAAAAACTCAAGAGAGCAAACTAACGGTGACAGATTTTTCTTATACCGAGCCCGCAAAGGAGAATTTTTCATGGATCAAGAGGACTCTGGATCCATCGGCAAGCTATATCGTTTTTGAAAATGACTTAAAACAGCAGGGGGGCTCAATCTTTGATCCGGCCCACATTGCCTATACCTATCTTGAACGGGAGAAATTTGTCTGGCAGCAGATTATTGACATGGATTTGTCCCGGGAATACCTGGTGATCCGTATGATGCCCGGTAATGAAGAAAAGGTACTCGGTCGGATCATGGGGTATGGGTTTCCCGAAAATACCATAAATTATATATACAAGGCTAAAGAGGTGCGAAAGTGAAATTAAAGACAGATACCATCTTGGAAGTTCGATTTGAGCATTCCAAACAGCAGATTGATGTTCCCTTGTCCAAATTAACGGATAGTATGACAGCGTTCCTGGAAACCTATGGGAATGAACAATTTTGTGGTGGATCCTTTGTTGAGGTCATCAATGGTGGAGACGGGCAGACAAAGTTTGCCGCTCTTTTGGCTGCCACGGGGTATGAGGCTGATCCCAAAGGGTTTTTCGAGGTGTTGCTGGACGCCATTGGCAAGTCCCAAGGCCGTAATCTGACCTTAAACCAGATAGCACTGCCTTCCAGGTTCCTGGTGGCCCTGATTGAACAGGTGATCCCGGGCCATGGGTATGTGTCCATAAAAGATACGGCCCAGCTGGAAAAAGTGACCAACCTGGACATTCCCGAGGCCCAGCGGTCCGATCTCCAAGCCGTCATTGAACGATATCCGGTACGTCTCTCCCGGCATACCATTCGCCAGATGATGGTCTCCAGGGATGTGGCCTATCAGTACATGCCCTTTGTGGAAGAACTGGAGTCCACTGGCCACACCAACACCTGGATCGGCCAGTTCCATGACGGACTTTTGGAACAGATGTACCAGAACCGGGTGATCTTTTTGCTCAACATGAGCTGTCCTGTTTATTGCCGGTTTTGTTTCAGAAAGCATAAAGATACCAGGAACGAAAAAAACCCCACAACCCAAGGCGTTGCAGCGGCGGTTTCCCATGTTAAAAATTCTCCGTTGATCAAGGAAATTGTGGTCACCGGCGGTGATCCGTTCATGAACAGAAAAAATATGGCCGCTACCATTGACGGGCTCATGGACGTTCCCCATGTCCAGACCCTGCGCTTGGCCACCCGGTCTGTTTCCTATTATCCGGATCTGTTTCTGAAAAATGAATCTGCCTATCTCAAATACTTGAAACAAAAAAATCTGGAACTCCAGCAGCACGGCAAACGCATGGAATTGGCCACCCATTTCATCCATCCCGACGAGGTGAGCCCTGAAAGCCTTGATATTATCACTGACCTGGTAAAAAACGGTATTGCCGTTTACATCCAGACCCCCTTCCTGAATGGCTGCAACGATACGGGACCCGAATTAGTGAAGCTTTTCGGGCTGTTGCGCGGGGCCGGCGCTGAACTGCATTATATTTATATTCCCTGCAGCCCCATCCATGGCAATTCCATTTATTGGAAACCCTTGTCCGACGGTATTAACATGTCCCTGCCCCTTCGGGCCCACTTGTCCGACCGGATCATCCCCCGGATCTGTACGGCCACTCCCATCGGAAAAATGGATTGGTACACTAGCGGCTGGGCTGTTGAGCAGGTGGCGGACAATGAGAATTTTATCTGGATCAGAACCCCCTATACCCCGGAATATTTTAAAAATTTTGCCCCCATTGCCAATGAGCTGACCAATATCCGGGTCAATGCTGAAGGCACCATTGATATCCAGTACATGGCAAAAATCGGGGACAAGGCCTGTTTGATCGGGAATCGGCCAATAAAAACAGCTCCCAAAAACCCTGCAGCCACCCGTGCAGATGTGGATCGCCTTAAAGAAGAATTGACAACGCATTACCAGGCCGGGGCTTCCATTGTAAACACCGGTATTGAGGGTTTGTCCCGGCTCCACGAAACCCGCGTGCAGATTAATGCCCGTGCGGGCGAACAACAAATGGCCTATATCATGGCGGATCACAGGATAACCGACGTGGTGGTGGTGCCTGAGATGGGTGAAGCTTGTGCCGTGGATTCAGTGGATGCGCTCTATGATATCACCAGGGTTATTGGACAGCTGCGCGATATTCCCCATGTCAATGCGGTGAGGCTACGCTCCATGAAATTTGCAAGCGCCCCGGAGTCCTATACCCGGTCTGTGATCAATACATTGGGCGATTTGAACCATTTGTCCGTGGTCAACCCCCTTCGTCTCGAAATCGAGACCTGGTTTATCCAGGCCGAGGATGTGGGTGAGATCCATTCAAAATTGGTCCGGCGGTTGAACAATAAAGGGATCACGGTGTATGCCAATGTTCCTTTGCTGGGCGGGGTGAATGACACGGACAGGGCCATCCATGATCTGGCCTATGCCCTTAGAGAAAAGGGCATGGAGTTTCACCATCTCTATGTGGCGGGGTTGCCCGTTCAGAACCGCTGGAACAAAAACTTTCCCATTGATTCCTATGATGTCATTGATATTGCCACTATGGTCCGGCGGGAAGGGTCAGGCCGGGAAATTCCCCGGTATATTATTTTAACCCCCCTGGGAGAAGTCGATTATGGGCTCACCGCTAAATTTGTGAAAACCGGCAGTGAGGTGAAAATAAAGCTTGGCTGTTATGACCAATCCTATTATAAATCCATGGATGAAAATTTTGGATTTCCGGAAGGAGTTGACACAGGAACGGGCGGGAACCCTGTGGTCACCGTCCCGGGTCTTATAAAAACCAATGATTTTCCCGTTTCCTAGACCTAATAATATAGACCCAAGAATTAAGATCCAAAGGAAAGGCAAATGAAATACCCCTACATTGACTACAGCGATAAAATAACAGTTCAGCCGGTATTCAAAGGATTGACCGGCAACCCCCTGGTGGTGGACATGTCCGTGGGGTCCAAGGTGTTTGATGAGGTGGATGTCCTTGACCAGCTAGCGTTTCAGGCATGGCTGGACAACACCATGAAAAATAGGCATTCCTGGGGTCTGGCCTCCTACCTGGAAGACAGGGAGACTATTTTATCCCAATACCCCCAGATGCGGGAGGAACAGCGGTATTACCACCTGGGTCTCGATATTATTGTGGCCCTTAGTACGCCCCTGCACGCCCCCCTGGATGCCCAGGTCAAGGAAAGCGGTTACGAGGCGGGTGACGGCAATTACGGAGGCAATGTTTTACTCATGCACGCGAGTCCCTATTTTGAAACATTTTACAGCCTCTATGGTCATTTAAACCGGGAGAAACTGCCGCTGCCCGGAGAAAAATTTAAAGCAGGTGACCGCTTTGCCCTGATTGGAGATGTCCATGAAAATGGAAATTGGTTCTACCATACCCACCTCCAGGTGATCACCCAGAAGGGGTACGATGCGGGATGGGTCTCCAAGGGGTATTGTGCCGAAAAGGATCTGGCCGTAATGGATTCCATCTGCCCATCTCCCTTGTCTTTGTTTAAAATTTGACCTAATATTTGACCTAATATTTGATCGGACGCCAATGAACAGGCACCCCATCCTAATCTTTTTCGGGATGGGGTGCCTGTTTTTTATATCAGTTTGTATTTTTGCAATTTGCGTGCAATAGTGGACTGATTCAGGCCAAGTGCCCTGGCGGCTTTGGATTGTGTCAGATGGGTTTCCATGACATTTTTCAGGATCTGCCGTTCAAATGTTTCCATCATTTCACGATGGGAGAGTTCCTGGGTCTGTACATCCTTGAACAGGGTTTCATATTTTGCTGAATCCATAAGGCTTTGGGGAAGATCTTTGGAATGGATTTTATTGCCTTCCTTCATTACCACCAGGCGTTCGCATAGATTGATAAGTTCCCGGATATTACCCGGATATGCATACGCTTCCACGGTGTTGGCCGCATTTCGGGACAAAGTTATGGGACCTTCTATTCCATGCTTTTCACAAAAATAATTGAGATAATGGGATATCAAGGGCAGGATACAGGCTTTCCTGTTTCGAAGGGGCGGCAGGAGGATGGGAATTACCTTGAGTCGGTAATAAAGGTCCTGGCGAAAGGTTTTATCCGCCACCATGGCTTCAAGGTTCTGGTTGGTGGCCGCAATAATGCGAACATTTACGCGTTTGCTGGTGGTTTCACCCACCCTGCTCAAGCAGCCGTCTTCAAGAAATCGCAACAGCTTTACCTGGGAAGCCAGGGGAACCTCTGCAATTTCATCCAGAAAGAGGATTCCTTTGTCCGCAATTTCAAACCGGCCGGCCTTGTTTTTGTCTGCCCCGGTAAAGGCCCCTTTTTTATACCCAAAGAGCTCGCTTTCCACCAAAGACTCCGGAATGTTGCCGCAGTTGAGTTTGATCATGGGTTTATCTCGGCGTTTTGAGTGAGAATGAATCAACTCTGCGATCACCCCTTTGCCGGTTCCGGATTCCCCTAGAATAAGAACAGAAGAATCCACCCGGGCAATTTTGGCGGTTTTCTCAAGGATGGTTTTAAAATTTTGGCTTTTGGCAATAATTTTTTTTGACTGCAGGGCTTCCAGCTGCATGTCCAGAAGGTCTTCTTCCAGCCGGGTCTTGAGGGTCTGTTTCTCATCAATTTCTTTTTTCAGGGCCTGGATTTCCGTGATATCCCTTTCATTGACCACCACCCGGATCAATTGACCTTGTTTGTCAAATACCGGGGTGCCGGTGAGTAAGAGATTTTTTCCGGTTTTGGTGCGCTGGATAATGGTCTCTTTTTTTCGGGTTTCCATGACCTTTAAGGTTACGGAGCGGTCGATAACGTCGCTGTCAAGTAGTTCCTGTATGGATTTTCCGATAAAGTTTTCAGCCTTTATGCCGGTCAGCTTTTCCGAGGCGGGATTGATTTTTATGACCTTTCCTTGGCCGTCACTGATCCAGAATCCGTCATGGCTGGAATTAATGATGGTGTCCAGTTCCAGGGATGATTTCTGGCAGGCTTTCATTTCCCGGGTAGCGGTTTCTAGCAGGGTGACATCCCGGACGAGGAAAAAAAGCCCCACAATCGTTTGGTTATGAAGAATAGGACTGATATCTGCCATGAAATTTTTAGAATTCCGGATGAGGCGGATATTCCCGATACTCGTGGTATTTTTTATGACAGATTCGGAATGCTCTGCAAGTTCCGGCAGGGCATTTTTGACCCATTCGCCCTTAAAGATTCCCAGTTGGTCCTGGGCCTTTTTATTGGAAATCAGAGTTTTAAGACAATAATCGCTTACCAGAATACCATTTTGTGTGGTATTTAAAAAAGTGCTGCTCAGTTGTTTCCAGCTCAATTGAGGGGGTCTTGTGTTCATGGCTGTCCTGAAATAGGGAGTTAAAAATCAATCCATGCAGATATGCATTATCTATGCAATTTCGCATAGTTTATACCAGTTTTTTCCATTAATCAAGGGCAAGATCCGTATAAAATGGCAATGGCACGGTCATTGCTGTTTAAATATAGAATAGAATAGAATAGAATAATATTAACAACACTTGTGCACCGAGTGCACAAGTGTCTAAACCCAATGGATATGGATATTATCAGGAGATGAATGATGGCAAAATCAAACAAGGATCTTTTGGAAC
>CAYWNB010000011.1:35162-38275 GCA_964459195.1 uncultured Desulfobacula sp.
ATGGATATTATCAGGAGATGAATGATGGCAAAATCAAACAAGGATCTTTTGGAACGTAGGTTGAAAAGTATTCCCCAGGGGCCTTTTAATACGACCCCGGCCTTTATTAAGAGCGCTAAAGGTGCAACCATGGTGGATGTGGAAGGAAAAGAATATATTGATTTTGCCGGCGGCATAGGGGTTAACAATGTCGGGCACAGTCACCCAAAGGTTGTAAAGGCCATCAAAGACCAGGCAGATGCATTTATTCACACCTGTTTCCATGTGGCCATGTATGAATCCTATGTAAGCCTTGCGGAAAAATTAAATGATTTGGCCCCGGGTGCCTTTGAAAAAATGACCCTGTTTGCCAATTCAGGGGCCGAGGCAGTGGAGAATGCCGTAAAGGTAGCAAGGTATGCTACCAAAAGAAGCGGAATTATTTGTTTTGACAATGCTTTCCATGGCAGAACCCAGCTGACCATGAGTCTTACCAGTAAAATAAAACCCTATAAATTAAATTTTGGCCCCTTTGTGCCGGAAATTTATAGAATGCCCTATGCCTATTGTTATCGCTGCCCCTTTAACCTGGATTATCCTTCCTGTGATGTGGCCTGTGCCGATTATCTGGAAGATTTTTTCATCGGACATGTGGCCCCTGAAAATACAGCAGCCGTGATTGCCGAACCCATTCAGGGAGAAGGCGGTTTCGTCACTCCGCCGCCTGAATATTTTCCCCGATTGCAAAAAATTTGTGCTAAATATGAGATTCCCCTGATCATTGATGAGGTCCAGGCCGGTGCGGGCAGGACCGGCAAGTTTTTTGCCATAGAACATTGGGGGATTGAACCGGATATTATCACCTTGGCAAAAAGTTTTGCCGGCGGCATGCCCCTGAGTGCGGTGATTGGTAAAAAAGAGTTGATGGAAGCGCCCCATGTGGGTGGGCTCGGCGGTACTTACAGCGGCAATCCAGTTTCCTGTGCGGCAGCCCTTGCCGTTCTTGACATTTTCTTTGAAGACGGATTGTTGGAAACAGCACGATCTCTGGGAGAAACATTGCTGGAAAAATTTACCGAGTTTCAGAAGCAATATGAAATTATCGGTGATGTCAGGGGAAAAGGTCCCATGCTGGGCCTGGAACTGGTTCAAGACCGGGTCACCAAGAAACCTGCCACACAAGCGGCAAAGAAACTGGTTCAGCTGTGCTATGATAAGGGCTTGATCATCTTGTCCTGCGGGACCTATGGCAATGTTATCAGAACGCTTATGCCCCTGGTGATTACGCCAGAGGAGCTGGATAAGGGACTCTCCATTCTGGAGGAAAGTTTGAAGGAATTGGAAGCTTAATCAATTTTTATAGGGCGGGTTGTAAATGAAAACCAATACCCATAAAGTCATGGGCTTAAAAGAGGCCATGGAAAAATATGTAAAAGACGGGTGCCATTTGTCCATCGGTGGCTTTACCATTAACCGGAATCCCATGGCTGCTGTCTATGAAATTATCCGGCAGCAGACGAAAAATATTCACCTTTACGCCCATTCCAATGGCCAGGGCGTGGACGAACTGGTGGGGGCCGGTTGTGTCTCCTGTCTTGAAATTGCCTATGGCGGCATGGGTAAATTTGCCTCTACCTGCATTCGGTTCAGAAAAGCAATTGAAGAAAAAAAAATAAAGGTGGAAGATTATTCCAACTACCAGATGACCCTGCGGTTTCTCGCAGGGTCCATGGGGATTGCTTTTCTTCCCACACGGTCTTCCCTTGGGACGGACATTATTGAAAAATGGGGATTTCCCATTGAATTCAGAGAGGAAAACAGCCGGTTGCCCGACAAAAAACTGGTGGTGCTTGAAAACCCTTTTGGCACCTGGTGTGACACGAAACGAGTGGTTTTGGTGCCTGCCATCAACCCGGATGTCACCATCATCCATGTGCAAAAGGCAGACTATCTGGGGAATTGCCGGATAGAGGGATTGACCTTTGCCGATGTGGAACAGGCAAAGGCTGCCAAAACGCTTATCATCACCTGTGAAGAACTGCTGGATGACGATTATTTGAAAAATGAACCGGACCGGAATCAGATCCCCTTTATCCATGCTGGTGCGGTTGTGCATTTGCCCTATGGGGCGTATCCCACGGCCTGTTATCAATATTATGACTATGATCCGGTCTATTTAAAGGAGTATGTCAAACGAGCAAAGGATGACACCCACTATCGTTCCTACATTGAAGAATGTATTTTGAAACACCAGACCCACAGTGATCTGCTGGATTCCATTGGCAGGAGACGGCTTGAAACAATATCCGCCGATAAAAACCGCGGGTATGCAAAGAACCTGGACAGAAGATAATAGGGCAAAGAGATAAGATGAACTATACGCTGAAAGAAATGATGACCCTTGTTGCTGCAAGGGAAATCCGGAACGGGGATATCGTGTTTTGCGGCACCGGCATCTCCATGCTGGCAGCCATGGCAGCCAAAAATATAAATGCCCCGGAAAGTGTGATTTTCTTTGAAACCGGTGCCATTGATTCCAAATTGGAAGATCTTCCCCTTGCCGTGGGAGATTCACGGATCATGTACCGGGCCTCCTCCAACGGGGGGCTGCTGGATGCATTTGCCACCATGCAGAACCGTTTCACAGGTGAGCGTATTGTGGGAATCCTGGGGGCTGCTCAGATTGATATTTACGGCAACCTGAATTCAACGGTTCTCGGCGATTACCATGAACCAAGTGTGAGGTTTGCCGGGAGCGGGGGGGCCTGTGATGTGGCTTCTTTTGTCTCGAGAAGCATTGTCTTCATGAAACAGGAAAAACGAAAATTTAAAATCAAGCTGGATTACTTGACAAGCCCAGGATACCTGGACGGTCCGGATGGTCGTGAAAATGCCGGTCTTCCAAAAGGGGGCCCCCATCGTGTCATTACAGACATGGGGGTTATGGGCTTTGATGACAAGACCAAACGTATGTTTCTGGAAGGATATTATCCCGGGGTGACCCCCCAGGATATCCTTGAAAAAATGGAGTTTGAAATTGATATTTCCCGGGCCAGCGAGGTCCTTCCCCCCACCCTGGCAGAGCTGACATTGCTCAGGGAAAAATGTGATCCGGATCGTCTTATATTATAGGG
>CAYWNB010000012.1:0-7040 GCA_964459195.1 uncultured Desulfobacula sp.
TATTCCATTGCCATTGTCACCCACTCCATGCAACAGGCATCCCGGGTCTCCCAGCGAACCGCCTATTTTCATCTGGGAGATCTCATCGAAATCGGCCCCACTGAACAGATCTTTTTAAACCCCTTACATCAACTGACCCAGGATTATATCACCGGCCGGTTTGGATAATTTGAGGAATTCATATGCAAGCGCATATCGTAAAATCATTTGATATGGAAATACAAGGCCTGAAAGACAGGATCACACAGATGGCAACCGCCTGTGAATCGCAAATTGAAGGTGTCACACAGGTTTTTAGCCAGATGGATATTTCACTTGCCCGGGACATCATCAAAGCCGATGAACGCATCAACCGGTTTCAAAGAGAAATTGAACAAGAAGCGGTTCAATTTCTGGCCAGACGGCAGCCCATGGCCATGGATTTAAGGCTGCCCCTGTCAGCCATAAAGATCGCATCAGAACTAGAGCGGATCGGGGATTATACGGCCAACGTTGCCAAACGGGTCATCAAATTATCCCAAAAACCCGTGCCTGAGCAGGCGGAGCGCATCATAAAGATGGCTGATATCAGCAGGACCATGCTCCATGATGCCGTCAATGCATTTTTAAAACTGGATGTTCAAAAAGCCGTAGTGATATGGAAAAAAGATGATGAAATCGATAATCATTTTTCCCGATTGGTGGAGATGCTGCGAAATCAGATGCAGGACCAGACCCATCCCATTGAAGATTGCACCCAGATGATTTTCATGGGAAGATGCCTGGAACGAATTGGAGATCACATCACAAATATTGCGGAAAATATCTACTATACTGCCACAGGTCAAACCTATATCAGCCAGTTTAACAGTCAATAATCCTGACACGCCGTCCGGCGTTTCCCCAAAACCTTCTCCCGGTTTTCAACTAATATCGCCATCCCGGCGTTAATACCCCCTACCGGCACGTTTTTTTCCAGCCAACATCCCTGCCTGATTTTAAGCGCCACACCCTGGACGGAAAAGAGGGGTTCCGGATGATTGATGCGGCCGGCGCCATGGGGATAAAAGCCGTCTCTTTTACCGGCGCTGCGACGGGGAGTGCTTCCGTGATCCGTCGGAACTGATTGCACCGCTCCTGGACCTTTTGTCCTCTCCACTTGGGCTGGCCAAACGACTATCGAAAAACCCGGAACACTATGCAAGGTGGGTCAAAGATCTGCTGTATTACCACCGCTGTGATTATTTTGACGGCCGCAAGGCCCCTGATTATAAACGAATGGCGGGGTTTAAAAAAAATAACGGTCTTACAGAATTTTAACTTTCTTCTACTACTGAGCAAACATTAAAGGGATAGGATAGGCAATCAAGAAAAGATATCAAAACAACGCACACAACCCCTTGATGGAGAAGACCATGCAAATCAAATATAGTTGTAAGAACATCAACTGCAGTTATCCGGGTCAAACCCCCTATGAAATTCAATTCAAACCCGAATCCATTATGGACATGAAAAATTTTGCAACCCCCTTTTGCCGACGCTGCAGGCAAGAGATGATCCCCTCTATTCCAGTGGAGACCCGTGATAATTTACCCCTGGGTAACCCTGGTAGTCTTAAATTCGAAATCCGCTGATTTTCATAAAATACAGGCATCTTAATCTTGCGCAGTTTCAGGAGAAATAAATGGGAAGATCGATCAACAATGCAGGTTGCCTGAACGAAACATTTTATATGGATAAAACTCAACTGAACTATTTCAAAAACAAGCTCATCAATTTAAAAATGGACGCAATGGAAAAAATTCACCTGATCAAGACAAAAATCAAAACCATGAGGGATGTCAGTGCAGACATTCTGGACCAGAGCAATTCAATGGTGGCCATTGAGCGTGAAATCAATTCACAGGGACGCTACCAGCAAAGGCTCAAACAAATTAATGCTGCATTGGAGAGAATTGAGGAGGGCAGTTTCGGGTATTGTCAAATTACCGGCACCCAGATCGGATTAAAACGTATGGAAGCATTGCCCTATACAGCCTTATCCATGGAAGCACTCCAAGACATTGAAACCTGGCAGTAGAAACAAATTGAGAAATTTTCAAACATTAAAAAAAATGCCTGGATTTGATTCACCGACCCAGTTTGCCCCGGCCGATCTTAGAACAGTGCTGGACATTAAGACATCCTCCCAGGGAGCGTTTATCGAGTCCCTGCCGTTTTCAGGCCAGGACACCACGGCCGGTTCGGAGAATGAACTTCAGGTGGCGGTCCTGGGCACCAAAGAAAACCTGGATCTTGCTGTCACCATTGAAGAATCCAACTATTATAAAAACCTGATGCGAAGAGCGGCAAGGGGCGACACCTCCAGGCGAACCATCATCGGCCTTGAGACCTACCTGGCCCAGAAAAAGAACAATGTCTGGGAGAACAGCTGGGTGAGGTTTCCCCGGCGGGTTTTAAACCCCTATTCCAACAATATTTTTAATGCAGATCTGAAATCAGACAAGACAAACCCAACCGCCAACCTGCGATCAGATGCGTCAAAGTTCACCTTCACCCGGCAGGGGGAAGAATTTATCCGTGTTCCGGTCAGTTACCTGCTCAAACTTTCCCTTGCAGATGCCGTGGGGTCTGGTGTGCAGATTCATTCACTGATTCGGACCACAGGAGAGCGGATGCTGGCCCATTTTTTAAACGACAACACCTCTCCGGAACTGTTTTCTTTTTATCCGGTGAGTCGTTCGGGCAGTGCCAGTGTCGGACATGAACTGGCCAAAGAAACCTCGATCCGCTTCCTGTTTACCCAATTGCTTGTGGCATATGCCGAGGAAAAATTTTTACTCAGAGAATACGGACAGCAGGTCAGGGTCTTTTTTTCCGCCTCTCCCCCGGTCATGCAAAAGCAGCTTAACGGCTGCATATCCGACTCATTTTACAGACACCTTTTCATGAACCCCTGCCTGTCCGGGTGGTCTAAAGGTGAAGAAAAACAGGGGTATATGAAATTGTGCCACAAGGTGCTTTCCAGGAGTCAGATCAACGGCATTGCAAAACTCAAAGAGGCAGGGATCATCACCTCAAACCTGGTGACACTGCCGAACAGCTCAAATATCAGCCTGGCCAATAACGGTACCCACGTCAGCATCGGGAGCAAAAAACTTGGCGATCTGTTAAAAAATTCCGCTTCCGGGTTTACACCGGCCCATGAAAAATATACCGGTGATCTGGTGATTAAAATTGTTGAACATTTTCTGTGCCTGTTCCCCGGAACTTTCAGCGCATCTCCCCATCGACTGAATTTTGAGGATTTTCATCCGGAACAGGCCCTGGGATTTCTGCCCCATGAAATCGACTACACGCATTTGCGCATGATCTGGAGACGATGGAAACGCAAAGCAAGTATCCGTATTCTCGGCAAATCCGTCACGCCCTTTGGTCCGGTATGGCTTGACCGTCTGATCAGCCAATGTTTTTTTCTAAAGGGAGATTATATCCCGGATTTCAGACTCATTGACTACTTTATATCCCTGATGAGCACACACCAGAGCCCGGCCCTGGACGGAATCATGGGCAATGGGGATCAGCTCAAAAATGACCTGGCCCAGATGGGTGTTTTTGATACGAGAATGCCCCTTTATCAATTGGTGAGAATCCGTGAGCATGCCCACATGGGGTATAGTGGATTTGAACACCGGTATTTCAGCATTTTTGAAAATATAATGACAGACATGGGCCCAGCAACGGATCTGGAAAATCTGATCACTTTACTGGCCTTTCAATATGTTTTAGACGGGTCTGTGGACCATACCATGATCCCGGATTCGCCTGAAATTGAGAGTGAACGGCGGCAGATTTTTTTCTGTTCTGCCATAGATCTTCCCACCTTTTTTATTAAAACCCGGACACACAATAAATTTTTGAGCCGAATCCTCTGCCGGGTCAAAAAAACCCGGCAGAGCAGACGATATTCAGGATACACCCGAATCCATCTCAAAGATTATAAACTGGCCCTGCTTGACCTCATACACCATGATGGGCAGGGGCTGATTGAAAACTTAAATTTAAAAGGCGTGATGACGGATACCGAATCCAGAATCCGCTCTCCTAAAACAGATTCCACCGGGGGCAAACTTTTAAACAAGATTCTTGCGTCTGAAAAAAGTTCAAACCCCATGAAGATCGACGGTCGAATCTTTAATGAACAAGCAGAACAATTCTACATCGAAACCTTGAGAAAACAGCACATTATGGAAGGCTTTCATCTGTTCTCCGAAGCAGTGTCGCAATCTGATTTTCGCCAGGCACCGGAAATTGAAACGGCTGTTACTGCAATTTTTGGGGCCAGTGACCCTGCAAAGGGAGTTGATGAAACCCGTCAGGCCTTTTTAGCGGACAACCCGCCCTTGGATAAGATGATGAACACCCTGTTTTTAATGATCCTTTTTATCAACCATGAGACCAACCGATTTGATCCCAAAGTAAAGGGGAGTGCTAAATAAAAATGATTCACCAATACATTGAAAGAAGGTCAAACACCATTCAGACGGAATCGCTTTTTTTTGACCGGTGTATCCTGACCCTGTATTCGTCGATCCGGGAAAAAGCCCCCTGGCTTTACAGGTTCCTGCTGTCTTCCCGAACTTCTTCTGTCATGGGATTCTTGAACTATGATGCCCGCTTCATGACGGCGTTTCAAGATCCTCAGATCCTTATTGCCCGCCTGGGGATCGATCCGGATGAAATTTATGGAGATATTCATCAATACAACTCCTATCGCAGGGCGTTTGAGCGAAAAATCTGTTATTGGGAATGCCGGCCCATGACAGAAGATGGATCCTGTGTGGTATCTCCGGCAGATGCCAGGGCATTGCCCGGATCATTTAAAACCGGACAGCCCCTGTTCATTAAAGATAAATTTTTCGATTATGATGAATTGATTGGTATTGACAGGTTTCAATGGCGGGAGACGTTCAGGGAGGGCGATTTTATCATCTTCCGGCTGACGCCTGAAAAATACCACTACAACCATGTCCCTGTCTCGGGAACCGTGGTTGATATTTATGAAATCAACGGCCGATATCATTCCTGCAACCCGGGGGCTGTCGTAAAATCTGTCACACCCTATTCAAAAAACCGGCGAATTGTGACGGTGATCGATACGGATGTTGAAAATGGTACGGGTGTTGGACGTGTGGCAATGATTGAAATTGTGGCCATGATGATCGGCAGGATCGTCCAATGCTACAGCGACAGTCGATATGATGATCCTCAACCGGTTCAAAAGGGGATGCCGCTTAAAATAGGCCAGCCCAAAAGCCTGTTCAGACCCGGCAGCTCAACAACCGTGCTGATCTTTCAACACAATCGAATACATTTTTCACAGGACCTTCTGGCCAATGCCGAACGGACAGATGTCCAAAGTCGTTTCACATCAGGGTTTCAAAAACCGCTGGTGGAAACGGAAATCAACGTCAGACAAACCATAGGCGAGGCAATCTAATGGAACAACTTTATTTTATCGGCGGGATCACTTTATGTGTCAGTCTTGCAATTTTATGGGGATTCAGGGTGCTGCCTAAAGAAAACTGGCAGATCATGGCTGTGCTGCCTAAAGAAAAGACCCAACAGGGGAAATGGAGGGGGCTGAACCTAACTTATTACGGGTTTTTGAGCGCAAATGCCTATACCTTTGCCGTGGTTATTTTTATTATCCTGACCGCTGCTGCAGGGATTCCCCTGATGGGGCTTTGTTTGCTGGTCACAGGCCTGCTGATAGCCTGTATCCCCTCCTCAAAAATTATTGCCCGGATTGTTGAAAAGAAACCGGGCACCCTCACCGTTGGCGGTGCCGTGTTTACCGGTACCCTTCTTGCCCCCTTTCTTGTGCTACTGGTGAACCATCTGCTGGGGAACACCATGGGAGTGAGGATTTCTCCCATTATTTTTCTGTCCGCTGCTTCAGTGGCCTACACATTTGGTGAAGGGCTGGGGCGACTGGCCTGTGTCAGTTTTGGATGCTGTTACGGAAAACCCGTTCACCAATGCAGTCCCTTTGTTCAACGGCTGTTTTCAGGATTTTACCTGATTTTTTCCGGGAAAACCAAAAAGATTGCCTATGCTTCCGGTCTGGATGGTGAGCGGGTCATTCCCATCCAGATCATCACCGCTATCCTCTATTCAATCACCGGGGTCACAGTGACCTTATTCTTTTTACAGGGTCACTATGTTGCCGCCCTTATGGTTTCCCTGATTGTCACCCAGGTCTGGCGATTTGTCTCTGAATTTTTCCGCGCAGATTTCAGGGGGACCTTAAAGGTCACGCCCTATCAGATGATGGCTTTGGGTACGATTCTTTATGCCGTCGGCATGGTAGCACTGTTTCCCATACCCACTTTTCCTCCTGTTCTCGCACGAGGGCTGGGGACGCTTTGGAACCCGTGGATCATCCTGCTGGTTGAATTTGTCTGGTTCATCGCTTTTTTCCATACAGGTAGAAGTGTGGTCACCGGGGCAGAGGTCTCCTTTCACGTGGTTGAAACAAAAATATAGCCTGATGAATGACAACAATGCTGTTTAGAGCGACACTCCTATTCTGGGCATATGATACGCTGAAAATTGTAATGATTTACGATACACTGTTGTCATATGGCGTCAATCCATGGATATTCCTGGTTCTGGATCTGGTGACCTTCCCCCCCTATATCCTGGGTTTTCGTCACCTGTTTTCCGTATTGCTTGGAAAACCCCAGGGGTTTGGAACCCTGTTTAAGTGCGGGGTAATCGCTTTTGTGTCAAGTACTGCACCCTACCTGTATATTGCCTGGGCAGGTCATCAGTCTTTTCCGAAATTTGTCTGGATCATCCTGTTTTTGATCATGATATTTCCCTTTATCAATCTGATTAAAAAAATTCATATCGCAAAAAAAGATCTTGCCGGTTATGATCCGTTAAATTGAAAAACTTAATTTATTCTTCGAAGATATTTTGTGGCATCTTCTCGACAAATGCTTTGATTTCATCCCTGACTTTCCGGAAGCAGTCTATTTGCTTTTCTTTGCTTT
>CAYWNB010000012.1:7140-37300 GCA_964459195.1 uncultured Desulfobacula sp.
GCTTTGATTTCATCCCTGACTTTCCGGAAGCAGTCTATTTGCTTTTCTTTGCTTTTACCTTGTTTTGCTGCTTCTTCTGCCAACTTAGGCGGATCATCAAACCCCACATGGATGACCTTGCACCGGGGTGGGAAATAGGGACAGGTCTCATGGGCATGGCCACAGACGGTTATGACGGCATCAAGTTCGGTGTCCTTAAAGTCATCCACCAGTTTTGACCTGTGATTTGAAATATCCACCCCAGCCTCAGCCATTACCTTTACTGCATCAGGGTTGAGACCATGTGTCTCCACACCGGCAGAAAAAACATCAATGATGTCTTCTTTCAATTTTTTGGTCCACCCTTCAGCCATTTGGCTGCGGCAGGAGTTCCCGGTGCAAAGGAATAGTATTTTTAATTTTTCTTTCATTCTGAATCCCTTTCTTTTAAGTTTTCTGTTAAGTTGCTGAGCAGGAGCCGCTTTCTCTTTGTTTCTGACTGAGTTCTTCACAGGGAATCCGCAAAAAGAGGACTCAAATATTATTTGGCAAGGGTGCTGTCGTCGGGACTGAACAGCAATGCCAGAGACCTGACTACACCCAGGCATAACAATAAGATGCCGAATCCAATCAGCGTATTCCCCCCCATCTTTTCATGGGCATACAGTTGAATGATCAATTCCCGTACAATAAAAATAATGGCCGGATCAATCATGCTGTGAAGCCGAATCCGTTTTGCTTTAAAATATTCTATAAAACCGCGGAAGAGCTCAATCATGACCAAAAAACTGAGGATATCTGTAATCGCATTGGATAAATTATTGCCGATCAGATCTCCGTTGAAAAATGTTTTAATTGAATAGAGATTTTTGCCGAGATTGAGTACCAAAATAATGATAATGTAAATAATCAAAATATTAATGATGTATCGAATAGCGTTGTCAAATATAAGGGGAATACTGATTTGATATGTTCGTTGCATTTTTTTCCTTTAAATGTAAATTTTCAATTTTTTTACCAGAACACATATTAACCCATTGCCATTTGTGGTGTATTAACATTGTATTTGTTTTCGGTAAAATTTATCGCCATTCATCTTCATTAACAATCCTTCCCGGATCTTTATTGTTTAAAGATCATTTAGCACGAGATGTTCACTAAATATTATAATAAAGAACAAATTCATGGTGTAAATATAGAGGGTATTTGAACTAGGAGCCGGATCACAAAACATTAACGGGAATAACATTCGTTTCTAATATGAAACGGTTATCTTTTTAATTAAAGATCCATAACCGTTTATTTTAAAAAGAAAAGAGGAAAAAAAATGAATAAAACCCTGCTGGTCATCATTGACGGCTTGACAGGTGCCGCCATTGAAAAGGCCACCACCCCCACCCTGGATTATCTGATCCAAAAAGGCGCATTTACGCCCGGGGTTAAAACGGTGACACCCTCCATCACTCTGCCCTCCCATTTTTCCATCTTCACCTCCCTTGCCCCCTATTCCCACGGGGTGTTGACCAACACAGCCCTGCCCAATATGTCTGCTACCGCCCAGAGCCTGTTTGGCCACGTTAAAAATAATGGGGGCACGGTCTCTTCTTTTTACAGTTGGGAACATTTGAGAAACCTGGCCCTTCCCGGAACAATGGATCACTCGTTTTTCCTTCGTCTGAGGCAAAAACAGGATCTCATTGAGCTGGCAGGCATTGCCGCCTGTCACATCCTTCACCAAACACCTGATTTCTGTTTTGTTTATTTTGAATGGACAGATATCATCGGTCATCGCTTTGGATGGATGTCCCCGGAATATTTAGGGGCAGTAAAAATGGTGGATCGTGCACTGGGGTTAATTGTTGAGGGTATTGTCCGGGAACGAGACTATCACCTGATTGTAACCAGTGACCATGGGGGAAAGGGAAAAAGTCATCTGGAGGATTTCTCCGAGATTACCCAGGTTCCTTTGATTGCATTTGGGCCGGATATTCGTGAAAATTTCCGAATTGAAGGGGAGGTTTCGCTGTTGGACATCGCACCGACTATTACTGCCCTGTTGAACATCCCCCCCCATTTCGCCTGGGAGGGAAAGGGACTGGCTCAGATGATGGAAAAAAAACCATACCTGGGGGATTTGAAACAGGCTTCCTGAAAAGGGGATCGTCTGTAATTATAAAGGATTTTAATCTTTCCTCGAAAAGATAGGTTAACCTTAACTTCGGAGTTTTACATGAAAAAAACCTTTGTTCTCGACACCAACGTCATCCTTCATGACAGTACCTGCATTTACCAGTTTGGAAATCACGATATCATAATCCCGATTACCGTAATCGAGGAACTGGATCGGTTCAAGAAAGGAAACCGGGTGATCAACTGCAATGCAAGGGATTTTTTAAGATCTCTGGATGCATTGTCCAGTCAAAAAGTCTTGAACGGCGGCACACGGATCGGTCCGGGGCAGGGCAAGATTTCCATCTGCCTTGGATTTAAACTCAATGATATCATCCAACAGAATTTTAAGGAATTGACTTCCGACGTCTGGATTTTAAATACAGTCCTTTCCATCGCCCGGAAATACAAGTCCAAAAAGCTTATTCTCGTGACCAAGGATGTGAATCTGCGGTTAAAGGCAAAATCCATTGGTTTGGAAACAGAAAACTATACGTCCAATTTTGTTGAGAATCCGTCTGACATTTATGGCGGTATTCAAACGGTTGAAAATGTAGACGAAAAGATATTTGAGTCTGTTTATGCAAAACCCTATGTCATTGAGCGCAGGTTGATTGTTCCGGGCAATGGGCTGTTTGCCAATGAAAATATCATATTAAAAAATGGCTCCAGATCTGCTCTTGCCGTATATGATAAAAAAAATGAAACCATCCAGAGGGTGATGCCAAGGACCTGCCATGGCATCACCCCCAGGAACGCTGAACAGATTTTTGCATTAAATGCCATGTTGAATCCTGAAATTCCCCTGGTCACAATTTCCGGGAAAGCAGGGACGGGGAAAACCCTCCTTGCACTGGCTGCGGCACTTGAAAGCAAGCGGTTTTATCACCAGATTTTTGTCACACGCCCGGTGGTTCCCTTGAGCAACAAAGATCTGGGGTATCTGCCAGGTGACATTAATTCAAAACTTGATCCTTACATGCAACCCTTATACGACAATATGTCGGTTATCGAAGATGGCCAGCCGGGAGCGGGAACCCAGTCGGGGAAGCTTCGGAAACTGGTAGAAGATGGAAAGATTGTTATCACACCGATTTCCTTTATTCGGGGACGCAGTATTGTCAAGGTTTTTTTTATTGTGGATGAGGCCCAGAACCTTACCCCCCATGAAGTTAAAACCATTATCACAAGGGCCGGTGAAGGCACAAAGATCGTTTTTACAGGCGATATTTTTCAGATCGACCATCCCTACCTGGATTCCCAGACCAACGGTCTGGCCTTTATAATAGAAAAAATGAAAGGAGAATCATTATACGCACACATCAACCTGGAAAAAGGGGAACGATCGGAGCTCGCAGAACTGGCATCAAAAATTTTGTAGAACCCAGGGGCTTGCTAAAAAAAAGTTTATGTGGAATTTAAATTACACCCAGAAACAATGCCAGAGCGCCAAGCAGAGAGTGGGAAAATACGATTCCCCAGATATTCGGCCATTTTGTGAATATGAGTCCCCATGCCAGCCCGCTTATAAGAGCAATCATCAGCAACGGCGGGTGTCTGTAAATGATATGCAGAAAACAAAAGGAAAGAGAAGATACCCATAAAAAGGATCTGTTGTGGAGGAATTGAGTCCGTTTTATTTCCGCAAACAGAATCCCTCTGAAAACGACTTCCTGAACAGGCCCCAGGAAAAATATATAAAAAACATATAAACCAGGAAAAGGATTTTGGGATTTTGGCCTTAAAATACCGGCTTTGTATGTCATGTACAATCCGATGGCACCGGCCACACAGAACAGAAAATTCCATCCCAGAGAACCATTGATATTGTCGGTTCGGAAGCCCAGCTCCCGAAGGCTGTAACGCCTTACAAAACAATAATAAACAAACCCTGCCATAACTAAAAAAAGGGCATGAAATCGATATTTGAACGGAATGATTTCCAGCCAAATCAGCGTTGCCGGTACATGGAGAATGATAAGCAATAAAAGCAGCGGGGTGAACACCCCCATATAATGCAACCCATAACTATCTTTGCCGTTATCTCTGATCGCTTGTGCAGCCCCAGGAATTGAGATTGGATTTAGGGTAATCTGTTTATGGGTCATTTATTGTCCTGATCCCATTATATTGAAATCTCCTACAGTGTGTTCAAGGATTAAAAAATGATCAAAGTCTAACATAGTTTTAATAAAATCAAAATAATTTCTTAATACATTACCTGTGGCGCACGGTGGGGTAAACTCCTGTTCAACAGCTTAGGTATATCAACACTCAAAAATCATTGAAAAAACACACAATCAAAATAATTTTCTCACTTAAAAGTGATAGAGAAGGATCAAATATCTATAAACCGCATTTTCATGGAAAAGAGACAATGGCACATAAAACAATTATTACCCAGTGGATTCACCCGGAAATCATCGATTTTTTATCCGCATACACCCATGTTGTCGCCAATCAGACCAGAGAACCAATGACCCGGGCCAGGCTTTTGGAATTGGCCCAGGATGCCCAGGCCATTATGGTTTTCATGCCGGATTGCATTGATGACACATTTTTAAATGAGTGCCCAAACCTGAAAATTGTCAGTGCTGCTTTGAAGGGATATGACAATTTTGATGTGGCGGCCTGTACGAATCGGGGCATCTGGTTCACCAGGGTGCCGAACCTGCTGACAATTCCAACGGCAGAACTGGCTGTGGGACTTTTGATCACTGTTTCGCGCAATATTATACCGGGCCATGCACTTGTAAAGAGCGGCCGGTTTAAAGGGTGGCGACCCGCTCTTTACGGCAGGGGGCTTGCCGATTCCACAGTGGGAATTATCGGATTTGGAAAGGTTGGAAAAGCCATTGCATCAAGGCTGTATGGATTTGGCCCCACCATGATCTGTTGTGACCCCCAGGCCGATGCCACCCTGGAATATCCGGGAATGGGGATTGAACCAGTGGATTTGAACACCCTATTGTCCCGAAGTGATTTTATCATTTTGGCCATTCCATTGCTGCAGGGAACGAGACATCTGATAAACAGGGATCGCCTGGGATTTGTCAAAAAAAGTGCGTATATGATCAACATCGGCCGGGGATCCTGTGTGGATGAGTCCGCCGTCGCGCAAGCGCTTGAAAATGATCAATTGGCTGGATATGCCGCTGATGTGTTTGAATTTGAAGACTGGGCACGGCCTGATAGACCCCATGGTATTGATTCCAGGCTGCTGGCATCTGAAAAGACGGTTTTCACACCTCACCTTGGATCAGCGGTTGACCGCATCAGATACCAGATTGCCATGCAGGCGGCTTTGAATATAAAAGATGTTCTGCTGGGGGACTCCCCCCCCGGTGCCGTCAATGATCCAACCGTTTTTTTTCCCAGGACCGGGTCAGCTGTCGTCTGATTCAAAATTTTATTTGTCAAAAATCTCTCGAATCATGGCAGAGAGCTCCTGACCCATGATCGGTTTTTGAATACTTTTTTTGATGCCAAGGGTCTGTGTGATGTCTTTGTCCAGATTGCCATAATAACCTGAACACAAGATAATCGGCAACGCTTTCCGTATTTTCAGAAGTTCTGCAGAAAGCGCATCTCCTTTCATTTTCGGCATTGTCATATCGGTGATGACAAGATCAAATTTATCAGGATCTGCCTTTAATGCAGAAATCCCTTCTGTAAAAGGGGTTACCGAATATCCCTGCCTGACCAGGAGATTCTGCAGGGCTTCAAGGACATCCACCTCATCTTCTACCAGCATGATCCATTCACTCCCCATGATCAAACCTGTTTTGATTTCTAGTTCGTCAACGTTCTTCTTGGCTCTGATGATGGGCCAGAATATCTGGAATGTTGTACCGCTGCCGATCTCACTGTATACCTTCATAAACCCGTTGTGATTTTTCACAATGCCATCCACCACAGAAAGCCCCAATCCGGTTCCCTGGCCGACCTCTTTTGTTGTAAAAAAAGGATCAAATATTTTTTTCATGGTTTCCCTGTCCATACCATGGCCGGTGTCGCTGACAATCAATCGGACATATTTGCCTGAATTCATGTTCAGGTCCGGGATGCTCTCTTCGTCTGAAATGTCTGTCTCATTTAAGGCCACCGTCAAGACTCCGCCGGTATCATCCATGGCATGATATGCATTTGTGCACAGATTCATTATGACTTGGTGAATCTTGGTGGGATCCGCAAGCATTGATGCCTTGGACTGAATCTTTTGTATAATCTCGATATTTGACGGTATTGAGGAGCGCAGCAGGCTCATGGCCTCTTTTACCACAAGATACAGTCCCATGGGCTGCATGGTATCCTCAGACTGTCTGCTGAATGTCAGTATCTGTCTAACCAGCAGGGATGCTCTCTGGGCGGCATTTTCAATTTGTGTGATATCTTTTTGAGCCGCTTCAGGGTCTTGAATGTCAAGTTTTGCCAGCTGGGCATACCCCAGGATGGCAGACAAAATATTGTTAAAATCATGGGCAATCCCGCCTGCCAAGGTTCCGATGGCCCGCATTTTATGCGATTGACTCAGCTGGCCTTCCAGTTTTATTTTATCACCTGCAGCTTTTTTTTGTTCTGTAATGTCCTGAATGGTACCATAGATCAAATCAATCCGTCCCTTTTGCCCTTTTACCGCAACCGCATGTTGAAAAACAGTCCGTTCACCCCCGTCCGGTCGAATGATCCGGTACTCCATATCCAATGATGTTTTTCTGGTCTCAATGAGCCTACTGACGACTGATTCCACTGTTTTTCTGTCTTGTGGATTTACCAGCTGCAGTGAGGTTTCTGGCGTGACGGTGAACCCGCCGAGAGGAACGCCGCAGATGTCATATACCTGATCGGACCAGGTCAATGTCTTGTTTTCAGAGTTGAACTCCCAGTCGCCAATCTTTGCAAGCCGCTGGGCAGCAATGAGCCGTTTCCGGGTGGTTTTAAGGGTTGCTATGGTGTATTCCCGAGCGCTTAAGGCCTTCTGAACCCTACGTTCCATGGGTCGAAAGATGAGCAAAAACTCAAGCAGAAGGGTTAAAAGGGTGGTCAGCCATATGATGGATTCAAGTTTTTCAATTTTGAAAACCGCTTCCCGGCCTAATTTCTCATACTCATCAACGGCAGCATCCAGCAGGGGATTAAGGGTATGCGGTCCATAGGTTGTAATAAAAATGTAGGCAGCAGATTCGGTATTAAATGTATCCTTATCACTGTTATAGGCATCTTTTGCACGATCCAGGAATCGCTCTATGGCCAGGTCAAGGCCGATCATGGGATCTTCATAAATTTTCACCAGGGTATCATTGATTACAGGACCGCTGGCTTTTTCAGGATCACCATGTCAAAGAAAATTAAAATCAACCTGCATTTTGTGAATGGCCCGACCCACCTGGGACCGTGCCATATTAAATTCAGATTCATCGTCTGTTGTCGCCATCAGGCTGACAAAAAAGGAGATCCGGTTGGACAGCCCTGCCAGATTGATAAGGCTTGAAAAATTACGCTGTTTGGAAACAACATGGGTCATGGTGATAAAAGAAGCAGTGACAAGAAGGGCAATCACACTCAAACCGATAATGTAACGGATCCGAAGTATTCTGACTGTGCGGGCAAGAATGATTGCCCTTCACCTGAGGAAAATGAGATGTTTGTAAAATTTAAGTTTCTTCCCCGGATAGATCATCCGTCTGCCGCTCCATTATTGATAAGTCAGGTCCGCAGATGAAATAAGCCGCACAAAAATAGTGCAGGATTTTGCTTCATCCACAAGGCGAATTATAAATAACATATAAATATTAGGATTTGATGAGCGGGCTTTCCTATGAAGAAAAAAATCCCCTCCCATGGAATATTTTTTTGACATCTTCATTCATGAGGGTATAAATTATAAATGTCTTGACGGTCTCTGTAAATTTATTCTCATCCACATATAAAAAAAGAGGTCTTTTTATGGGATAATTTTCCGTCCAGGTTTTTTGGTTTCCAATGTCAATACCGTCAACCTTAAGCGGTTTGATCTCCGAATTTAAAAAACTGCTGCTGATATACCCGATGGCATTCTCATTCTCTGCAATGGCTGCCAGAACAGAACTGTTGGAAACCAGGGATGCACTCTCCTGATGGGTTGCAGGTGCAATGGTACGATGCCAGATCCCGCATGTCCCGGAGTTGTTGTCCCGATGAATGACCTCAATCAAGGCATTTTCCCCACCCAATTCCGACCAGTTCAAAATTTTCCCCGTGTAGATATCTTTTAATTGGCCCAGTGAAATATTGGTCACACCATTTCCCGGATTTACAATTGGAACGATAATATCATACCCCAGCAGGAAAGCTTTAATATTTATCCCCTTTTCTTCTGCAAGACGGGCATGGGGTGGTAAGAGATTAGACGAAGACATGAGAATGTCACATGATCCGGCAAGAAAATCATTCATCCCGCCGATGGATCCAGGTGCTGTAATTTTAATGTCGGTGGCATTTTTTTCCTTAAATTGAACAGCAACTTTTTTCATAAAAGGGGCAATGGTTGTTGAACCACATATATGGAGAACATTTTTTTGGTTCTCAGAACAGGAAGACAGCACAGCCAAGACAGAAACCGCCAGGCAGATTGCTATAAAAATGATTTTTTTATTCATACATCACCTTTTCACGTTTTTTGCAGATTTAATTCAGGTAATTTTATCCAGGTCCGAGGTTCGTTTTCTTCCAGAGGACAATTTCTTCCCCGCCAACCGCTTGTCCACAGTTCGGAAAATTTTAAATATTCTTATCAGGAGAAGCGTCAAAAGGCAAGAGAGAGACCCTTCCGGGACAAATCAATCTATTTTTTTGAACATGCGACCAATGATGATACCGCCGACAATAGCAGTAATGGGGGCCACCATCACCAAACCGATACTGCCCACAAGGGTTCGCATGATTTCTGCAGCAACAATTTTCATATTAAGCATCCGCATGAGACTGGGTTCCTTGACCTTGAAGACCAATAGCAGGGTCAGGTAACCACCGGAATAGGCCAGAAGCAGGGTGGTGGACATGGTTCCGATGACCTGACGTCCGATAATGAAACCGGATTTGATCAGTTCCTTCGGGCGAATATCGGGTTTTTTATTTTTAATCTCATCCATGGAGGCGGCCACATCCATGGCAATATCCATGGCAGCGCCGGAAGCACCGAGAAGGATAGCGGAAAAAAAGATCTGCTGAATGTCCAGGTCATAGTAACCACTGAAAATCAAGGTATTCACATAGGGCTGGGTCATTCCGAAAAGCCCTGCTTCCCGGCCAAAAAACACGGTGACAAGGAGGGTTGCCAACAGACCGCTGATGATGCCGATAAACGCCGTCAGTCCCTTTGCGTTTATCCCGGCAACCAGAAAAATAATAATGGCAGACAAGAAGACAATGGTATAGGTGGTGGTCATCAAGGGGGGGTGGCCCTCCAGGATCTGCGGAATCAGTATTTCCCAGATGACGAACACAGACAGTACGAAGGAAATCAGGGCCTTGATGCCGATGACACCTGCGTAGAGCAGCAGGCAGACCACAAAAAGGCAGAAAAGGGCAAGGATTGCATTTTGGCGAAACAGATCCACGGCCTTGACATGTTCAATCACCCCATTTTCCAGAATGGGGGCAGCGAGAATGATATCCCCTTGTTTGAACAGGGTTTCTATGTCTGTCTGCCCCGTCAGGTTGTTAATGGCCGGTAGAACTTTCCCCTTGAAATTGCCTTCCAGAAGCTTGATGTTTAATGTTTGAAATCCGATATGGGACAGGCCCGAAGATCTCACCTCTGAATTATCCACCGCCAAAACCCGGGCTTTTATCTCCGGTGGATCAGGAGGGAGGCTGTCCTGGTCCGGCAAAAGGATATTATGGGCTGCCATCCCTGTTAGAAAAAAAAACAGGAGCAACAACAGAATTCTGTGGAGGGAATATTTTTTCAGGGTCATGGCGGTCCTGGTGAATCGAAACCGGCCTGTTCCGGAACAGAACAGGCCGGTTAGTTGCTTTTCGGGTTAGGCATTATAGCTTATATTCCAGCAGGGTGGCAATTGATTGTGCAATTTGCGTATTGTCTTTGAACCCTGAGAATTTTTCGGCTCCACTTCCCATGGCGGATAGGGGAATCATGGTGGCCGTATGAATGGTAGTGGTCCAGTTGATGTTGGACCGGTGGGAGAGAATATGGGCTGCTGTCAGTGCCGCCGGGTTCATTTTGTAATATCCCGAGGTTTGGCCGGCATCGGCATAGTCCATGGCTTTGTTCAACTTTGCAAGTTCACTCTCGTTCAGGTCGGCCAGGCCGAATTCATTTTCCAGAAAAGTTAAATAGGCCTTCCGGTCCTGTTTATACTGCCCCCTGCCATAGGCAAGGGTGTCCTCAACAGACACACGGGTCGCCATCAGCCGGGTCAAATCCAATTTATATCCCATGGCATCCATGCCAAGGCCCATACCACCGGTTTCATGGTCGCCCACCACAAGAATCAGGGTCTCTGCTTCATGGGCCAGATAAAAATTGTAGGCCTGTTGGATGGCATCATCAAAGGCGATCACATCATGGATAACACCCGTGGGGTCATTGGCATGGGCGGCGTGGTCAATTCTTCCGCCCTCCACCATGAGAAAAAATCCGTCTGGGTCCTTTGACAAGACCTCAATGCCCGCCTGTGTCATGGCAGCAAGAGAAGGAACCTCCTGATATTGGTTGGCCCGTTCGATTTCATAGGGAAGATGGGTGTAGGTGAACGCGGCAAAGACCTTGTCAACGGTTGAAAAATCCGTTTGGTTGAAGGATTCTGCCCCTTTCATGCCAGTATAGGTCTGATACCCTTGTTGTTTAAATCCAGTGATCAGATTTTTATCATCTTTTCGTTTGGACTTGATGGTGTGACCAACGGCATCTGCGTTTTTTTCAACCATATTTTGGGGGATGAAATGGCGGATACCGCCGCCGGCGATGAAATCCACCCGACTGGTTACAAAATCCAGGGCAATTTCGTTTTCATTGTTTCTGGAGATGTTGTGGGCAACAAAGGTGGCAGGGGTTGCATGGGTGAGACGGGTAGTCGTGATAATTCCCGTTGCAATGCCCTTGTCTTCGGCGGCTTCAATCAGGGTTTTTACATCTTCCCCGTTGATATCCTTTCCGATCACCCCTTTGTTGGTTTTGACACCCGAGGCAAGCGCTGTCCCGGCAGCCGCCGAATCGGTAATCAGTGTATCAGCTGCATAGGTGGTATTCATTCCCGCCACCTTGAAGGTATCCATCAATAGTTTCCGGGAAGGATCATTGGTTTTTTCTTTCAGAAAAAATTCACTGAATTGTCTCTGGGACGCCCCCAGGCCGTCTCCGATAAAATAAAAGACATACTTGGGGGGGGGCGGCCATGGCCTGCAGCGCCATAAATAAGATGAACAGACTCCAGCCGATGGTTTTTTGATATCGTTTCATCGTAATTTAAATCCTTGTTAATTTAGCTTAAAAAATTTCAGAGAAATTAAGGGCCTATATAATTTCTTTTTCACCCAGGACCATGTTGCTGTTCTCATAAAGGGCAAGCACCTGGTTGTCCGTAAAAGAATTTCTGTTTTTATACTGGGTTGCCCGCCACCATTCGGCATTAAGAAGGTTTTCCTTGGCTTCCATGTGGACCTTTACAGGCAGACCGACCATGGGGGTTTTCCAGGAGATGGATTTGTTGGTCAGTTCAAAAAGCGTATATCGCATGGGATGGGAGTTGATGGAGGGCACGGCAAAGTAATTGACACCGGCAAGTTCTTTGTAGTTAAGGCCGATGTGTCGATGTCCTGAGATGACCACGGGAGCCGCTGTGGAATGCCTGGCCAGCAGCTCTCTTACCTCTGGTGCGTTATCAATGGTGAACCATTGTTTGGGGCCCCCGGCAAGCTCGTCCGCCGTCCATTGGACCAGGTTGTGGTGGATCATGATCAGGTTCAGCGCCTCTTTGTGGTCGGTGAGTTGTTTGTCCAGCCAGGTGAGCTGTTCTTTGGGAAGCACACCGCCCCATTTTTTCGGTTCTTCGGGAAGGCAGGCATCCAGGCCGATGACCCGAAGGCCGGATTTGATCTCTTGGGCCCAATAGCGCTTCAGGGATTTGTCATATCCGTGACCCTTAAATGTTTTAACAAACTCATCGATGGTGAGATAGGAAAATCCATCCCGTTTTTTTTGGGGGTCTGCCGGGATATAATCATGGTTTCCCGCAATTACAAAATAGGGATATTCCAGGGTGTCCAGAAGGGCTTTTATCTGGGCGGAATTTTCCTTTTCCCCGTCCAGCAGGAGATCTCCTGCCACCAGCACAAAAGACAGGTCCTCCTCCAAGTTCAAGCCTTCAACGGTCTTTTTTACGCTGTTCACGCTTTCCGCACTCATTTTCATACCATTTTTCCCCTTGATATCCAGATGGGCATCGGAAATCACACCGAATTTTATGGCCCCGAAATCCCGGGAAGCCGCCTGTGCAAAAACAGTGGAACCCAATCCTGTGGAAAGAACAGTTCCGGCCAGGGCCGATCCTGAAAATTTAAAAAATTGCCGTCTTGAAATATCGCTAGTCTTCATTTGTTTGCTCCTGAATTAATTGTTGCTATTGAATGTTCCGGGCTTCGTTTCGGCCCGCAGTTGAATCTCTACCAATAAAATTACCATGCTACGGTTACGATTTTGTTTTTCTTTTATTATAATTTCATGAAAAAATGGCCACCGCACCCGGAAATGATCGAGAAACCAGGTACATGAACATGCTCCGGTTGCCCACGGCTTTTTCCACCTGACCGGGCTTTTGGCGAGAATATCCTTAATATCCCGGGCGCTGTGGAGATTGGAAACGGTAAACACCCGGGGCAGATCTGCTCCTGGAATGGTGCCTGAAAGGGGTAGCACAGGTGGTAATCACCAGTTTGTCATAGGCCACATACGATCTTACTTCTGTTTATATTTTTCAAAATATAGGTTGTATTTTTGCAATATTATGTGATTTTGGAACTGCTAGGGTCTGTTGTGAAGAATGCAGACTGGCCTATTGTATTGTTTTAAAATAGTCATAGATTTTTTTGAGCTTGGGTTTTTGTTTTTTGGCGGATTCTTCAGCGCTGCCGAATTCGAAAAATTTAACTTTTTTAATTCCAACAAAATTAAAGAGCGCTTTTTTCATAAGCGCCTTGTGGGCATTGTTCAAGAAAAACAGCGGGTAGTGTGCAGGGCCCTTCATGGTCGAAATACAGATTGCAGATTTTCCTTTGAGCAGGCCTTCGTGGGAATACTTGCCTTTATTCCGATATGCAAAATTCGTTGAAAACAATTGGTCAATGTATCCAAGCAGCATGGCAGGGGGCCTTCCCCACCATATAGGATAGATAAAGACCATTTTATCTGCCCACTGGATCTGATCTCTATAAACGGCAAACTTCGGATCGATGTGCATATCACTCCGTTTTTTGTTTTCATCAAAAAAAAGAACCGGGTCAAACCCTTCTTTATAGAGGTCAATGACTTTGGTCTCTTGTCTCACTTTATTTTCCGATAGGCCTTTAAGGGCGCGTTCAAGAAAAACATGGTTTAAACTTTGACGATTCGGGTGTGTATAGATAATAAGTGTGTTCATAACACCTCCTTAAAGCAGTCACGACAAGTGAGGTGGCCGATTGTTTGAATATCTCCTTACCCAATGCCAGCAGGGAGCTTAAAAAACTTTTCAAGTCAGACCTTATTGTGAAGGAACCCAATGCACAAGACCGACGGAAGACCACAATAAGTCTGTCCGTGGCAGGACAGAACCTTATGTTGCAGACCTTTGGAAAAATCCAAAATAATTTCTGGGAACAGGCGGGGGAATTTTCTGAAGATGAAATGAAATCTATCCTAGCGTCGATGGATGTTCTTGACAAAAAGATTTTCTTTCCCCATTGATCCTCTTGGTCATAGGGAAATTTATTTTTCCTGACTAAGGGCAAATCCGCGACTGAACTGTTCCTGGAGCAGCATAAACACAATCAGGGCCGGGATAAGAGAGACAATGGCCCCGGCCATGACAATGCCCCAGTTGGTTGCATCCTGGCCTGTGGTCATCATGCGCAGTCCCACCTGAACCACCTGGCGAGCATTTTCCCGAATGGTAATCAGGGGCCAGAGATACTGGTTCCACATGTAGACAAATTCAATGACCGCCAGGGCTGCGATGACGTTCATGCTCATGGGCAAAAGGATACTCCAGGCAAAACGGATGGGACCGGCGCCGTCAATGCGGGCGGCATCCAGCAGATCACCGGGTATCTGCATGAACTGCTGGCGGAAGAGAAACGTGCCGGTGGCTGAGGCCAGGAAAGGAACAATCAGGGCGGCATAGCTGTTTGCCCACCCCATATCCGTGACCAGTTCAAACAGGGCCACAATCATAATTTCTGTGGGCATCATAAGGGTCAGAAGGATAAAGATAAATACCCAGCTTTTTAACGGAAATGAAAAATACACCATGGCTGTGGCAGCCATAAAGGAAATAAGGGTTTTTCCCAAGGTCACGGCCAGAGCAATAAAGGCAGAGTTCAGCATATAATCCCCCAGATGATACGTTTGCCATACGGTTTTATAATTTTCCACCAATGCGGAACCAAAAACAAACTTCGGCGGATAACTGAAAATCTGGGCAGGCGTCTGAGTGGAAAAAATAAACGCCAGGATCACGGGTGCTGCAATAATGGCCACCGCTGTAATCAAGGCGGCATGGATGGCTATCTCGGCTTGTTTTGAACGCATGTTACCTCTCGTAGGTGACCCGCTTGCCGGACACCCGAAACTGAATAATGGTCAGTGCAACTACAATGATAAAAAGCAAGACAGACTGGGCTGCTGCATAACCGGTTTTAAAATATTCAAACCCATCCCTGTAGATACTGTAAATCATCACCGTGGTTGCACCTGCAGGTCCGCCTTTGGTCAGAAGATCCACAAAGGCAAAGCAGTCGAAAAAGGCGCTGATGGTATTCATGATCAATAAAAACAAGGTCATGGGGGATAAAAGCGGCAGGGTGATCTTCCAGAATCGTTGAAAAGCGGTGGCACCATCAATGGTGGCGGCTTCCAATACATCGCCGGGCAGATTCTGGAGGGCGGCCAGGTAAAACACAACATTATAGCCGATGGCTTTCCAGACCGCAGCCATTACCAACACACCCATGGACAGATGCGGGGTCGCCAGCCAATCCGGCTTGATGCCCATCAGATACTCCAGAAAATAATTGACAATCCCTGTCTGGGCGCTGAACATGAAAAGCAGGATTACCCCGGCCACAGCCGGTGGCAGGGCATAGGGCCAGATCAAAAGAAGCCGGTAGATTCGCCATCCTGTTACCTTGATATTGGCCAGCAAGGCAAGCCCGAGGCCGATAATCATACTCAACACAACGCTTGAAACCACAAAAATAAGCGTGTTGAGGTAGATTTGCCGGTACTCGGTGCTGGTCATAAGTTCCAGGTAGTTTTCCCACCCCACAAATAACTGCTTGAGGCCCAGGAAACCCACCTGGTAGAAAGAAAGCCTGGCTGTCTGGAGGGTGGGATAGTACAGGAACAGGGTGAGGATCACCAGAGTCGGTAAAAGCAGGGCAAGTGCCAGGTATTTGTTTTTAAACGGTGCGCGGTTGAAAGCCATGTTGTTTTCTCTATTTTTTAACAGGAAGCCCGGCAATAGGTGGCATGCCGGGCTTCTTCTAATTGTCTCATACCCCAGGTCTATACTTATCAGGCCTTATGGGTAATGCTTTGGTGTTATTGAACCGTCCGATTATATTTTTTCAAAGCAGCATCCGCCCGTTTATCAGCATCTGCAAGGGCATCATCAATGCTGGTACCGGCAAATATTTTCTGTACGGCATCTTCCATGATGGTACGCAATTCAGGAAACATACCCAGTAAAGCACCCTGGGTGGCCCGGGTGGGTTTTGTTGCCAGAAGCTGGTCAAAAGCTGCCTTGTAAGCAGGATTTTTAGCAAACCACTGCTGTTTTTCCAGCACGGTTACAGCACTTTTTCTCACAGGAAAGTAACCGGTCCCCTTGTGCCAGCGAACTTCGTTTTCCGTATTGGTAAACCAGAGCAAAAACGTTTTGGTGGCATCATTTTCTTTTTCAGAGTGACCTTTGGGCATCCAGAGGCTTGCCCCGCCCACGACCACGCCCTGTCGTTCAACACCGTCCGGTGCCGGTAAAGGACCTGTACCCAGTTCAAAATGGTTTTCAGAAGCAGCATTCTGCATAGTGGTCACATCGGATGTAGAGGTGACCAACATGGCGGCCTGACCGGAAACAAACAAATTGTTTGCACCATCCCAGTCCTCTGCCTTGCCGGAATAGACATACAGTTTTTCATCGTAGAGCTGTTTCCACCAGGACATGATCTTTTTCATGTCTTCTGAGTCTGCCAGTATATCGGTTGCACGGTCTTTTCTGCCGTTTTCATTGTTTGCCAGAAGGGCTCCCTGGTTGGCCATCCACTGCTCGATGAACCAGGTGTGTAAAGGCCAGGTAATTCCGTAAGTTGCAGCACCTGAAGACATCAGTTTCTTACTGACTTCAATCACTTCGCTAAAGGTTGTGGGAGGCGTTTCCGGATCAAGGCCTGCTTTTTTGAATAGGGTTTTGTTGTAATACAAGACAGGGTTGGAGGAGTTGAAAGGGATGGAATAAAATTTATTGTCAATGCGGTAGTAATTGGCCACACCATCCACAAAGTCGTCAAGCATGGCATAATCGCTGTCTTTTACGGTATTTTCAAAGGGCATGAAAATGCCGGCATCAATGGCCAGTTGGCTGCCCACTTCAAAAATATGCACCACATGGGGAGCACTGCCCTGTTTGGCCGCCAGGATAGAGGCGTTCAGGGTGTCCCTGTAGCTTCCCTTATACTCGGCAGACACCTCGATGTTGGGGTGGGTAAAATTAAAATCTTCAACCATGCGTTGAATAAAAGCGGTGCGCTGTCCGCCCATGGCGTGCCAGAAATTGACCTTGACCTTTTGGGCCATTGCCATGCCCGGAACCATTGCCATCATGAGTAAAACCACCAGTGTTCTAAAAATTGCCGTCATCTTAATTTCTCCTTAAATTAGTTGATACACATCAATGCTGCACATAATTATAGTTAGATCCTTAAACCTGTTTTAAATCTGCACTTTTCAGACACCGAACCCTCTTGAATTAAAAATTCAACTCTGTCTTTCCAGTCCGTGCAGTATGCAGGTGCCTTCTTTTTTAGAGAACAGGTGGACTGACTCAGGCATAAAGCCAATGCGTACCTGATCGTTACACCTGCAGTTAGGACTTCCCGGTAGTTTCAACCGGATATCCTGACCCTCAAGGGCCAGGTGAATCAGCGTCTCTCCACCAAGGGACTCCAAAAGTTGAACCCGTGAGGGCCACACCACAGCATTTTGGGGCAGAGAGGTAGTGTTCGACTCAAGCAAAAGGTTTTCAGGCCGAATACCCACAATAAATGACTGTGCTTTACAAGAGGCCATTGTGATCCGAGGCAGGGAAAAGGTAACCCCTGGTCCAAGGCGCAGAACATCGTTATTTTCTCTTACGGCCGTCAAAAAATTCATAGACGGTGATCCTATAAAATCAGCGACAAAGGTATCGGCCGGTTTATTGTAGACCTCTTCAGGGGTTCCTATCTGCCGTATGGTGCCTGCTTCCAATATGACAATGCGGTCGGCAAGTGTCATGGCTTCCACCTGGTCGTGGGTGACATAAATCATGGTGGTGTTCAGGCGTCTCTGGAGTTGTTTTATCTCCACCCGCATTTGGGTCCGCAGCTTGGCATCCAGGTTGCTCAGGGGCTCGTCCATGAGAAATACCTGGGGATTGCGGACGATGGCCCGGCCCATGGCCACCCGCTGCCGCTGGCCCCCTGACAGTTGTTTGGGTTTTCTGTCGAGAAGATCTTCAAGCCCCAGAATCCGAGCCGCCCGATTCACCGCTGCTGCTATCTCCTGTTTGGGTTTTTTTTGCAGTTTCATGGCAAACGCAATGTTTTGTGCCACCGTCATATGGGGGTAGAGGGCATAGCTCTGGAAGACCATGGCCACATTCCGTTCCCTGGGAGCGAGTCCTGTGACAGAAGTTCCGTTGATGAGCAGCTCTCCTGCTGAAATATCCTCCAAGCCTGCCAGCAGCCTTAGCAGGGTCGATTTTCCGCAGCCACTGGGTCCCACAAAAACCATGAGTTCACCATCTTCAATGGTAAGGGAAATGTCCTCAAGTACGGTCACTTGACCATATTGTTTTTTAACATGTTGATACTCGATAGAAGCCATAAAAAATTGTCTTTAAAGTTTGAACATTTAGATTTTAGTTTGGCACGGCAACGTCTCGAATCTTATTGGCATTGACGCCTTAAAAAAAGAGGGGCTGTCGTGCTTCTGCTTTTCATATTTGTAACGATTTTGAGTCAAATATAGGCAACTCAAAAATAAATTCAAGTTTTTTCAAGGCCCTAATCATAAATTAATAAAGCCCTACCACAACCCTAATGACGCTGTAAGTGTAATAAAGGGGTGTCCAACACCCATATCAAATTAAAATAATCCTCTCATCATTTCAGAACAAAACGGGCGTATTGTGTTCCCCGTATCAAAGGCTATCCACTGACAATTATTAAAGGAAAAAATGATGATGAAAAAAATTGGAGCTATCTTTGTTCTATTGAGTTTGACAATCTGTACGGCTTTTGCAAATGTCCATTCCAAAGACAATCTGGTGGTGGCGGTTCAAAAGCTGCCGATTGCTGCGATTTCCGCCATGGCGGAGAATACGAATGTGGCATTAAGAATCGATTTTAGTGTTGAAGAAACACTGATCACAACAGACTACTATGATCATTTCAAATTAAAACCAGGCCTGGCTGAATCCTGGGATCTTATCGATGATACCACTCTGATATTTCATTTGCGTAAAGGCGTGAAATTTCACAATGGAGAGGTCATGACGGCAGCCGATGTTGTGTTTACCTTCGGACAGGAGCGGTTGCTTGGAAAGGACGCCCCGGCCCGAAAGACCACCAATCCGTTTTTGTACAATATTAAATCTGTTGTCGCCTTGGACCCTTATACCGTTGAGGTTAAGGCCCATGAGAAAGATGCATTGTTCATCACACGGTTTGCCAATTTCCCCACTCAGATTATCAGTGAAAAGGGATATAAAGCAGCGGGGAGCTGGGAAGCGTTCGGTCGAATACCGGTGGGTACGGGACCCTATAAAATAGTCGAATATGTCGATGCTGAAAAGGTGGTTTTGGAGCGCTTCGACGGCTATTGGGGAGAGGCCAAGGCTAGCGTTGAAAAAGTTGAATTTAAGTATGTTCCTGAGCTGTCCACAAGAATTGCAGGGTTAAGGACGGGTGAATTCGATATCATCACCGAAGTACCGCCGGATCAGGCCATGGCCATTGATAAAATGGCCGGAGTAAAGATTCGGGGGGGAGCCATCCGGAATATCTTCGGCATGTTTTTTGACGAAACCAACAGCTCACCCATGAAAGACCCTAAAGTACGTGAGGCCTTAACCCTTGCCATTGATCGGAAACTGCTGGTCAAAATGCTTTTTTCAGACCTGACATCGATTCCTCAAAACTGGCAGATGAAATTATTCGGGGAGATGTTTCTTGAAGATTATCCCGGTGTGGAATACAACCCTGAAAAAGCCAAGGCACTGCTGAAAGAAGCCGGGTACAAGGGAGAAAGAATTGAATATCGCAGTTTGCCAAACTATTATACCCTGGAACAAACCGTTGCCGAAGCCATTACCCAAATGTGGCAGGCCATCGGTTTGAATATAGACCTGACCATGAAAGAAAACTGGAGTCAGATTACCGAAGACAATGACACCCGTCACATTACAAACGCTTCTTTTACCGCCTATTACCCGGATCCTGTGGGACAGTTCTCAAGACGGTTTGGAACAAACAGTGGTAAAGCGCTGGGAAAATACTGGAGAAACTCACCTGCCTTTAATGATTTGGGTAAAATATTGACAACCAGCCATGATGTAGAAACCCGGAGGAAAACGTTTAGACAGATGCTGGATATTTTCACACATGATCCGAAAGGGTTGTATCTATATAATTTACCCATGATTTATGGGGTGAGAGATGACATTAACTGGACTCCCCTGCCCATTGAGGGAATGGATTTCACCACCAATGGATTAAGAAATTGATCCCAACCCTGATGAATCCCTGCCCATCGGAGGATTTTTCCTCCGATGGCAGGGCCCCGCTTCTTTCCATTAAAGATCTTGAGGTCAATTTTGAAACGATAAACGGATCGATTCGTGCTGTGAGAGGGCTCAGCCTGGACCTGTACGCGGGTGAAATTCTCGGAATTGTTGGAGAGACAGGGTCTGGGAAAAGTGTTGCCTGTAAATCCATTACCCAATTATTGCCTCAAAACGCAAGCGTAAAAGGATCGGCCCTTTTTCAGGGTGTGGATTTGATTAAATTACGCCCTGGGCAAATCCGCTCTTTCCGGGGGGATGCCATTTCAATGATTTTTCAAGATCCGCAAAGTTGTCTGAACCCCATTAAAACAATTTTCAGCCATCTGAAAGAAGTGTTTCAAAAACAAGGCAATCGTAAAGATTTAAAACAAAAAGCACAACAGCAGCTCACCGCAATGCAGATCAATTCGCCGGGGAAGCGCTTGAGGGACTATCCGTTTCAGTTTTCCGGCGGTATGGCACAGAGGGTGCAAATTGCCATGGCCATGTGGGGGCAACCGGACATCCTGATCGCAGACGAACCGACAACCGCACTGGATGTGACCATACAGGCCAAAATTTTAAATGACCTGAAAACCCTGAGCCAAAAAAATAAAATGGCTGTCATCCTGGTCACCCATGATCTGGGGGTGGTTGCCGAAATATGTGACAGGATCGCGGTCATGTATCACGGCAAAATTGTTGAACTGGGAGAAACCCGGCAGACCCTGTCTTCCCCGGAACATCCCTATACCCGTGCGTTGCTTGCATCCATTCCTGTAATTGGGCAACCCAAAGCCTTGTTGGAAACCATAAAAGGAGAAAGCCTGGCCGCCAATATGGAAATTTCAGGATGTGATTTTGAACCGAGATGTGGTTATGCCCAAGAGAAATGCCGGTCCGTGGCCCCCTTGCCGGGAAAAGGGGAGAAACATTTTGCCCGCTGTTTTTATCCCCTCCCGGGGATGAAAAAAACTTTAACGGAAAAAAAAGCAATTGTAAGAGAGATGAACACTCCGGCTGTCCTTCGGGTAGAAAATCTTACGTGCCGATTTAAACTGGGCCAGGAATCTGGAGAAAAAGAATTTTTTTCTGCTGTGGACAATGTTTCTTTTTCCATTAAAAAAGGAGAAATTTTTGGTATCGTGGGCGAATCCGGTTCCGGGAAATCCACATTGGCCAAGTCAATTATGGGGTTAACCCCCCCATTTTCCGGTTCGATTCAATTTAAACATCAATACCTGTTCTCAAAAGAATGGAATTTTAAATCATATGCCGCCAATGTCCAATATGTTTTTCAGGATCCGCTGGGGGCACTGGATCCGAGAATGCCGATTATCTCCCAGGTGATGGAACCCTTGGAAATTCACGGCAATCTCGGCAAAGCAGAAAAGATCAAAAAAGCAACAGAAATCCTTGCCCAGTGTGGGTTAAATCATTCGTTTATCCATCGAAAACCCTACAACCTTTCCGGTGGCCAGCGCCAGAGAGCGGTTTTAGCAAGGGCTTTGATCAATAACCCGGAGTTTCTCATTTGCGATGAACCGGTTTCAGCCATGGATGTATCTGTCCAGGCGCAAATCCTCAATTTATTAAAACGTCTTGCCCATGAAAAAAACATGACGGTTTTGATTATCAGCCATGATTTGAGTGTGATGAACAATATGTGTGACCGGATCGGGGTAATGTTGGCCGGGCGAATTGTTGAACAAGGAACGGTGGAACGGATTTTTAATGCCCCGACCCATCCTTACACCCAATTATTGATGAGCGCGATACCCAGGATCAGACGCAACAGGCAGACAACGGCGGTTACCCCACCGGGTGAAGTCGGAGGAATACAAGATGAGCTGTTATTTAAAGTGGGTTAACTTTTTGAGTAGACACCCGTGGCAATCGTTTGCTTCATTTTTTCTGAGCCATTGGAGGAATGATCATGGCATCGCCTGTAACAATGGTTAGGCGCTTATTTGCCTTCATAGATACCCGTTCATATTTTTTTGTGAAATTGATTCGGGCGATTATTACGGCTTTTTTGATTCTGGTAATTAGTTTTTTGATGATCCGGTCTTCTGGAAATCCGGCCCAGATCTACCTTGGAGAGGAAGCCATGCCCGAAGCTGTGGAATATTTTAACAAGAAATGGGGGCTGGACAAACCGATTTCCATTCAATTTGTTTCCTATTTTTCCCGGGCGATAAAAGGAGATTTTGGCCATTCCCTCATAAAAAGCAGGCCGGTGTATCAGATCATCATGGACCGTCTGCCAGCCACCCTCTCTCTTATGATTCCGGCAGCCATTATTTCAATTGTTTTTGGGGTTTTTCTGGGGATGACCGCCTCTGCTCATCGTAAAAAAATGACCGATACCGGTATTCTGGTCGCCTCGACTCTTGGGTTTAGTTTACCCAATTTTTTCTTTGGCGTTTTATTGATATTTTTTTTCTCCATTGTGTTGGGATGGCTTCCCGCCAGCGGAAACAATACCATCAGCCATTATATTATGCCCTTGATTGCCATTGTTACCGCTGACCTGGCCATTTTTACCCGTTTCAGCCGGGCTGCCTTTATTGATATCTATGAGCAGCATTACATCACCGGATTTCGGTCCCTGGGCGTTCGGGAAAGCCGGATTTTTTTTTTCCAGGCCCTGCCAAATGCCGCCAATGCCTTGTTGACCATTGGCGGTTTTTATATCGGCTCCCTGGTTTCAGGCGCCATTGTTACGGAAACCATTTTTGCCTGGCCGGGCCTTGGATCTCTTTTAATCAGCTCTGTAAAAGCCCGTGATTTTCCATTGGTCCAGGGATTGATTCTCTTGTTTGGTATTTCCATTGTTGTGGCAAACCTGGCCATCGATTTTCTTTATGGCATCTTAGATCCCCGGATACGGAAGGGGGCGACAACATGATGTTTTTCAAACGATATCCGCCTCTTTTTGTTTTTTCCGTTGGGGTGTTGGTTTTTTTAACCCTGGCCTCTTTTTTACCCACCCCCTGGGACTATAACCATCAGGATCTGATGACACGGTTTGTTCCGCCGTTGTTTTTTGGCGGGAACATTCAACACCCCCTGGGCACAGACCATCTGGGCCGGGATATGGTGAGCCGGATTATGGCAGGAATCCGGATCAGCTATTTTATCGCTCTGGCGGGAACCCTTGTCGGTGCTTTTATTGGGGTTGTCCTGGGGTTTGCTGCGGCCAGGTTCCAGGGAATAATTGATGAAATCATCATGATATTTGTCGATATTCAGGCGTCCATGCCGTTTATTTTAATTGCCATAGCCTTGCTCTCGGTGGTGGACAACTCTTTTTGGGTCATTGTTATTTTGCTGGGATTTGCCGGCTGGGAAAAATATGCCCGATTAACCAGGGGATTAACCCTGTCAGCGGTGAATCATGGCTATGCCAGAGCGGTGGCTGCCCTGGGGGGGTCACAGAAAAGAATCTTTTTTTCTCATATTTTACCCAATATTTCCAGTGTATTAATTGTCAATATGACCCTCAACTTTCCCGGAACCATGATCGCAGAAAGTTCCTTGAGTTTTCTGGGTTTGGGAATCAAACCGCCGATGGTAAGCCTTGGAAGGCTTTTGGGTGAAGGGCAGGTGTATCTGCTCACCGCTTGGTGGGTGACGGTCCTGCCGGGACTGATAATTTTTTTGTCCACCCTGGCCATGACCATCATCGGTGACTGGGTCAGTGACCGGATGGGAACAGAGTAAAAATTAGAAATAAACAAAAATAAAAAACAAGGAGAAACAAATGAAACTGATATTATTTGGATTTGACGGGTTAAGACCCGATTGTGTTACCATGGAATCAATGCCCCGGCTGTTTGCCTTTTTAAATGAAAATGCAAGTTGTACGAACAACAGAGCTGTTTTCCCCACGGAAACCTATGTGAATCATCCGAGTATTTTTACAGGCTTCCTTCCAGACAGGCATGGACTGATTGCCAATGCCTATTTTGATACTGCCGTATCCCGACAGGATTTTTTTGTGGGAAGCCGTATTGACAGAATCGAATCAGCGGAAAAACAAACCCGGGGTCATCTGTTCAAGGTGCCTAGTTTGAGTGAAACCATGGTCAAGAAAGGGTATTCTTTTTTGTCCATCAGCTCAAATTCTCCGGGAAGCACCCGGCTAATAGCCCATAAAGCTGGGTCCATAGGAGGAATCAACCTTTCTGTTCGCGGACTGGAACACGCATATCCAAAAATCCTGCGGGAAAAATATCGGGCAAGTTTGGATGGAATGACCTGGGACACACCAGATCTGAACGGATTAAAAAAAATAAATGAAATTGTCCATGACATATTCAGAAATGAGGGAATACCTGATGTGAATATCATCTGGTACGGGGAACCGGACCATAGCTTTCATGAACATGGCATTGGGAGCAAGCAAAGTCTTCTGGCCCTGAAAACGGCAGATACCTGTTTTGGTGAAATTCTGGATGAATACTGGAAAAATGATGTCCAGATAATTGTTGCCTCTGACCATGGACATATTACCGTGAAAAAGCATTTCGATCTCGTTGAAGCACTTGAGAATTCAGGTTTTCGTCACGGAGAAACCCTTTCTGATCCATTGGCTGATTTCACCCTTTTATGGGGATACAGCGGAAATATCTATGTCCACAAACCCGGGTTGCTGCCGGATATCATATCGGCATTGCAGCAGATGCCGGAAATCGGCATGCTGTTCACCCAGGACAGGGATGGGGTTAATGGTATTATCCCGGGGACTTTTTCCAGCAGACTTGTTGGGGGGGATCACCACCGGGCAGGAGATATCCGGTTTGTTTTGCGCCATTTTAATGAAAAAGATGATAACGGATACGAGGGAACCTGTATCTGTGCAGCCCCTATTTCCATTGGGTGCGGGATCCATGGGGGGCTTCACCCTTCAGAGATTCATACCGTTCTTGGGTTTGGCGGTACCGCGTTTAAACAAAATTCACCCATCGCTTCCCTTACCGGTGTGATAGACATTACGCCGACCATTTACAAATTATTTGGAATCAATCCTTCCGTCCTTCCCCAGGGAAGAATCCTGTCCGAGGTTTTCAGGAACAAAACGTTGGCACCGGTGACTGTGGAAAAACGGAATTATACATGCGGAACCGGGGCATATCGTCAAATGCTTGAGTTGGATTATGTGAACGCAATCCCCTATTTTACCCGGGGGGAAGGCCCGGTTTAAACGGTGCAAAAAATGCTTAAACATACTCCAGAGTGGGAAATCTCGTCCAATGATAGGGGGATGGTAAGGTTGAATGTTTTTGTATTGGTAATTTAAATAGAGGATGAGGGGACTGTTTGCCCCCCCCTCCCTGAATCAGGATAAATTTAGCAAAGCGGTTGCATTATCATGAAAGATTAATTTTTCAATGGCGGTGTCTTTTTTACAGGCTTTTTTGATGATGTTAATGGCAGGTATCATGTTGCCATAGGGCCAGTTCGATGCATACAATACCCCTTATATCGGTTCTATGCTACATATAATAAATGAAGATAGTTTAAAAAAAGTTAAATCAGATGCTTATATCGTCAATATCGGCCGGGGATCCTGTGTGGTTGAAAAGGTTGTTTCTGCTGCATTGGAAGACAACCGACTGGCCGGTTATGCAGCAGATGTGTTTGAATTTGAAGACTGGGCATGGGATGACCGCCCAAAGATGCAATTAATACGCCCAGAAAGGTAGCATGACCTGCTGAAAATCACGGTTATATTATTTTTAATCATGATTGGGTTTAATCCCCCGCGGCTTGCGGCGGGGTGATTGATTAAAGCGAATGATTTTCATTTTTCCCTGACAGTTTGGTCATATCTACGAGGAATGTGAATCATCAGTTGAACAAGCCAGTCCAGGACATTAAGAAATGTCAGCACATTTATCCATGTTTTTTTACAAATTCTGATGCGGTTAAATATCTGAAATCCTGTAGGGCATTTTCAATTTTTTGTTTTTCCCAATCCCACCAGCAGATGTCCAGGAGTGCCTTTCTTACCTGTTCTGGAAATCGGTGTCTGATTTTTCTGGCCGGGGACCCTGCAACGATTGTAAAAGGGTCAACATCATGGGTAACAATACTTCCGGATCCGATAACTGCACCCGTGCCTATCTTTATTCCGGGCATGACAACTGCTCCATGACCGATCCATACATCATGTCCCAGGCAAACCTGGTTGGCACGGCGTTCTTCAAAAAACGCATGGTGATCTTCACCCATCCCAAATTGACTGCTTCGGTAGGTGAAATGATGAAGTGCTGCATGATCCAGGGGATGCTGCCCGGGATTCAAGCGGACATAGGCTGCAATAGAACAAAACCGGCCCATCTTAGTATAAATCACATGACAATTGTTCATGATATACGAATAATCGCCAACCTGAGACTCTGTAATGGATGTATGCCTTGCTACTTCACAGTATTTTCCAAACTGTGTATCCACAACACGGGCAGTTTCGGAAATCAATGGGGTGATGCCCAGGGCTTTTTCATCTTTTGAATCATAACTCATGGAGTCCTCCTCATATTTTTCAAGCATCCTATCAGATTAATATTAAACTGATATTACAATTGGATTTAAACACTGTGAGTTCAGACGAACTTTAAAAAAAATTGAATTGTTTTTAAGTGAAATTATTGCATCTTACTCATGATAATCTCATCAACATGATGTATGATTGCTCCATAAATCGTAATTGTGTCGGAGAATTTAGAATGGCGAATCAACAAAGAAATATGGATGATGTGTCTCAGTACAAAAATGTTCGATTTGCCATTTACTTTGCTCCCGAGAGGGAGTCTGATCTTTATCTGCTGGGCAAAGAATGGCTTGGAAGGGGCTTGAGGTCTAATTCTCAGCTTGAACTCCCAAAAATCCAGGAATTATCCGATGCACAAATCCTTGATGTTATACGGCCTGCTGCCAGGTATGGATTTCATGGCACCTTAAAGCCGCCCTTTGAGTTAATTTCAACAGATCAGCAAGATGATCTGATTAATGATCTGGAAACATTTGTATCAACTGAAAAGCCCTTTTCACTCCCCCCACTGAAATTGAAACAGATCGGTCACTTTCTGGCTCTGACGCCGGTTGGGGATACTTCAAAGCTTAACCATCTGGCTGCAAGAATTGTTCGTTTTTTTGACAGCTACCGAAGACCAGAAACAGAAGAAAAGATGAATCAACGTCGAAAAGCAGGTTTAACGTCTCTTCAGGAATTTTATTTAACCACATGGGGGTATCCCTATGTGATGGATGAATTTAAATTTCACCTGACACTGACCGGACCCATCAAAGATAAATACATTTATCGCCTTATTTTTAAAGAACTCAGTAAACGGGTGTCCCAATTATCTTTGGATAAAATTACAATAAATAACATCTGTCTGTTTATTCAGGATGGAGAAAACCAACAATTTAATTTACACAGTAGATACATTTTTAAGAAATGCTAAGGATCGGCTTTAATAATAGTCCTGACCTTTGGATCAACACTTTCCCAAAATTTAGAATTCTCGGGGCTATGGGTCAGATTCAGAGCATACACTCTTCACCTCGCTTGACTTGTGTACCGCCTCAAACAACTTTGATAAATACACTACCGGGCGTTTGACTAAACCTTACCCGGGAGGGCCTATGCTTTCACATTCCCTCTCAACAATGAACCAGCGCCAGGTTCAAACGATAATAATTGTTGAGTCGGAAAAATTGGAAAGACTCAATTTTTTATCAACTGTAATCTGGTAGAATGGCTTCAGCATAGGTTCCTGGGTCATATAATTGAAGTAGAGTCTCAATACATATAGAGGTGCTCAAAACTTGTCAGGATTGATACCTATGAGTGCAAATGATCATCGGCTGGATTTCAAAACACCATCATTTTTTACAGGTAGAGATACCCAATAGTTGATACGGTGGACACCAGCCAATCAGACCCGTCAGAATTGGCAGAATGCCTACTAAGCCCCATAAAGATTTCGGTCCTACAAAAATCAAAGATAAAATAATGAGCCCCAAAACAACACGAATAACCCTCTCAATATTATGAATATTTTGTTTCATGACAGCTTCTCTCCCTATAAAGGTTATATTTATTAAATCTATTTCAAATATAAGGGCTTTTTTGGATTTGAAAAGATTAAACTTCATCCAAAAATTAGACTTAGTTTCAACACCGATATATAGATTCGGGAGTTGTCGGGAAATAGAGCGCATATTGAATACATATAAAAAGCTCTTCTATCATCGGTCACAAGGCCGTGCTTGAAAACAGCGTTCAATAACAAAGGTAATGCTGTGGGTTTCCATGATTCTAAAACTCAAAGATTCTCGCATGATTGACATCAATTTTAAGCCAGATTTCCGGTGATGTATTATTTTGGCATCCATGACAATTCCTGTCGCTGAATACTCCACCTTCGGATAATTATCATTGAGTGGCGGATTTGATTTTGGGAACCTGGAATGGTCAGGGCAGTGACCCCACAGCAATCAGAGCAACTTCTCCCTTGTTTTCATTTTAATGCAATGATAGGAAAACAATATCATTAATCTATAGGGAGGCAACATGAAGATAACTTTCACAGTCGAATTAGATAAAGAATTTTCTGAACTCATACAATCGCCTATCAGAAACTTTCTCGAAAGCCTATTAGCATTAGCCAAACCAGTTTTGGCACCGCCTGTTAAAGAGGCTGTGAAGCAAGAAAATGTAACCGAAGAAACTTCTGATAACCAAAAAACGCCTATTGAAGAAGAGGCACCTCAGGGTCTTGAAACCTTTGTAAATCCAGAACCTGTTTCCGAGGCTCCTAAACCCCCCAAAGTAAAGCCAGAGGGGGTCAAGGAAACAATTTTGAAAGCCATACAATCCAGAAAGACTGGCATAGATGCTAAGGGAATCGCAAAATTGACTGGCCTTACTGGGAAACAAATTTCAAACACTATGTTTCACTTAAAGAAAGCTGGCCTTGTTAAGAAAAAGAAGGGTGGGAAGTTTGTGGCCATCAAGATTAAAGAGTCAACTTTAAAAGGATAGCCATATGAGTTCTGTATCAGTAAGATTTTTTATTATTACAGATGATTCTGAGATCTTTAGATTGTCACTCAATAGATTTGAACGTTTATTAGAATGCACCAGTGAAGAGAAATTGGAAAGGTTTGCTGGAAAGCGTGTGCGTGCTGCAGAAATTGGTGTTAAAATTGAGAACAGAAAGCCGACAGAGGTTATACGAGCGATTTATTATTATTTGCATTTCAATGAAAAAGGTGTCCTTGATAAAGATAGATTAACAAATGACGCAAATGTTGTGTCTATTGCCGGAATTTCCCCCATGTTCACGCAAAAAACACAAGAAAATATAATAAATGCACAGCAAGAATTCGCAAAAAGGAAACGTGATCATGCAGTTTGGTGGAAGCCTGATATGCAGCTTGAACGTAATATTTTAGATGCTTCCATCGACGAGTTTAAGTGTAAAAGGCTGTAATATGTAAAAAGAAGATACTTCCATAATTGGCATCAATTAATCCAGATTCCCGGTGATGTATTATTTTGGCATCCTAAACTATTCCAGGCTCCGAATAGTCCACCTTTGGATAATTAATGTTGAGTACCAGTTTTCATTTTTTAAGGGCTCAAAATGGTTATAACTATTAATAATAGTCCTAACTTTTAAATCCAGATGCGATGGACACCCACGTCAGATGTA
>CAYWNB010000013.1:0-36669 GCA_964459195.1 uncultured Desulfobacula sp.
GATTACGAATGGTTTCTATCGGCAGATTTCCGGTGACACCATCAATCAATGAGTCACTGATTCCAATGATACCATTGATCGGTGTTTTCAATTCATGGGAAGTATTGGCGATAAACTCATCTTTCAGCCTGTCCAGGAGCCGAAGTCTCTCCGAAAGATCTTCAACCATTTTGTGCTCATTGGAAAATTTTATTGCCAGCATACTGGATTGGGCAACAATAAAAAGTGAAAACCACAGAGTTAGATAGTAGCCTGTATTAATGATTTGCAAATAATGGAGCATGTCATTGGCTACCCCTGCAAAAACGAAAAATAACCCTGCAATAAAAATGAATGAGTATTTGAATCCTTTTATTATCGCATCGATGTTCGTTCCTGCGATCAACAGGCAGGAACTTGTGATTATCCAAAAGTAGGGTGCAAAGAGACTGGTATAAACCATGGAAGGGGCAAAGATTGCCAGTGCCAGATATCCTCCGTGCATGATCATCAATATCTGGTGTGGTCTTTTAGGGAATAGGGGACTAAAAAAATAATAGGAATAGGCTTGAAATGTCATGACGCATAAGGGAATCACCGCTGTTGCTACTCTTGAGCCAATCCAAAAAGGAAGATCCGGCGATAACTGCATCAGGAACGTAGTACCTGTTATTGTGGTTCGTAGGGCAATTAATATTGAAAATACACCGAAATAAAGGAGCTCTTTCTCTTTTCGACGAAAGGTAAACAACAAAATATGGTAAATACCGGCAAATAAACAGACTGCAACAAGAACCATCTCTGTAATGATACTGAAAAGGTTCTGTTTTCTGATATTTTCAGGAGATCCGATGAAAAAGCTCTGACCTATTCCGGCATTACTGTGGAGGTGATTTTCTATGTTGAGAAGGATTTCGATTGTATCACTGTTATTATAAAAGGTAAAAATCCGTGGACTTAAGAATCGTATATTCTCTTTTTTGAAATCCCCATACCTGTCGGCAGGTTGTCCGTTTATGAACAAATGATAGTGGGTGAATATTTCAGGTGTCAACAGACTCAGTGGCTGATTTTTGGTGCTAAGTTTTATTACTAATCTGTAGGAAGCACGGCCCTTGGCGGGAAGAGAGAGCCCTTTATATGCTGTCCAGTATTTTGGAACCGCGTAATAACCATCTGGTATTGGTGTGACGTTTCCTTTAAACTCTTCCGGAAGCTTGACACTGTCCCAGAAAAATTCCCACTTGCCATCCAGCCTTATATTACCGTCCTGGTAAAGATCATATTTTGAAATATCTAGTACACCTGACCGCTCTTCAGATCGTCCCTGTGCAGCCCCAATACTTATGAAGGTGATCAGTAGTATAGGAACAACAAAAATAGTTCGGAGCAGGGTGTGGGGCATAACTTAATCCTCTATTCTTCTACAGAACCCGATGAACGGGACTGATATTATTCTTAGATCGGAGTATCCCCCACCTTAAAGGAGGGGAGCTATCTCGTAGGGGGTATAGCCCAAAAAACTGCCCATTGTAAACGAGCAGGATCAAATGAACCAAGACACAATTCTATTGAAGATTTGCTTGGCTGCTGTTTGTCTGTTTTTGTATAAATCCGAAAATTTAACCATAACTTACATAAAGATTGACTTCCTCAATATTCAATAATTTAAATTGTATCTAAAAAACGTTACACCAAAAAGTTGGGAATTGCAAAATTAATATATAATTATAGCAGTTTTCCTCCTGAGCACTGATGGTATGATCGCTCAGGAGTCAAATTTCCTCATTTACTGAGTGTTTCTTTCGCCAGTAATGATATTTGTGATTTTTATTGACCAGAATCGTTTCATATTTGAGCTGGGGATCAAGGTTTTTTTCATAGAGGATTGCATTGAAAATGGTGAGAAAGCTTTCCTGGTAATCCACAAGGTCACTTAACCGATCATACCCAGTCCCTTTGTTTAGGTTTACCTCTCCGTTGATGGGTCCCATCCACCAGTTTTATCCGGATGCTACGGCTTTCTATGGTGTTCATGGCCTCTGCTCCCTTATTTTATTTGCGTTAAGGTGTCTATAAGAAATAGAATAGAATCTGAATGAAAAATGTCAACAAGAGATTGATTTTATACTGCTTTTTTTGGGGGGGCGGTTTGGTTAAGGGTGGTGATCAGCCAATCTTGAAAGACGGTTACATTCGCGGGTTTGTTGTTAAAATCGGGTCTGGAAAAATAATAGTTTCCTGTTTTGATGGGGGTTAATCCAAAGGGGGCAACAAGCCGGCCTGTTTCCAACTCATCCCGGATGAGGAAGAGATCTCCTAGGGCTATCCCCAGGCCTGATGTTGCCGCCTGGAGGGCGGCATCGTCCACTTCAAAAACCTGGCCCCTTTCCAGGGGCAGGTTTTTTATTTTGGCCTGGTCTGCAAAGATAGCCCATTCCTTTAGATCCGGGGTGTTGTGTAAAAGCATCCGGCCGGTGATATCTTCTGGCTTTTCAAGGGGAAATGCTGTGGCAAGAAATTTGGGGGAACAGACCGGGATCAGTTGTTCTGTCAATATTTTTTTCCGGGTAATGCCGGGGATGTCATTTCCTTCATGGGTGATACCGGCGTCAAAATTTTCATGGCTAAAATCAACATTTTTTCCCGAGGTGGTCAGCCGCACCTGGATCTCCGGGTGAAGGGCCTGGAAATGGTGGAGTCGCGGGATGAGCCAGCGGATGGCAAAGGTGGGGTGGACCTTGAGGCTGAAATCCTGCTGCTGGTTCTTTAATCTGTCCACGCCATCTGCAATGATATTAAAGGCCCGGGTCAAAGGAGATGCTAGAAGTATGCCCTGGTCTGTGAGCATCAGTCGTTTGTGGCGTCTATGGAAGAGAATCACCTTTAGCTGATCTTCAAGCTGTTTGATCTGGCGGCTGACTGCCCCCTGGGTCACGCAGAGCTCTTGGGCTGTCAGGGTGAAGCTTAGGTGACGGGCCGCTGCTTCAAAGGTTTTGAGACCGTTTAAGGAGGGAAGGTCAAGATGTTTTCTTCGTTGCATGAGTTTTCTTCATTCATGTTATGTGTTAAAATCGGTTGACGGCATCTATTAATACTGGTTTAAAATAAAAAAGCAAGCTTTGGATTGGCTGGATGGTTATGGTCAAAATATCATGGAATAAATAGAAAAAGGAATATAATAATGAAAGCAAAAGAGCTTATCGATCTTGAAGACCGGTTCGGGGCAAAGAATTATAAACCACTGGATGTTGTCTTAAATCGGGGACAAGGCATTTGGGTATGGGATGTGGAAGGTAATAAATATTTGGATTGCCTGTCTGCGTATTCAGCCGTCAACCAGGGCCATTGCCACCCAAAAATTCGCCAGGCCATGATGGACCAGGCGGATAAACTGACCCTGACCTCCCGGGCATTTCGCAATGACCAGCTACCGTTGTTGTATGAAGAACTCTGCAAACTGACCGATTCTCATAAAATGCTTCCCATGAATTCCGGGGCGGAAGCCGTGGAAACGGTGATTAAATGCGCTAGGAAATGGGGATATGAAACCAAGGGGGTGGCCGATGGCCAGGCTGAAATTATTGTCTGTAACGACAATTTTCACGGCAGAACCCTGTCCATCATCGGGTTCAGTACCGATGGGAATGCAAGGGAAAATTTTGGCCCCTTTACCCCGGGCTTTAAAACCATTCCCTTTGGGGATGCCGATGCTCTGGAACAGGCCATTGGTCCCAATACCGTGGCATTCATGGTGGAGCCGATTCAGGGGGAGGCAGGGGTGATTATTCCGCCCAAGGGCTATTTAAAAAAGGTCCGTCAGATCTGTACCCAAAAGAATGTTCTGCTGATTTTAGATGAGATCCAGACCGGCCTTGGCAGAACCGGAAAATTATTGGCCGAAGAACACGAGGGGATCCAGGCGGATCTCACCCTCATCGGCAAGGCCCTGTCCGGCGGTTTTTATCCGGTGTCAGCGGTTTTGTCCAATGAGGCGGTGCTGGGATTGCTTCAGCCGGGCCAGCACGGAAGCACATTCGGGGGCAACCCCTTGGCCTGTGCCGTTGCCAGGGCGGCCCTCAAGGTGCTGGTGGACGAGAATATGATTGAAAATGCTGAAAAAATGGGGGGGTATTTTTTGGCAGAATTGAAAAAAATCGGGCATCCTGCCATTAAAGAAGTTCGAGGAATCGGGCTTATGATTGCCATTGAACTGGCCGAGGGAACCCCGGGGGGCGCCCGCGCTATCTGTGAATCCCTGATGAAAATGGGGATTCTGTGCAAGGAGACCCATACCTATACCATCCGGTTTGCCCCGCCCCTGATCATTGAGCAACAGGATATTGACTGGGCAGTGGATAAAATCAAAACAGCCTTTGAAGGGGTGCCCAAAGCATAAATCTTTTGCAATTTTAAAAAAAATATTTGAATCGGAAAAAAATTCTGTCCATGTCTTTGTAGGGATAAATGACGGTATCTGAAGTGTCGGCACTGTAGAAAGCCATTCCCAGCTGGACACTAACATCATCAAAAATATCGTATTCGCTGCTCAGCCTGAGAATGTGGCCCTGGCCCGGATTAAAATAAACCCAAAACAGATCCAGGGCCAGGGTTTCGTTGAGCATTTCATAGGTGGCCTGGAAATAGGTCCGGTATTCATATTCTGGCATATTCAGGAAGGATTCATGGTCCAGGGTGCGAAGGACCTTGCCTTCCAACAAAATTCGAAGGTCTGATATCCCGGTGTACTCAAGGCCTGTGAGTGCTTCTACCTGATCCTTTTTGTCAAAGGTTTGGATGGATCGGACCGGAATACCAGCGACAATCTGTGATAAAACATCATTGCGCTGAACTGCCCGATCCTTGCGAAAAGCTGCCTCTACCTTGAACAGGGCAGAATCTCTGGCCATGCTTGCAGAGATACCCATGGTAGAAAATCGTTTATATTCAGGGGTAAACATCAGTATTCCCCGGCTGGATATACCCTGGTAGGAAAGAACCGGCAAATCGTCAAAGGTATTGGCTGCCACAAGGGAGATATCTCCCCCGTTAAAGGATCGGGTGGCCTTAAAGGCAAAACTTGTCTCCTTGAATCCAGCGTCCGGGGTATTTTTTTCCCGGATCCAGATATTGGACTCTCTCAGGGAGGCATAATAGTCAAAATCAGACCCCAGACCGGAAATCTTGCTGCCCGGGTGCTCGTGGATGCTTACCCCATCCAGAGAAAGGGAACCATATTGGGCTGACAAGCGAAGTGATGCAACGGGCAGCCGTGAATCTTCGAGTTCAATGAGGCCGGGACTTGTTTTGTCCCGGGGATTGACAACATCCGTAATCTTGGCAAAATTCGAATCGCCCCAGGCAATAATCTGGCGTCCGGCTTTTATGGAAAAAATGTCGTTGAGAGTTGAATCTATGGTGAGATCCCGAAGTTCAATATCCAAAATTTCATCATCCAGGCTCTGGCCGCAGGGCTGATCCTTTGCCGTCATACCATAGGCCGCATCATAGGATGCCAGACCCGATGCCCTGACCTTATGGTTTCTGTTTATTCTGTATTCAGTTTCAACAAATAATACCGGCTTGAATTTGGAAAGTTTTTTATCTGGTTTTTCATATCCTAATTCTGTTTCCAGTTCCATATACCCGCCCAGATAAAAATCCGAATATTTTGGCCCGGGTAAAATCATATCATCCTTGCCGGCCGCATCATCGGGGGATACAAAGGGATCGATATCCTTAAACCCGTCTTCAAGGGAATTTTCTATCTGGCCTTCGAAGCTGTCTTGCGTGTTGGTCCGGGCCTGGGGTTCATCTGCTGCCAAGGCCTTTGGAACCAAAGGGTTCTGTAACCAAAGGGAGGGCATCAGCTGAAAAATCAATAGAAAAATTAATAGAAAAACCAACAGGATACGCTTGCCCGGTTTTGGCATTATAGTCCCTGCTCCATGCTTCGGGTGGTAAAATAAGTGTCTTTGACAGGAAGGTTATAACGGACATTGGACACTTTAAGGATGGATGAGTGGGTCACCTTGCCCTTGGATGTGGTCACCATGGTCAGTTTCAGGGGGGTCCATATGCCGTTGATGTTTTGGATTTTTTCGGCCTTAAAATATTTAATTTTTTTACCCTTTTTTACCCAGTATTTTGCCTTGACCACCACCCAGTTCTCTTTTTGAACCCACATCATGGATTTTAAATACCCGGTTTGAGTCATTACCCTTTGTTTGGCTTGTTTTTTGGGAAGCCCCTGGATGACCCAGGTGTCTTTTCCTTTCAAGGAATAGCTCTCCTTAATAAAGGTATAATCCCAGTCTTCAATCTTGATGCCGTTGATGTCAGAATAGGTAAAATCGCTGCCCATGAACGAGCCGGATTTGTCGCCGGCTGCAATGCGCTTGACCTTTCCCAGGGCAGGCAGGTAGAGCCATGAATCATCTTCTTTTGCGTCATCATCCCAGTCAAAGGACATATAGGCAGTATTTCGGACATCTGCGGGAGTTAGGAAAAAAATAATACCCTTGGTATCTTTTCCATACTCTTTCCGGATTGTTTTGATATTTCTGAGCCGTTTTTGGTTCCCTTTGTCCATCAGGATCATGAGGGTGTCTGATTTCATTGTTTCTCCGGTTTCCCTAGTATCAACTTGTTCCATCACCCCGGAGGCACTGGGACCGGCAAAGGATAAGGGCTCTGCCAGCCAGGGGCTGGAAAAGATAAAAGCAAAAATTAAAATATAACGATTGAACTTCATTTTTTTCTCCTTGAATTATTCCTGTTCAATTATTCCTGTTCAGGGGTAAGAGGTAAACGTTTTAAGGATGGTGAAACCTTCGCTTGAAAGGCTTTTGGCAGTGTAAAATAAAAAAACACGGGCAGGAGCACCAGGGCGCACAGGGCGCTGACCACCATGGTCAGGGAGATCAACCATCCCATTATGATCAGGGGGGTAAGCACGGAAAACCAAAGTGCCATAAACCCGCACCCCACTGTTATGGCATTGGAAATAATGGCTTTGCCGCTGTGGAGCACTGTATTGTCCAAGGCGGCTGTAAAGTCCATTCCCTTGTCCAGATTTTTTTTCAGCCGTGAAAGATAGTGGATGCTGTAATCCACACCGATTCCAATCACCACACTGGAAATGATGGAGGTCCCGATATCCAGAGGAATCCCCAAAAATCCCATGACCCCGAAGTTGATGGTAATGGTCATGACCAGGGGGATCATGGCGATGAGGGTATACCCAATCCTTTGAAAGGTAATGCCAATCATCACCAGCACCACAAGGATTGAAACGGTCAGGCCTGTGATCTGGCCTTTGACGATCTCGGTTGTGGTGGCGGCCTCTATATTGGCAGATCCGCTGATCTCAAGACGGAAGGTGTCGGGAAATCTTTGATCCGCAAATGCCCTTACCCTGTCGGTCAGGGCTTTGGTTTCAAGGGATGAATTGGTCTGCAGCACCACGGGCAGGTTCAGCTGGGTGTAATCCGGGGTGACATAGTCGGAAAGAGCATCTCCTCCCCCGTTTTCATACAGGAGCAGCAACTGGGAAATGAGATGATTTGATGGGGAGTCCTCTTGGGATATTGGCATTCGGTTAAATAACGGGTCTTCATCATTGAGTACAAAATGAATCCGTCGGATCAGTTCGGTCATTCCCATGGCCTTGCCCACCTGCGGCTGGTCATTTAAAAACGCCATGAAATCCCTTATATACCGAAGGTTTTCAGGCTGCTTAAAGGGTTCGGTCTCCTGTGAATCTGCTGAAATTAAAAAATTGATCCGTGCGGATCCGGCACCTTGGCTGTTCAAGGCATGGGAGGAAATATAAATATCGGAATCTTTCATGAAAAAGTTAACGCTGTTGTTATCCACCTTTACCTTGGATGCACCAACGAGAAATACTAGAAAAATGATACCGGCAAGGGATGCAATGACAACAGAATTTTCCAGGGCCCTGCGGGTGATGGTTATCAGGAACCTTGAATATCTTTTTTCAATATAAGACACAAATTTTTTTTTGGGCCCAGTTTGTTTGTGAGGGGATTTTTCCGGCAGCACCATTAGCAGGGCCGGGATAAAAAATAGGGAGAACACCATGGCCACAAGGGCGCCGAGACAAACAAACAGTCCGCAATATTTGAGCTGAACAATCTTGGTTATGGAAATGGCATAAAAAGCGGCACCTGTGGTCAAAGAGGTCATGATAACCGGCATGGTCAGATGGTCCAGGGTTTCTTCAATCGCCTCTTTTTTATCCAGCCCCTTGAGCAGGCAGTCCCGGTATTCGGAAAACATGTGAATACCGTCTGCCACTCCGATGGACAGGATAAATACGGGCAAAGAGATGGTGATAATATTTAAGGGAATGCCCAAAAAGGCTTTCACTCCCAGGGTAACCACAAGGGAGAGCAGGACAACAGCCAGGGGAACCAAAAGCCCTTTGAGCATTCGAAAGGTGATGATGAGGCAGGTCATCACCAGAAGGATCACAATGGCAAACAGTTTTTTGCTGTCATCTTCCATGGCTTTACCAAGGGCAGCTGTCACGGCTGGTAACCCCGCAATATAATAGGTTTCCGGCCCTGGAATTTTATTTTCAACAATTTCTTTGACCTGCTTGTAAATGAGATACCGTTCTTTTATGGCATCCTCGGACAGATTCAGTTCAATATTGATGCTGGTATTTTTGCTATTGTTGGAAATCAGAATATTTTGGAACATATCATTGGAAGTTACCTCTCTTTTCATCTCGGCCAGGGCATTGGGGCCTATGGGAATTGATTCGTATATGGGGCCGACCTCCAGACGGTCGTTTCGTACCAGGATATTATCGGTACTGGCCAGGGAACTGACTTTTTTTATGGGGGATATTTTTTCAAGCCAGAGGTCAAGGGCGGTTGTCAAATTTTTAATGGCAACAGGGGGGTCATCGGCAAGGAACTCCAGAGATTCCTTTACCTCATCAATGTGCATCCAGGTGTCAAAATTAATGGGGCCCGTGGCCAGGCTGGCTATTTGTTCGCCCAGGTCAGCAGGACAACCCGCACCCAGGGATATAAGGTGTTCACGATCTTTTTGGGTGATCAGGTTTAAATTTTCAAATGCCCGGGTCAGTTTTTGTATTCGGGCAAGGGTGTCTCCCTTAAAAACCGTGTCCTTGGCAGCCAGCATGACAATGATCCCGCTGTTGGAACCGGTATAGGTCTGCCGCAGCTTTCGAATGGCCACCCGGCTTTCATGGTCTGGTGCCAGAAGCATGGGCGACGGATCTGTTTCAAGGTAGGGCAGTTGGGTGGCCGCCAGAGCAGACAAGAGGAGAAGTGTCACCAGGGTTGTCCCTGGAAATTTAATCACTACCCAGCGAATCATTCGACTGATATTCATGATTTCCTTTCATTGCTATTTTAATAACCGGCATGGCCGGAGTCTATATAAAAATTGCGACCAGTAGTCTATTTGTGACTGGCGGTCATAAAAAATACAAAAAAATATTAATCCCGGGTGCTGTGCCCCTCTTGGACCTAGGCCATAAATCCCTTAAAAACCATGTTTTTCAGCAGCAGATATAACTCTTCCGACGGTTGAACATCCTCTTTCAACGCCACATCCAGCATGCCGGTATACAGGCCCATGGAAGCGATAATGAGGTTGTCAACATCCACCGCCATGAAAACCTCTTCATTAATGGCCTGCTGGAACAGGACCCGGGCAAATTCTTTTTTCATATCGTTGAGTTTGTTATATTCTGCAAGCACAGGGGGGGACAACTCTTCTAACACCATCAACTGGTCGCATTTTCGCCTGATTTGAAATTTTTTGATGTCCTGGGTATGAACTTCCCAGAAAATACGGATCATTATTTTAATCTGGGAAATGATGGGAACGGTTTTATCCAGGCGGTTCAGGGCATTCATCAATTCATGTCCCTGGAGAATAACCAGTGAGGCAAATATCTCATTTTTCCCGATAAAATGTTTGTAAATGGTACCCTTGCCCACCCCGGCCTTCTCAGCAATCATATCAATGGTGACAGACTCAATGCCGTTTTTTGCGAATAAATCAAAGGAGGCCTGGAGAATATCCTCTTCTCTGCGTTTAAACTCCCTTTCCCTTCTGTCTGAAATCTCCATTATCATTCCTTTATATCTTGTGACCAGTAGTCACAAGATATAAATTTACAAAGAATCTGTCAAGGCGGCTGTTAAAAATATTAATTGGATCTAAGCAAATCAGCTGGGATAGTCTCCTGTTCATCCGGAATTTAGTCCGGAATCCTTGGTCTATCTCCGATCCGGCCAGATTTGCGTGGACATTTGTGTTAGTTTGTATTTTTGGATCTTTCCCGATGCGGTCATGGGGTAGTCCTCCACAAAATGGACATAGCGGGGGATTTTATACCGGCTGATTTTCCCTCTGCAAAAATCGCTCACCTCACTTACCTCAATCTGTGCCCCTTCCTTGAGAACAATGAAGGCACCCACCTCTTCTCCGTATTTTTCGCTGGGAACGGCTGCCACCTGGATATCCTTGACTTCATCCATGCGGTACAAAAATTCTTCGATTTCCCGGGGATAAATGTTTTCTCCGGCCCGGATGATCATGTCTTTGTGGCGGCCGGTGATGGACAGGTTCCCTTCCTTGTCCATGATGCCAAGGTCTCCTGAATGAAGCCAGTCGTCCTGGTCAATGGCCTGGGTTGTGGCGTCAAGATTGTTGTAATATCCCTTCATGATGTTGTAGCCCCGGCAGCAGACCTCTCCCTGGGTGCCCGGGGGAAGTGTCGCTCCTGTTTCCAGATCAATGATCTTAACCTCCATGTGGGGAAGGGCGCGGCCCACGGTTTCTACCCGAAGACGAAACGCGTCACCAATCCTTGTATAGGTCATCACGGGCGAGGCTTCGGTGAGGCCGTAGCAGATGGTGATATCACGCATGTTCATTCGGTCAATGACCTGCTCCATGGTGTGGACCGGGCAGTTGGAGCCTGCCATGATACCGGTACGCAGGGAGGAATAATCAAACTTTGAGAACATGGGGTGGTCCAGGAGGGCGATGAACATGGTGGGAACCCCGTACAATGCCGTGCAGCGTTCCTGTTCAACAGAGGCCATCACCAGCAGGGGATCAAACCCTTCCAGAATCACCATGCAGGTGCCGTGGTTGACGGCTGCCAATACCCCCAGAACACAACCGAAACAATGGAACAAAGGAACCGGCAGGCAGACCCGGTCAGCCGCCGTGAATTTTTGGTTTTCCCCGATCCAGAACCCGTTGTTCCCGATATTATAGTGGGTGAGCATAACCCCCTTGGGAAACCCGGTTGTACCCGAGGTATACTGCATATTGACCACATCGTGGGGGCTTAAACTCTTTTGCCGCTCCTGGTAATCCTCGTCGGAAACCATGACCGAGAGCGCACGGATTTCCGGAATGGAATACATGCCCCGGTGTTTTTCCGGCCCTAAAAATCCTACCCGTTTGAGATGGGGGAATCTGGGACTTTCAAGACTGCCCCGCTGGCAGGTCTTTAGTTCCGGTACCAATTCGTAAAGGGTATTGATATAATCTGTGTCCTGGAACCCGTCAATGAGAAAGATATTTTCTGTTTCAGACTGGGTGAGAAGATATTCCAGCTCAGCGGTTTTGTAGTTGGTGTTCACCGTCAGGAGAATCGCTCCGATTTTGGCCGTGGCAAATTGGAGGGTGACCCAGCCGGGGATATTGGTGGCCCAGATGGCAACTTTTTCGCCTTTTTTTATGCCCAGTGCCATCAGCCCCTTGGCGGTTTCATCCACCAGGTCTGAAAATTGCCGATAGGTTAACCGAAAATTTCTGTCCAGATATACAATGGCTTCGTTGTCGGGAAATTTCGCCACTGTCTGGTCGAGAATTTGCCCTAGGGTCAATTCTTTTAATCCGACCTTATTTTTTAAAACGATATGGGGTTCCATTTTTTTTCCCTTTACTCTGGTATATAAATGACCGCGTGGATTTCTGCCTTTTGATCCCCGGCGCAGCTGATATAATGGGGGACAATGGAGTTGTAGTAAACCGAATCGCCCTCATTTAAAATATGGGTTTCCTGGCCATATTGGACCTCAATGCTGCCCTTGATCACTGCGATGAATTCTTCCCCCTCATGGGCGGACAATTTTTTTTCCCGGGCAGACTCGGGCAGGATTTCTACGAAAAAGGGTTCCATGTGGCGATCTGTTTTTCCCTTGCCCAGGGCAAAAAAATTTAAGGCAGCAGGTTTGTTTTTTCCAGCCAATACACTGAATTCTGCCTGCCTTTGGGCTTTTCGGACGATATAGGGGTCCGTACTTTCCTGATCATCCAGAAAGGTTCCCAGCCGGACGCCCAGAGCCCTGGCGATTTTCATCAAAGGGCCCAGGGGCGGATACACATCTTCGGTGAGCATGGTATCCAGAAGAGCAGTGTCAAGGCCTGTCTTTTGGGAAAGGGACTCCAAGCCCATTTGCCGCTGTTCCATGAAATAGGTTATTCGCTGATTTATTTTCCCGGTCTGCATTATCCCTCCACACTTAATATAAAAAAGGATGTTGTATAATATATGGGCAAAGATTTGTCAAAAAAATCATTGTTCTGTGGGGTAGCAGTTAAAAATTATTTACAATAATAAGCCTGGCTATGGTTAAAAAGACCATGGTCAAAAAGATGGGGCGAATAAAGGACGCGCCTCGTTTGATGGCCATGCTATATCCTGCACTGGCTCCGATGATCTGGCCTGCTGCCATACAGAACCCCGCTGAATACAGAAAGATCAAAATCCATTGAAAAGAGCCTCAATTATGCATGGGGAAATGTTTCCATTCAGGGACCATGGGTCTGGTTATGCCTTTTTTATCGGATCAACTCAGATGGAAGTTTGCACACTGGAATGGGCGCCATCTTGTGCTGGTTGGCCGCATTAAATTTGTGGTAAATGGACAGCACTTCTTTTTGTCGGTCATCCAGATTTTTTCCCGGGTCTTCTCCCGGGTCCTGTCCCGGGATTCTTTGTGAGGCTTCATGGGTCATGGCCCATTCCAGTTCCCCATAGGTGGCCCCTATCTGGCTTTCATCGGTGCGCTCATCTTCCCACAGGCCATCGGTGGGGGGGGCGGTTAAAATATCCTGGTGGATGCCCAGGAACTTGCCAATGGCATAGACTTGGGATTTCGTCAGGTCGGCAATGGGGGAAATATCCACGCCTCCGTCCCCGTATTTGGTATAAAATCCCACCCCAAAGTCTTCCACCTTGTTGCCGGTGCCAGCCACCAGCAGTCTGTGGTGGGATGCGAATGCGTAGAGTGTCGTCATGCGGAGGCGGGAGCGGGTATTGGCCATGGTCAGACCATCCTGGATTTTTTTTGGGAAACTGGCCTGGATCTGTTCAAAGACCGGGGTCAGTTCCACATCGATTCCCGTGATATTGTCATGGGCGTTCTCCAGCCAGGCAATATGGTCAGCAGATCTGGATACCTGGTCTTTTGCCTGGAAAATGGGCATATTCAGTGCGATTACTTTTTCCCCGGTTCTGGCGCACAGGGTTGAGGTCACGGCAGAATCAATTCCGCCGGATACCCCGATGGTAAAGCCGTTTAACCCTGATTTTTCCACATAGGCTTTCAGCCAATTGACAATATATTTTACTATATCAGGTGTTTGCATGGGTCACCCTTTAATTTATGTAAGCGGTTAGTCTTTTCCATGGATCCTTTATAATGAAACAAGGTATTTGTTGTCAATGTTTTCCAAAGAATACTCCTGCCCCTTGTCCCTGGTCTGGTTCAGACCGAATTTTTGACGTGCTGTCGCACATATTCATACAAAATAATAGAGGCGGCCACGCTGACATTCAAGCTTTGGGACTTGCCGTATTGGGGAATGGTCAGGCGCTTTATTTCCGGGAACAGGCCCGGCTCAAAACTGATCCCAAATTCTTCATGGCCAAAGATAAAGGCGCTTTTTTTGGGCAAAGGCGTATCCATCACCGGGGGGCCCTGTCCAGGTTCAAGTATATACGGGGTATACCCCTTGTTGATGAGGTCTGTATAACAGGCGAAAAATTCGGTGTGGAAGACCGCCGGAACCCACTTAAACGCGCCCATACCAGGTCCCGGATCAAAAAAATCAATGCCAACCAAATGGATCTCCCGGCAGCCAAAGGCCTCGGAACTTCTGAAAATTTTTCCGATATTATAGGTGGGCTTGAGGTGATCGAGCACAATGATGCAATCATGGATGCCGGGTTCTGCTAAATAATTTTTATTGCGCTGTCGTCGGAAACGCCTTTTGGCCATTTCCCGTTCGGATTTCATCATTTGTCTGACTTTATGGGATGCCATGATAGACGCTTATTTTACCAGGAAAGAGGTGAATTTTTTTATTATCATATATTTTACCATGACCGGAAACCTTAAAGTTTGAGATACGACCTGCATTATATGCCTGGGATCAATTTTTATGTCAACCCAAAACCTAAGCGACAAAACCTGACCCTCCCTGGTATTGTGAATGCCGGGCTGAGTTGTTTTTGGGTAAAAGATTTAGAATGGAGTGCCATTCTTCTGGCTATTTTAAAATGAGGCGTGTAAACTTGAAAGATAATCCGGGGATTAAAATACAAGATAAGGAGTTAAAATATGAAGGTTATCATCGATTTGTGTGTGGTTCCTCTGGGAGTGGGACTTTCTGTTTCCAAATATGTGGCCGCTTGCCATAGAATCATCAGTGACGCCGGGCTTAAATCCGAGCTCCATGCCTATGGCACCAACATTGAAGGGGAGTGGGATGGCGTGTTCGACGTGGTAAAAAAATGCCACGAAAAGATCCATGCCATGGGTGCTCCCAGGATTACCACCACCATTAAGGCCGGTACCCGCACCGACCGGGACCAGACCATGGCCGACAAGGTGTCCAGTGTAAAGGGAAAATTGTAGGCAGATGTCTGGCCTTTGGGCCATGCTTTTATTTTTCTTAGCGGGCCTGGTCGGCGGAAACCTTTAACACCGCCATGGTCAGGCGGGAAACACAGATTAATTCGGCGTTTTCGTTTTCAATGGAAATATCCCATACCTGGGTTGTTCTTCCCAGGTGGACTGGCCTTGCCGTGCCTTTTACCAATCCTTTGGGTACACTTTTTAAATGATTGGCCTTGACCTCAAGCCCCACACTATAGTGGGATTCATCCAGTGTCATATAGGATGCGGCACTGCCCAGGGTTTCTGCCAGAACCACCGAGGCTCCTCCGTGGAGGATGCCCATGGGCTGGACTGTTTTTTTGTCAACCGGCATGGTGGCAGATAAAAAATTATCTCCCTTTTCTAAAAATTCAATACCCAGATGGCCCACAATGGTATCATTTCTAAATTGGTTCATGTCTTCTATTATAAATTCTTTTTTCCAAATCATTGTCATTTAACCTCTTCTCGCTCATTGGCTGTCATGACTTCAAGGATACGGTCAATTTTTTCCTGGGCAGTTGCCGCTTCAAGACTGCATCCGCCGGCACCGGCATGGCCGCCGCCGCCAAATTGGGCCAGCAGATTTCCTATGTTTACCTGGCAGCCCTGGTTGAAAATGCTGCGGCCGATACTGAGCAATACCTGGTCCTTATCCGGTCCCAGGTATCGTATTTTTGCACTGGCAATAGTGTCTGGAAACAAGGAATAGGTCAAAAACCGATTGCCTGAAGGAACCGTGTCAAGGGATCTGAAATCGGTGACGGATATTTTTTTCACAATGGTGGTGTGGGTGGTTAAAAAATGGCCGAATCGGGCGTTTTCCCGGATTACGGCGTCGCAGCGCTTCCGGATTTGAGAATCCTCAAGCACCTGCTCAATGGGCAGTTTTCCCAGCATGTCGACCAGTTTGTTCCAATAGGCTTCGTCACCATCCCCCCTGTTTTGTATGGTCATGGACAACAGCAGGTAGGGGTAGCGTTCCGGGAATTGCACCTGGTCTCGTGTCAGGTCTGCGGAATCAATCATATCGGTTTGTTGAATCAATTCATCAAACCGGTCCTTGAATTTCCCCTGTTCCTTATAATAGTGAAAGATAACACCGGCGGCAGACGGGGCAATGCCAAAAGCACCTTTTACCGCCATGTCCGGTTTGTTGGAAACATGGTGGTCAAACCAGAGGGAACAATTGGCATCAAAGGGAAGGTTGGCGATGATATCCCCTCGTTGGATTATGGCCTTTTTGCTCTGGATTTCACTGGGTTCAACCCAGTAGATATCAGTGTCTATGTTTTCAGCTTCATGGAGAAGAACGGCACAGACAATGCCGTCAAAATCAGGACGTGTAACGATTCTCATATATTAACCCTAAGCTATATTGTATGGATAAAAATACTGTATTTTGACCCTAGTATAGCATTGTTTGATAAAACATAGCCATACATTCTTTTTAAGAAGGGGGTGCAAAAAAAACAGGTCAGCATTATTTATCGTGTTTTAAGAGCCTGTTTTTTAAGGCATTTGGGATATCATATCACACAGCAGGCGGTTCATTTTTCCGGATGCTCGTTGGGCGGTTTCCACCACGGCTTCCAGGGTGGTCTGTTCCGGGGCATCGGGATTGTTGATATTGGTAATCAGGGAAAGTCCCAGAATTTTCATGCCGGCCTGGATCCCGGCAATGGCTTCCATGATGGTTGAAAAACCAACTGCATCACCGCCGATACCCTTTAAAAATGTGGTTTCTGCCGGTGTTTCCAAACTGGGGCCCAATAACCCGGCATAGACGCCCTCCCTTAAGAGGATATCATTGTCTGCTGCGCATTTTCTGGCAAGTGCACCAAGGTCCTTGTCATAGACCCGGGTCATGTCTGGAAACCGGATTCCCCAGGCAGGTTCTTCAGGGCCTATCAGGGGATTTTGACCGGTCAGATTGATGTGGTCCCGGATGAGCATGATGTCTCCGGAAGAAAAATTTAAATTAATGCCGCCTGCGGCATTACTCAAAATCAGGGTTTTAATGTTCAGTTCCTGCATGAGCCTTATGGGATAGGTTACCTGGCGGGGCGTATAGCCTTCATACAGGTGGAAGCGTCCTTGCATGACCAGTATTGACTTGTCGGCAATGGTACCATAGACCAGTTTTCCCCTATGGCTTTCAACTGTGGTTTGGGGAAAATTGGGAAGATCGGCGTAGTCGATTTCCCAAATAACCTTCAGGGAAGACAGGGTCTGGGACAGACCGGTGCCCGTTAAAAAACCAATATCCACTGATTTCTTGATGCGAGGTTTTATAAAGGCAACGGTTTCCATTACTTGTTGACGAAGGGGTTTCATTTGCGATCCTTAAGAAAAGTTAAAAAGCCTAGGGCTGCATCTATCAGTTTTTTTCCCATAAAGGAAATGAAAAATCTCGGGTTGAGGGGGACAAACATCCTATGGCAGCGTTTGCTCCTCTTGAAAGAGACAGAGCCACCCCCCGGGACACAGTGGTCGCCGGGTGCATCCCTTTTTTTTGCAGCCATGGGCAGGCAAAAGGTCACAGGATTTCAAAAAAAGAGATGGCATATATGAAACAAGAATATTATAAGACAAGGGGATGGGATACCCATGGTGTGCCCCTTGACAAAACCCTGAAAGAATTGAGGATCTGGTAGAAGGATTTATCAGCTTGATTGCTGAAAACAGATAATTGCTGTCACTCCTTTTCCGTCACCTTGAATAATAAGAAGCACTAATTTAAAATCCATCCGGCCATGACTGTAAATATCCGGCCGATGCAGTTTGTATTCAAAAGGAGAACAAAAAAATGAAACAAACCTATGACTATGTCATTATCGGGGGTGGATCTGCCGGGTGTGTGCTTGCCAACCGGCTCAGCCAGGACCCTTCAACCCAGGTGCTGGTTCTGGAAGCTGGCCGGCCCGATTATATCTGGGACGTTTTTATCCACATGCCTGCAGGATTAACCTATCCTTTGGGCAATAAATTTTATGACTGGTGTTATGAAAGCGAACCCGAACCCCATATGCAGGGCCGGAAAGTTTTCCACGGCCGGGGCAAGGTTCTGGGGGGCTCTTCCTCCATCAATGGCATGATCTACATCCGGGGCAATGCCTTGGATTATGAAAAATGGGCAACGGCTCCGGGCATGGAAAACTGGGATTACGCCCACAACCTTCCCTATTTCATGCGGGCGGAGAACAGGCTCAAGGGGCCGGATGATTATCATGGCACAAAGGGGCCCCTGACCCTGGAAACAGGCCCCTGCAAGAATCCCTTGTTCAATGCTTTTCTGGCCGCTGCTAAAGAAGCTGGCTATCCCCTTACCGATGATGTCAACGGGTATCGCCAGGAAGGGTTTGGGCCCTTTGACCGGAACATCAGCCGGGGCCGCAGGCTCAGTGCTGCAAGGGCCTATGTTCACCCTGTTTTGAAAAAACGGTCCAACCTGACCGTGATCTGCCGGGCCTTTACCACCAAAATTTTATTTGAGGGCAAAAAAGCCGTTGGCGTGGAATTTGTTAAGGGGAAAAAAGGCCGGGCCCAGACGGTTTTGGCAGGAGAAGTCATCTGCTGCGCCGGGGCCATAAACTCCCCCCAGACCCTGATGGTTTCCGGTGTGGGCGCTGCACAAGAGCTTAAAGATCTGGGGATTCCCGTGGTCCAGGATCTGCCCGGCGTAGGGGAGAACATGCAGGATCATCTGGAGGTTTATGTTCAGTACAAAAGCAAAAAACCCGTCACCATGAACCCTTCCCTGAAATGGTGGAAAAAGCCCTTTATCGGATACCGTTGGCTTTTCCACAGAACAGGGGCGGCCGCCACAAACCATTTTGAGGCTGGCGGGTTTATCAGGAGCAACGATGAGGTTGAGTACCCCAATATCCAGTTTCATTTTCTACCCCTGGCCATCCGGTACGACGGAAGCCAGCCCAGTACCGACCATGGTTACCAGGTCCATGCGGGGCCCATGTACTCCAATACCAGGGGGTCTGTAAAACTTAAATCCGCCGATCCACGTCAATACCCGGCCCTGCGCTTTAATTACCTGTCCACGGACCAGGATCGCAAGGAATGGGTGGAAACCATCCGTTGCGCCCGGAAAATAATGAACCAGCCTTGCTTTGATGAATTCAACGGCGGAGAAATTTCGCCGGGCAACCATATCCAGACAGACAAGGACCTTCTGGACTGGGTGGCAAAGGATGCGGAAACCGCATTGCACCCCTCTTGCACCTGTAAAATGGGAACTGATGACATGGCAGTGGTGGATCCTTGTTCCATGAAAGTTCACGGGATTGAGAATCTGCGGGTGGTGGATGCCTCGGTCATGCCCATTGTGACCAACGGTAATATCTACGCGCCCACCATGATGGTGGCAGAAAAAGCCGCGGACCTTATCCTGGGAAACACCCTGGAGCCGCCGTCAACGGCAAAGTTCTACCGGCATCAAAAAACCTGATATTGTAAACAAGGGCATGGTATTTAATGCAGGGGAAAAAATATTACTATTCTGTGGGGACTGCAACGACAGATTCTGTCCGCGTTGCCCGGATTAAAATCAAGCGGTCTGTGTTTACCTGTTCCCTGGCCTTTGCCGGATCAATTGAGGTGGCAAAGGCTTTTATTACAAAGGTTTCAAAGGAGAATAAAACCGCCACCCATAATTGCTGGGCCTATATTGTGGGGGAAACCGGGGACATCTTTCATAGCTCAGATGCCGGGGAGCCCGGGGGTACTGCAGGCAAACCCATGCTCAACACCTTGCACAGCCATGGGATGTCCCAAATCGCTGCAGTGGTGACCCGGCAATACGGCGGGGTGAAGCTTGGGATCCGGGGATTGATCCAGGCCTATTCCGAGGCCGTGACCGCAGCTCTTGATCTGGAACCGCTGGTCAAGCTGGTTAAGACTGCCACAATTTGTGTGAGGCTTTCCTATGGTCTTAATGACCCTTTTTTAAACCAGCTCAATCGGTTCCAGGCAGTTATAGCGCACACGGATTATACAGAGGAGGTTGTCCATGAAATTGAAGTGGAGGATGACCGGGTCAAAGAATTTGAGGCGTTTCTTTCGGAATATCAGCACCAGGGGGCACTCGCCTACACGGTTCTCCCCACCGATTAGCGGCTGGCGGGGATCTTTAATTCCCGGTCCGGTAAGGGGAAAAATGGGTTGACAAGCTTTAAATTTTAAGTATACTTAAAATTTAATTAAGTATACTTAAATTGGCGGATTATGAAAACAAAGCTGGGAGCCCTGTTACGGGCCATACGAAACTCTAAACATTTGACCATCAAGGAAGTTGTCGCCAAAGCGGGTGTAAGTTCCAGTTTGCTCTCCCAGATCGAAAGAAACAGAATCTCTCCTTCCCTGGACACACTGCTCCAATTATTGGAAGTATACGGGGTCTCCCCCACTAAATTTTTCAAGGATTACGAAATCCATTCACGGGTTGAAATTATCAAGAAAGATGAACGAAAGATTTATCAGCGAAAGGGCTTCAAATATGAGAAACTCTGTGGGGAAAGCCAGGAAAAGGGAAGCCATTCCTTTAGCGCTTTTTTCCTGGAGCTGGCCCCGGGTCAAAAACGGGGGGACGCAGGTGACGGGCATCTGGGCCGGGAACTGGGAATTGTCGTATCAGGGAGCGCCCAATTGATTTACGGGGAAGAAACCTACGATATCACTGCCGGGGATTCCATTTCCTTTTTTTCCCAGATTCCCCATGTGATAGAAAATGTGTCATCCCTTCTTTTTCAGGCCTATTGGGTTGTCACCCCTGCAGATGGCGAAGATTATTTTGATGGAAAAATAACATAATAGTGGAGTAAATGATGGGAAAAACAATTGCGGAAAAAATTTTTGAAACCCACCTTGTGGATGAACCATTCGGTGATGTCTGTGTATTAAAACTGGACAGGGTTTTCTGCCATGAGATTACAACCCCCACGGCCATCCAGGACCTTGTGAGCCGGGGGAAAGACCGGGTGTTTGATCCGGACAAGATCAAGGCGGTAATTGATCATGTCACCCCTGCCAAGGATTCCAAAACTGCCCTGCAGGGAAAAATTCTCCGGCAATGGGCTATTCGCCATGGTATCAAAGATTTTTTTGACATCGGGAACAACGGGGTCTGCCATGCGATATTTCCGGAAAAAGGCTTTGTCCGCCCCGGGTTTACCATCATTATGGGGGATTCACATACCTGTACCCATGGCGCATTTGGTGCCTTTGCCGCAGGGGTTGGCACCACCGATCTTGAAGTGGGAATTTTAAAAGGGGTCGCAACTTTTAAACGACCGGAAACATTCAGGATTGAAATTGTGGGGTCCCTCAAGCAAGGGGTCTATGCCAAGGATATCATCCTGGAGGTGATCCGTCAGATTTCCGTGGACGGTGCCACCAACATGGTCATTGAATTTGCCGGAAGTGTGGTCGATGCCATGACCATGGACCAGCGAATGACCATTGCCAATATGGCCGTGGAGGCGGGTGCCACCAGCGGGATCTGTCTGCCGGATGAAACAACGGTTGAGTACCTGTGGCCCTTCATTAAACAAGAGTACGAGAGCCGGGAAGCAGCGCTTACCGCTTTTACCCAGTTTTCATCCGATAAGGACGCCGTGTATGCACGGAGTAAAACCATTGATGTGAGTGAGCTTGAACCCCTGACCACCTTTGGCTTTAAACCCGATAATGTACGCCCGGTGTCCCAGATGGAAAATACCCCCGTAGACCAGGTTTATATAGGGTCCTGCACCAATGGACGTATTGAAGATCTGCGGGTGGCAGCCCAGGTGCTCAAGGGAAAAAAAGTCAAAGATACGGTTCGGGCCATTGTTTCTCCGGCCACCCCCAAGATATTTTCCATGGCCCTTGATGAGGGATTGATCAAAATATTCATGGAGGCGGGGTTTTGTGTGACCAATCCCACCTGCGGCGCCTGCCTGGGCATGAGTAACGGGGTCTTGGCACAGGGAGAGGTGGCGGCTGCCACCACCAATAGAAATTTCAATGGCCGCATGGGCAAAGGGGGAATGGTTCACTTGATGAGTCCGGCCACCGCCGCTGCCACCGCTATCCAGGGAAAAATCGCAAATTCCAGTCTTTTTGTCAATTAGGAGAACCCCATGAAAGAATTTAAAGGAAAAATCTTGTGCCTGGACCGGTCAGATATCAATACCGATGAAATCATACCGGCCAAATATCTGACGGAGATCGAAAAAAAAGCCATGCAGCCCCATTTGCTGGAAGACCTTGTGCTTGACGGCTTTAATGTAAAAAAAGACCTTCAAGATGTTGCCGTCATCGTCACCCGGGAAAATTTCGGGTGTGGTTCTTCCCGGGAGCATGCCCCCTGGGCCCTTGAGGTCAACGGGATTTATGTGGTGATTGCCCAGAGTTTTGCCCGGATTTTTAGGCAGAATATGTTCAACTGCGGGATGCTGGCCATACCACTGAAAAAAGAAGAGATTGATATCCTTTTTGATTGCTGCAAGGCCGGCGAGACCTTCCTTTCGGTTGATGTTGAAACCTCCCTGATCCAGGTGACCGCACAGGACAAGAATCTGACCCTTGGCTTTGCTATTTCCCAGTTTGATAAAACCCTTGTTCAGAAAGGCGGCTGGCTTGAATATGCAGACGAAAATTATTAAATAACCGAGGCCGGAGCCTGGTAGTTAATGTTAAAATTATGAATAGATTTTGCTATTTTCAACATTTTGATGTAACGTTCATTATAGGAATTTTTGCAAATAAAGTTTGAATTATAGAATACTGGCGCAGTCAATCTGTAAACAATAATTAAATATTGTTTTTTATTGGAAATCGAATTGTGGTTGATTTTATTCAATTAAAAAAAAATATAAAAAACCTGAAGGATTTCATCGACCGGAGAACAACCCCTACAGACGTTACTATTGATGACGAAATTAGGTATTGGCAAGAGCGCCTTCTTTTGGTTTTTGTGTTTGCCGGTACTTTTTTAGGGCCTTTTGTTTATATAGCCAGCGTTCTACTTTGCATTGAGGAAGGGCGTTGGGGCGTAGTGATTACTGATACGGTTATCTATAGTTGGATAGTTATCCTTTTTTTCTTCCGGTCCTTTCCCTTTGTGGTTCGTGCGATTAGCTTTTCCGTTATCTGCTACATCCTTGGAATGATACTATTGTTGGCTATTGGTCCTTTTAGTAGTAGTCCTGTATGGTTATTTTCATTCCCGGTTATTGTGGCCATTCTTCTGGGTCTTCGGTTTTCAATAATTTCTCTGGCAATAAATGCAGGAACGCTTATTATCGTTGGTATATTATTGCAACTTGGCTATATTAATTGGGATCACTCCACAATTAACTCTGTCAAAAACTGGGCGGTGGTTGGTTTAAATTTTATGCTTTTAAGCAGCATAACCACCATCGTCATTGCATTTATATCTGAGGGCATACAGGATTTATTAAAACGTCAAAAGTCTATGCTGACATCATTGAAACAAAGTGAAGAAAAATATCGAATTTTGGTGGAGAATGCTGATGACGCAATATTTGTCGCTCAAGATCAAGTAATAAAATTCGCAAACAAAAAAACGGAAGAGTTGACCGGTTACTTGGTAGCGGAACTGATTAAAATGTCCTTTGTTGATTTTATTCACCCAGATGACAAACAAACTGTGGTAGAAAAATACAAACGTCCATTAAAAGGTGAAAAATTTGCCAATACATATTCGTTTAAAATTGTTCAAAAATCCGGTTTTGAAAGGATAGTTCATCTCAATACTGTTTTGATACAGTGGGAAAATAAACCAGCTACGCTTTATTTTCTTAAAGATATTACCGAACGTAAGTCACTTGAGGGCCAACTGATCCAGGCGCAAAAAATGGAATCCGTGGGACGTCTTGCAGGCGGGGTGGCCCATGATTACAACAATGCCCTCAGCGTAATCATGGGATACGCTGAACTGGCCATGGCCGATATAGACCCCACCGGACCACTGTATGATGATCTTAATCAAATCCTCACGGCTTCGAAACGTGCAGCAAACATTACCCGGCAATTGCTGGCTTTTGCCCGCAAACAGACCATTGCTCCCGAGGTACTTGACCTGAACGAAAATGTGGAAAATATTCTCAAAATGCTTAAACGACTCATTGGAGAGGATATTGATCTTGCCTGGCTGCCAGCAAATGACCTGTGGAATATAAAGGTAGACCCCACCCAGATCGATCAAATTTTAGCCAACCTGTGCGTCAATGCCCGGGACGCAATCAAAGGCGTGGGTAACATTACCATTGAAACGGAAAAAAAGGTTTTAGACAAATCCTATTGCCAGGATCACGCCGGGTTTGTTCCAGGAAAGTTTGTCCTGTTGACAATTAGTGACAATGGCTGCGGTATGGACAAAGAAATACAGACCAATATTTTTGAACCTTTCTTTACCACAAAGGACGTGGATAAGGGAACCGGCTTGGGACTATCCACTGTTTACGGCATTGTCAAGCAGAACAAGGGATTTGTCAACGTTTACAGCGAACCAGATAAGGGTACGAGCATCAAGATCTATTTGCCGATGCATGAGGGCAACGCTGTCGATATTCAAGAAAAAAGCATGACGCAAATTCCACAAGGTCGGGGTGAGACTATCTTGCTGGTGGAAGATAACCTGCCCATCTTGAAACTTGCCAAGAAAATCCTTGAGGATTTGGGCTACAAAGTTTTGGAAGCGGACACACCCAAAGCGGCAAAGGGGCTTGCAAATGAACATACAGGTGAAATTCACCTGCTGTTAACTGACGTTATCATGCCCGAAATGAACGGACTTGAATTGGCCAATAGTCTGCAATCCTCGTATCCTGATCTCAAACGCATGTTCATGTCCGGATACACGGCTAATGCCATCGCCCATCACGGTGTACTGGACGAAGGGGTACATTTTATTCAGAAACCATTCTCTAAAAACGATTTAGCACAAATTGTCAGAAAAGTGCTGGATGAGTAAAAACTGGAGCGTGATATAGTGTTTACTGGCAGAAGCTGAGGCCGCGGCTCTAAAACACATACTTGACGCCCCAGGGGTCAGGCCCTGGACATGAATTTTTTTGTTTCGGTATTGACCTTGATCATTTCCCCGGGCTCCAGGTATTCCGGGATCTGAATTTCAACGCCATTTGAAAGGGTTGCAGGCTTGGTCCTTGCCGTTGCGCTTGCCCCTTTGAGACCGGGCGCTGTTTCCGATATTTCAAAAACAAGGGCAATGGGTATTTCAATGGCCACCATGTTTTCATCAATGATAAGGCCGACCAGGCCTTCCATTTCGTCTGTAATCCAGACGAGTTCATCCTGGATGGCATCCGCTTCTATCATATACTGGGAATACTCCTGGCTGTCCATGAATACATGGAGGGCACCGTCGGGATATAGATATTGTACAGACCTTTTCATAAGGGCGACTTCATTGAGCATATCATTACCCTTGAAGGTCTCTTCATATTTTTGTTTGGTCCTGATGTTGTTGAACCTTACCTTGTAAAGGGTCACAGCCCCCCTTGCCGAGGGTGATCTTACATCAATATCTTTCACAATATAGGTGTTATCGTTTATCTCCACAACATTGCCTTTTTTTAAATCACAGGCCTTGGGCATTTTATACTCCTAACTATTTATCGATTATAAAAATGTATCCATACCATTCAAGACAGAATTTTAAAAGCGCAGAGGTGAAAATAAAATGGCCCGATCTATACCGTTCTGGTGATCCGATCATTTTTAATTGAAGTGTTACTTTAATCATCACCATAAAGGTCCATATCCGGATAATATTTTTCAGCACAGTCTGGACAGATGCTATGACTGATATCAGCTTCTGCCGCCGCTCCATTTGAGCCGGGTTTTTAATACTTTGAAATAGGATTGATCTTCCAGGGAGATCATTTTGACGGCATTTCGGCTTTTTTTGATAAATATTTTATCCCTTGGGTCCATTTCAAAGCCCTCCTGGCCGTCCAGGGTCAGGATCATATCTTCGGGACTGCCCTCAAGGCGGATTTCCACCCGGGTAGTGTCGGGAATAAGCAATGGCCGATTGGTCAGGGTAAAGGGGCAGATGGGGGTTAAAATGATGGAGGGAACTTCCGGATGCACTACAGGTCCACCAGCCGCCAGGGAATAGGCGGTGGAGCCGGTGGGGGTTGCCACAATAAGGCCGTCGGCCCGATAGGTGGTCAGATAGGTATCATCCAGATAGACTGCACAGGAAGCAAGCCGGGACAGGGCGGCCTTGTTGATAACGGCATCATTGAGGACATTCACATCAATGATCTGCTCTCCTTTGCGCATCACCTTGATATTGAGCCTGGCCCGCCCCTGGATAATATAATCCCCTCTGAATACGGCCTCAATGGCTTCATGGAGATTCTCCTCCGTGGTCTCAGCTAGGAATCCGACCTCTCCGAATTTTACGCCCATCAGGGGAATTTTTTTGTCTTCAATAAATCGGGCGACACTTAAAAAGGTCCCGTCTCCCCCCAATACAATGATACAGATAAGATCCTCGGGCAGATGACTATCCGTTTTCCCCTGGGTATCAATCACCACGCATTTATCTCCAAGCCTCTGGATCAGTTCCCGGGCTTTGTCCTGGGCATAGAGTTCATTTTTGATGACAATCCCGACGCGTTGGTTTCCCATATTTTGATGCAATCCTTTTGTGTTCATTGGTCTTTGGTTGATTCGTTTATAGGGTTGCCGGATTTTAGTGTGCCAGGGCCCAGTTTTCTCCAGATCCAAAATTAACCTTTAACGGGACCTTGAGGGGATATACATTTTCCATGACGTCCCGGGCAAGGCGTATCAATTGGTCTTTTTCTTCCAAAGGGGTTTCAAATATGATTTCATCATGGACTGACAGCAGCATCCTGGAGGCCATCTCATTTTTCACCAGGGCAGCTTCCATTTTGATCATGGCAAGTTTTATCAGGTCGGCGGCACTTCCCTGGATGGGGGTATTAATGGCGGCTCGCTGGGCAAAATTTCTCAAATTGGCATTGGAGGACCGGATATCATCCAGGCGCCGTTTTCGGCCAAAAATAGTCGCCACCTCGCAGGTTTCTTTTGTCTCTTCAATGGTTTTGTCAATGAATTTTTTCACACCGGCGTATCTCTTGAAATAGTTGTCAATATAGGCCGTGGCCATTTTTCGGCTGATATTTAATTCATTGGAGAGCCTGAAGGCACTCATGCCGTATACAATCCCGAAGTTAATGGCCTTGGCCTGGCTTCTCAAATCATCGGTGATAAACGCTTCCATCACCTGGAAGACCTCAAGGGCGGTCCGGGTATGGATGTCCTCATCGTTGTTAAAGGCCTCAATCAGAATTTTATCTTCGGCGCAATGGGCCAGAACACGAAGCTCGATCTGGGAATAATCCGCTGAGATGAGGATATGCCCCTCCTCCGGGATAAAGGCTTCCCTGATGAGTTTGCCCTCTTTTTTCCGGATGGGAATATTTTGGAGGTTGGGTTTTGAACTGGAAAGCCGTCCTGTCACCGTGATGGTCTGGTTAAAGGATGTGTGAATACGCCCGGTATCCGGATGAATTAATTGGATAAGGGATTCCACATAGGTCGATTTGAGCTTGCCCAGGGTTCGGTATCGAAGCAGTTTATCCGGCAGTTCATGGGTTTTGGCAAGTAGGGTCAGCACTTGTACATCCGTGGAATATCCGGTTTTCTTTTTGGTTTTTTTGCTGGTTTTAAGCTTGAGCTTTTCAAAAAGAATGACCCCGAGCTGCTGGGACGAATTGATGTTGAATTCCTCTCCTGCCAGCTCATATATTTCTTGTTCAAGAATTTTCATCTCGGCTTCAAAGGTGACGGACAAATGGGCCAGGACTTTTGCATCCACTCGTATGCCTGCCATTTCCATGTTGGCAAGCACGGTAATCAGCTGCACTTCAATGGTTTCCATGAGGGGCAGCAGCCCTTTTTCCTGGAGCTGCTGTTTAAATTTTCCATAGGCCATGAAGGTGAGATCGGCATCTTCTGCTGCGTAATCAACGGCGTCCCCAATGGGGGTCTCTTCAAACCCGATTTGGTTTTTTCCTTTCCCGGCAATTTCTTCATAGGAAATTGTTTTGTACCCGAAAAGATTCATGGCAATGCTGTCAAGGCTGTGGCCCCGTGTGGCTGGGTTGAGCAGGTGGGAGGCAATCATGGTGTCAAAGACAATGCCAGCAAGCCGGATGCCGTAATTTGCCAAAACAATATAATCATATTTAATGTTCTGGCCAATTTTTTGGATTTCCGGGTTTTCCAGGATGGGCTTGAAAATGCGGAGGATCTCTTCTTTTTGTGGTTGCTCAATATCATTTGGATGGGTATGGCCTATGGGAATGTAAAACCCTGTGTCATCCATATAGGAAAAGGAAATGCCCACCAGCTCGGCTTCCATGGGGTGCTTGGAGGTGGTTTCGGTGTCGATAGCAAAGACACCCTTGTTTTCAAGGACCTTTGCCAGTTTTTCCATTTCCTGGACGGAGGTGATTAGCTTATAGATTTTTTTTGACTTGTCGGCTTTCTGGGCAAATTCAGCGGTCAGATTTTTAAATTCAAGCTCTTTGAACAGTTCAAAGGCCTTGTGGGTGTCAAAATCAGGAAGCTTGAAATCCTCAATTTTGTCTTTGACGCGTATTTTTCGGTCAATGGTGGCAAGATCCCGGCTTAATAGTACGATTTCATGGCTTTCGGCAAGACTTGCATACAGTTTTTTCTTGCCCTTAAGCTGGTCCAGGTTTTCATAGACACCGTCAATGGAACCAAACTGGGCAATGAGCTTGATAGCCGTTTTCGGGCCCACTCCTTTGACACCTGGAATATTGTCGGCCGTATCCCCGGCAAGCCCCAGTACATCGATAAATTGAATGGGGGTTATTCCCATATCTTCTCGTACCTTGGCCACATCGGTGATGGTCTCTTTCATGGGATCCCATAGTACGCAGTGTTCTGTGACAAGTTGGATAAAATCCTTGTCTCCTGTGACCATGACCACTTCAAATCCCTGTTGTTCGGCTAAGCGGGCATAGGTACCCACCAGGTCGTCTGCTTCAAATCCGATTTTCTGGATAATGGGAATGTTCAAGGCCGATATCATTCGTTTGACGTCGGGGATCTGAATGGCCAACTCTTCGGGCATGGGTGGTCTGTTGGCCTTGTATTGATCATACAGGACGTGGCGGAAGGTGGGGCCTTTGACATCAAAAAAAACCACGGCATACTCGGGTGTGTTTTCCTTTAACAATTTTAGTAAAATACGGGTGAATCCAAAGGTGGCATTGGTGGGGTGACCATTGGCGGTGCTCAGGGAACGAATGGCATGGAATGCCCGGTATAAAAATGCACTGCCGTCGATGAGAAATATTTTTTTCACTGCCATTTTATTATACCCCTTTTTGGAGATTGAATTTTTCTTAAATTAAGGGCATATATACTATCTTTTTAAAAAAAGGAGAAGTATATTTATATGATGGTGGAAAAAGGCCGTGCCCGCCGGGAAAAACGCAGGCAGAAAAACAATAAAATTTGCCATTGCTGCCAGAAAGAATTTATGTTCTGCTGGCAGTGTCGATGCGGGTTTGCCATGTGCCAGGCATGCATGTACGAGAACCAGTGGGGCATGACCTGCAACGGGATCACCTGGCAGTGCCCGGATTGCGGCGCTCAGAATGGATTTGGAAATCAATAAATTTTTAGCAATAGATTTTTATAAATAGGAGGAAATATCATGGCCAAAACCATCCATGTGGGAACCTTGATATCTGGAGGCGGTACCAATCTCCAGGCCATTATTGATGCCTGCACGGCCGGCAGCATTGATGCCAGGATTCTTTTTACTGGCTCTGACACCCCAAAAGTTAAAGGGCTTGAACGGGCTGAAAAAGCGGGTATAGACACCTTTGTGGTGGATTACGCCAAAATTATCCGATCCTGTAAACAAGGCATTGAGGATTCAGATCTTCCTCCTGATTTTGACATGGCAGAGATTCTTGAAAAGCAGCAATTGGTGCCCTCTGATACCTCAGGGGATGCGTCAGGTGGTGCGTTAAGTGGCGCTACAAGTGGCACGTTAAGGGACCTCACCTTTTTTTTAAAATCCAGAGCCATTGCTGAAAAAATATTGTTAGACCAAATTCTCGCCTATGATATTGACCTTTTGGTTCTGGCCGGATTCATGCGGGTACTGACCCCCTATTTCATTGACCGGCTCAATACAGTTCCCGGCCAGTACAAGATTATGAATATCCATCCGGCCCTGCTTCCTTCCTTCCCGGGTACGGACGGATATGGGGATACCTTCCGGTATGGGTGTAAAGTCGGTGGATGCACGGTTCATTTTGTCGATTACGGAGAAGATACCGGTCCCATCATCGGCCAGCGATCCTTTGATATCGAAGCAGACGATAACCTGGATGATATCAAAAAAAAAGGACTTGAGCGAGAGTGGGAACTCTATCCTGCCTGTATCCAGAAATTTGCGGAATCCATTGGCTGAACCTGACCTATCATTAATCAAAAATTAGGATCAGGAAAGCAGTTTGAGCATCAGGGGAACCGCCGTCATGGTGCCGATGGAAGAGCCCAGATTGGTGAAAATAACCACCAATAGAATTCGGGTGACATTGTTTCGCCAGAACCCTTTTATGGAGACAATATCATTGGGGATGGCTTCCAGATCCCGAACCTTGGGTTTCCGGGCAAAGGCCTCCACAAGACCGGATACCCATCCGGCAGCTATCATAGGGTTCAGGGAGGTTAAGGGGGCTGCAATGATGGAGGCTATGATGGTATAGGGGTGGGCCATGGCCAGCAGGGCGCCGAGTCCTGCAAAAATACCATTGGCCGCAATCCATATCCATATCATGTCGGTGCCGGCATTTTTTCCTTCCATCATAAATCCAACGGCAAACAAGAGGAAAATAAGGCCGGGAATCAGCCATTTTAAGATTTTGCCCATATTTCCCGCCGGCGGGACCTGGTTGAGATCCGCCAGGTCAATGGGCGTGTCATCTGCCATATAGCGTTTAATCCCCGGAACATGGGCAGCTCCCACCACCGCCACAATTTTTTCTCCCTGGGCAGACCGGATACTTTCTGCCAGATACTGGTCCCTTTCATCAATCAGGGCTTTTTCAATGATGGGGTGGGCTTCTTTGACATCTGCCAGCAGTGTTTGGAGGATATCTTCCTGCTTCATCCTTTCAATATCTTCTTCCTGGATACCATCGGACTCCCCAAAGGAAAAGACAATGGACACCATTAATTTAAGCTTTTCCCAGAATCCCATGCCCCGCCAGACCCTTGAAAGGGTGATTTGTATTTCCCGGTCAGCCGGTACAATCAGGGCATCTATTTTTTTCGCCGATTCAATGGCATTGATCATCTCCTGGCCGGGTTTGATATCAAATTTATCGGCAATCTTTTTTTGGAAGGATGCCAGAAGCAGGTTCATGAAGAGCATCAGGGCTTTTTTTTGTTTGATCACCTTGACGATGTCCATGTTTCTCCACCGGTCTGAATCCTGGATTGAGGCAAGTCTGGTGGAACATAGCTCAACACATACCGTGTCGGGGTTTTGTTCCAGGATGGTATCTGTCACCAATTGGGCGCTATGTCTGGATACATGGGCGGTGCCGATTAAAATAATTTCTTTCCCCTGAAAGGATAATTTGTGGATATCTGATTTTTCTGCTGATTCCAACGTGTTTTCCATGCCCGTGTGCCCTTTATTTCAATTAAAATAGAAAATTGATTATAAGCATTATATTTTCCCTGGCAAGATGGGAACTGGGTACTATTTAAAGATAAAACATTGCAAATTCTTGACCTTGTCTGCTTCTTTTGGTATTCAGGTCTGTATGAAATCCATAGACGAACAAATACTTCGAACCAGTAAGGAAATAATTGTCAAATTTATCGAACTGGGCCGATTGTCTCCTGCAAGCGTTCATGAATCCTTCCGGGATATCTATGCAACTGTGAACGAAACCGTTAAAAAAAATATAAAGAAAGAGACCCCTTCCGATGACACACAGCTCTGAGTTGTTTTTCCCCCGGGTTCAGTCTGGTACAAAAGCAGGCCTGAAAAAGGGATGGAGTGGATTGATCTGGTTGTTGAAAATCCTTGTGCCCATTTCATTCTTAACGGCATTGCTGGTTCATTTTGGCATTATTTATCGGCTTGATTTTTTGCTGACACCGGTGATGAACTGGCTTAGCCTGCCCGCATCCGCGGCCCTTGTGCTGATCATAGGTCTTTTCACCGGAATATACGGAACAGTGGCAGCCCTTTCTGTCATGGCATTTTCCATGGATCACATGATCCTCATGGCCATTTTTACCCTTATCTCCCATAATTTGATCCAGGAGAGTATTGTCCAGGGAAATTCCGGGATCAATCCCTTTGTGGTGGCTTCCTTTCGGCTGATCATGGCCTTTGTGGTGACCTTTGTCTGTGCAAAAATCATAGGGGTGACCCCTGACCAGGGAATTGTCCTATCCCTGGACAGTCTTGATAAAAGTCAGAGACTTTTTTTCCCCATGCTCCAGGAATGGGGGGCGGGAACGGCAAAGCTTTGCCTTCAGATTTTTTGTATCATCATGCCCTTGATGGTATTGCTTGAGTTGGCCAAAATCTTTAATATTATTCAAATGATCACCCGGCTTTTTTCCCCGGTGGTAGCATTCCTGGGATTGGACCGGTCCTGCGGCATGCTCTGGCTGACGGCTGCTATTTTTGGCCTGGCCTTTGGTTCTGCCGTGATTGTTGAAGAAACACGGGCCAATGAATATGATCCAGAGGCATTAACAAAACTTCATCTTTCCATTGGGGTCAACCATGCCATGATTGAGGACCCGATGTTGTTTTTACCCTTGGGAATTCCCCCTTTCTGGCTCTGGATTCCGAGACTGATTGCTGCTGTTGCAGTGACCTATCTGTTTTCAGCACTTTTGTTTGCAAGGAGGCTTTATGCTAAGCGAGCTTGCCATAAAAAAATTCGCAATAATTGACGACATTAGAATTCCCTTTAAAAAGGGTCTTTCCGTACTGACCGGCGAGACCGGGGCCGGAAAATCCATCATCATAGAAGCGGTGAACCTGCTCCTGGGATCAAGGGCTTCGTCAGACCTTGTCCGGACCGGTGAAGAAACGGCCGAATTGGAGGCATTTTTTGACATTGAGCCCGATTCCCATGCCGCAAGAATTCTGGCAGAACAGGGCATGGACGGATCCGAAGGGCTGATGATCCGAAGGCTTATATCAAGTTCCGGCAAAAGCCGGGTTTTTATCAATTCCAGACAAGCCACCCTGGATCTGCTGAAACAGGTCACCTGGAACCTGGCCGGGATTTCCAGCCAGCATGCCCACCAGGGATTGCTCAGGGAGGAAAACCACCTGGATATTCTGGATGAGTTTGCAGGAACCTGTTCCCTGAGGCAAGAGGTCACTGGGCTTTATGGAAAAATTTTACCCATCGCCAAAGAAATCGTTTCTCTGAAATCCCAAAGGGAAGATAAAATAAGGGAACAGGATCTGCTTCAATTCCAGGTGGATGAGATTGAGGCGGCTGCCATTTTGTCCAATGAGGATGAGGAACTCGATAGCCAGCGGGACCGGCTTGAAAATGCCAGTAAGATTTTTGAAGCCGTCAACGGGGGAATCCATGAAATTTATGACAGAGAAAGTTCCCTTATTGAGCGCATTTCAACCTTGAAAATTCAGATTGAAAAATTTTCCCGGGTGGAGGGTGTCCTGGATAATGTGACAGAGCGTCTGGGGTCCATGGGGTTTGAGCTCCAGGACCTGGCAGAGACCCTGAGAACCTATTCCGCCACCATTGACCTGGATCCTGAATCCCTGGAGCGGTTAAATCAGCGCCTGGATTTGATCGCAAAACTCAAAAGAAAATATGGGGGCAGCCTTGCCGCTTTGTTTGAAGAATATGAAGCCATGCGATTAGATCTGGCAGGCACCAAGGAGTTGGAAACTAGGATACAGAAACGGGCAGAGGAAAAAGAGGGCTTTGAACAGCAGATCCGTCTAAAAGCAAAGGCCTTGTCAACAGCGCGGCAAAAGGCCGGGGTGGTGTTGGCAGATCTTGCCCAGCGAGAACTGGCTGCCCTTGAAATGGGAAAGGCCCGGTTTGAGGTCGTTATTTCCCATCAGGCATCGGAAAACCCGGAAGATCTCCAGACCCATACCCAAAAACAAATTTTTTCCACGGGCATGGATAAAATTTGTTTTTACCTGAGCCCCAACCCCGGAGAATCGGCCAAACCCCTTGTTAAGATTGCTTCCGGCGGAGAGCTGTCACGGATTGTCCTGGCTCTTAAGGCGGTGCTGTCCACCACTCAATCCCTTGAAACCCTGATTTTTGATGAAGTGGATGCCGGAATCGGCGGGGCAACCTCGGAAAAAGTGGGTCTGAAATTAAAGGAACTGGGCGCCAAACACCAGGTGATCTGCATCACCCATTTGGCCCAGATTGCCAAATATGGTGCCAGCCAGTTCCGGATTTCCAAGCAGGTGGTCAATGACCGTACCTGCACCTCCATTATTCCCCTTGAAACCCAACGAGAACGGGTGGAAGAAATCGCCAGAATGATTGGCGGGCAAGAAATTACACCTGCTACACTGATCCATGCACAAGAACTTCTTCTCCAGGGATTGTCTTGACAAATTCAAAATTGTGTTTAAATTAGTGGGTTATTGTAAATTTAACGCCAAGGAGTCAAAATGCCAATATTCGAGTTTAAATGTTCAAAATGTGAAGAATTTTTTGAGGTGATTGTCATGGGATCCGGTGATGATGATACTGTGTGTTGCCCCAAGTGTAAGTCCAAGGAGTTTCAACGGGTGGTGTCCACTATAAATTATGCCATGGGCAATTCGAGCAGCAGCGGTGGCGCCAAGGGTGTCCAGACCCAGGAGAGGGAATGCGCCACTGGAACCTGTAAAACCTATACTGTCCCGGGGGCAACCAGGGATTAACATCCGAACCATTCGAACCTAAATTTGTAGCGGTTTAAATTTTCTTTTAAACCGGTTCTCCCTTTCATTATCGTTTATTTGTATATTTGTTTGTTCGCAGGCCTGGTGCCAAAGGAGGTTGTATGGAAAAAGTTGTAAAACTGATCATTGATGGACGAGAAATTATCCTGCCGCTTATTGCCGGATCTGAAGGCGAACGTGCCATTGATATCAGGGCCCTGCGCGAGCAAACCGGACTTATTACCTTTGATCCAGGGTATGGGAATACCGGAGCCTGTAGAAGTGCCATCACTTATATGGATGGAGAAAAAGGCATTTTACGGTATAGAGGAGTTCCCATTGAGCAGTTGGCTAAATCTTCTTCCTTTGTTGAAACCGCCTTTTTGCTTATCACGGGAAAATTGCCCACCCGGGCGGAATTGACCCGGACCTCTGTCTATTTAAATGATTTTTCCATCCTCCATGAAAGTATGAAGGCATTTTATCAGAACTATCCGCCCAAGGCCCATCCCATGGGGATTTTGTCTGCCATGGTCAATGCCATGAGAAGCTTTTACCCGGAATTGATGGATCTTGAAGAGGAAATGAACAAGACCTATTTGCGGATTATTTCCAAAATCAGGACCATGGCAGCCATGGCCTATAAGATATCCATCGGCGAGAGGGTGGTCTACCCCAGGCCGGATTTGTGCTATTGCGCCAATTTTTTAAACATGATGTTTGACTCGGTGGTGGTGCCCTATCATTTGGATGATGAACTGGTCCAGGCGCTTAATGTGTTCTGGATTCTCCATGCAGATCATGAACAAAATTGTTCCACCACAGCCGTTCGGGTGGTGGGGTCTGGAAAAGTTAATATTTATTCCACTATTTCCGCCGGGATCTCCGCCCTGTGGGGTCCCCTGCACGGCGGTGCCAACCAGGCGGTTATCCAGATGCTTGAGAGGATTGAAAAAGAAGGCCTGTCCGTGGAAACCTGTATCGCACGGGCAAAGGATCGAGACGATGATTTCAGGCTCATGGGGTTCGGGCATCGGGTGTATAAAACCTATGACCCCCGGGCCACAATCATGAAAGAGATGTGTGATATTGTTCTCAAGAAGGTTAAACAAAAAGATCCCCTGCTGGACATTGCCCGGCGACTGGAAGAGGCAGCTCTCAGCGATTCTTATTTTAAAGAGAAAAATCTTTATCCCAATGTGGATTTTTATTCTGGGATTGTGCTGCGGGCCATGGGGATTCCCACCAATATGTTTACGGTCATGTTTGCCATTGGGCGGCTGCCCGGCTGGATTGCCCAGTGGAAAGAGGACGTGTCTGATCCGGAAATGAAGATCTCCAGACCCCGGCAGATTTATACCGGTAATCGGTTAAACGAGTATATTCCCATCGGCCGGCGTAAGGAGGATGATTCTTATTGTTAATTCCAGGAAAGAATTGCGTTAAAAACTTATTGCAGGAGAGTATTAAATATGGTATTGGCCATTAATTTTAATAGTATTTATTAAAGAAATTGTGGTTGAAAAATAATAATAAAATATGGGTTAGTTTTTTAATTATTATTCAAATATTATTTTGAATAAAATATAGAGTGGATTGAGTTTGCCATGATTAAATTATATGCTCATCGTGGGTCACCTGAAAAAGAACCAGAAAATACTATTGTATCCTTTAAAAGGG
>CAYWNB010000014.1:0-7734 GCA_964459195.1 uncultured Desulfobacula sp.
GACGCCCTTGAAAATCATGACAGGGAAGAACTGATTGCCTATAAAGACCAGTTCACAGCAACCCAACGGTGACATGGAACGTTTATGCCCACCTGATGAAAAAAAAGAATCAGGTGGCAGCCTGCAAGCTTGAGGATGCAATTTTAAAATAATTTGGGCGCAGGTTTAGGCACAAAGAAAATGAACCGGGCACAAAATTGGTACAAAAAATCAAAAAGGACTTACAGATTTTTCTGTAAGTCCTTGATTTTTATGGTAGGCACGAGCAGACTTGAACTGCTGACTTCTACCGTGTCGAGGTAGCACTCTACCAACTGAGTTACGCGCCTTTAAGATCTTTCTATTTCTATCAAACCCCGCATTTTGTGTCAAGAAAAACTAATGCCTATTCCCCTGTTTTTTCTTCAATATCCAAATTATTTGCCTGGGGCAATTGCTCCTGTTTTTCAATAAAGCGGATAAAAACCATCTGGTCTGTCACTTCTGCCACCTCAATCCCAAACCCAACAAATGTTTTGAGCATCACGGCATCGGCAAATTGTTCCGGGCTTCCCTTAAAAACAATCTTCATGACGGCTTTGTCAGTACCAATCTCTTTGGGTTGCATATTCGCAATGTCCTGGATCTCTTTGAATCGCTTTTTTAAGGCAATGAACCGGGGCAGAAAGTTCTCTCCTGCGATGGTCACATCAAACAAATTTTCCCGTCTCAGGTTCTGGGTCCAAAAGGTGTCGATTTTTTGGTTCAGATCCTGGGCTGCCAGGGCGCTCACTTCGGTGATGGCTCTCATGGCACCCTTTTGGTCCATGGTATTTTTGGCCGCTGCCCGGCTGGCAGAAGTCATCACTTCTTTGCCCGAGCCCAGGTCATAGATTTTTAATTCAATCACCCCGTCAAAAATTTTTTCATCCCCCATTCGATTGATGGATTCCGCCGCACGGGCTTTTCCCAGGACCACCATATCTGCCTTTAGGACTCGTCCAAGTTCCATGGCAGCAGCGGCATCATAAATGGAGGTAAAATGAATATTATAAAGGGAAGGGTTCGGACGGTCAGGGCCTGCCCCGGCTATCTTGAATCGATTTTGAGCCATTTTTTCTAAAATAATGATTTCCGAAAAGGAGGTATAGGGTTCCGGGTTATTTCCCCACCAATACTTGGGAAGAAGATCACCAGGCATCTGTTCTGCAATCAAAAAAAGGATCACGGGCTTATCTGTAGAGGCATTGAGTATTCCAGCATCGGTCAGGTGTTTTTCAATCAATTTCATGTTGACCTTGGATTCAACCCCCACAAGATAATACCCCTTGTGTTTCATCCCCCCTATCACCCGGTAGGTGGCCACATAGTCCGAAGACCTGGGAAGGATCCTTTCATATAAAAACTCCAGGTTACCGGCAAACACCTGACGGGACACCAGGGATGCAACGGCATTCTGAACGGCTTTGTCCAGGGCTTTTTCCACAGCTTTTTGCTTGGCCTTCGAGATATTTTGTCCTCTGATTTTTTCCTGGCCCGTGGTCACACCGGTTAATACGCTTGCCGATCCTGTGGCCAGGGCCGTGTCAAAAAAGAGCAACACCCCGAGAAGGATAGCCATGCACATACCTGCTTGTCTTTTAGTCCCCATGATCATACCTTTCTTTCAATTGAATAATCTGCAATTAAGTTTAGAAGGTCTTTTGAATTAGAATCTTCGAATAGGCCAAGTGATGCCTTGGCCTTGGTTACATGGTCTTGTGCACATTCCTGGGTATAGGCAATGCCCCCAAGGGTGAATAATTTTTCTTTTAGCTCTTCAAACCGGTTCTGGTCAAAAATAGGATCTGCAATAATCGTGTGCATCCATTTTCTGTTTATGTCACTGGCTTTGGTAAGACTGTGGATCAGGGGCAGGGTGAGTTTTCCCTCCCGCATGTCTGCACCGGGATTTTTCCCCAGTTCCTGGGCCGTGGCCGTATAGTCCAGAAGATCGTCGGCCATTTGAAATGCCATGCCCAGGTGATACCCATAGGATGCCAACGCCTCTTCTTTTTCCCGGGAGGCCTTGGAAATAATGGCCCCGCTTTGGCAGGCCCCCTGGATCAAGACAGCTGTTTTCCGCTCAATAATTTTAAGGTATTGGCCTTCGGACAGGTCAGTTCTGCCCTTTCTTTCCAATTGGTCGATTTCCCCCTGGGACATGGCCTGGGTAATATTGGCAATTACTGAAATTACACGGGGTTCCCGGGTTTTTGCGGCAATGGCAAGGGCCCGGGCCAGAAGAAAATCTCCGGTGAGCACCACTTGGGGGGCAGACCATTTGGTATGGGCCGCTCGTTTTCCCCGGCGCATATCGGCTTCATCCACCACATCATCATGGAGCAGGGTGGCGGCATGGAGGTATTCAAAAATAATGGAAAATAAAATTTCAAACCCGGTGTCATATCCGCATATCCTTGCAGAGTGGATCATGAGCAGGGGCCGCAGCCGTTTGCCCCCACTGAACAATAGATGGGAGGCAATCTTTCGCACCAGATCCAGGTTGGGATCCAGATTTTCTTCCAGGGCTTTTTCCACCTGTGCAAGATCCGGTGTCACCTGGTTAATAATCCTGGCCTTTATATCAGTCATTCCATTTCTCCGGCAATATCATATTCATATGCATCTGTTATTCTTACAGGAACAATGCTCCCGATTTCAAGTCCCTTTGAATAAATAAATGTCATCCCATCCACTTCCGGTGCCTGGAATTGGGTCCGGCCGATATATACGCCTTGCTCCGGGTTTTCTTCTACCAGCACAGGATAAATTTTCCCCACATGCCTTTCATTGACCTGTTCTGAAATTTTTGCCTGGGCTGCCATGATGATGTCATGGCGTTGTTCGGCGATATATTTTGGCACATGGTCTTTGAAACCGTGGGATTTAAGGTCATCGGAATCTGAATAGGTAAAGACCCCCAGATGGTCAAACTGGACCGTCTCTATAAACTCCTTGAGAATCTGAAACTCTTCTTCGGTTTCCCCTGGAAACCCCACGATCAGGGTGGTACGAAGGCTGGCCCCGGGGTCTAATTTTCGGATTAGTTTGAACAGAGCGATCAACTCTTCCTGGGTATAAGGTCTTCCCATTCGTTTGAGCATGCTGGTGGCGGCATGCTGGATGGGCACGTCATAGTAAGCGCAAATATTGTCATGGCTTTGGATAACCTTTATGATGTCAGCCCCCAGGGTCTTGGGGTGGGTGTATAAAAAGCGGATCCAAACCGTTTCATCTTGTGCGGCAAGGGTTTTGGAAAGGGAGGACAGGACGGTATCAAGTCCTGTCCGGCCACAGCCAATACAATCTGATTCAATACAATTAGGATCAATACAATCTGAGTCAATCCCAACAGAGCCCTGGCCTATGGACCCTGCTACAAGGTCCTGGCCGTAATCGGTGGTGTTTTCCGCGGTAAGGATGATCTCTTTTATCCCCTTTGCCACAAAAGCGGCCGCTTCGGTGCAAATATCTGCCACCGGCCGGGACCGCTGGGTCCCCCGCAATTGGGGAATAATGCAATAGGTACAATGGCGGTTGCACCCTTCGGATACTTTTATATAGGCAAACCCCGTTGAGATCAGTTCCCGATCAACGGTCAGATCCTGAAAACCTCGCAGGTTTGGGTCGGGAAAAAGGGTCAAAGGGCTTTGTGTGCCTTCCACCACATCTACAATCTGTTCACAGGCCGCCGTGCCCAAAAAGGCGTCTACTTCCGGCAAACTGGCCAGAAGGCCGGCATCATCTTTGTACCGCTGGGCCAGACAGCCCGTGGCAATGAGCCGTTGGCAGGCCCCGTTTTCTTTGAATCCAGCCATCTCAAGGATCACCTCCACGGCCTCGTCCGAGGCCGTGGAGATAAAACCACAGGTGTTGACGATGATAACCTCAGCCAAGGCCGGGTCATCGGTTCTCTGGTGCCCCGCAGCCATAAGTTTTCCCAGCATTATTTCGCTGTCCACCTGGTTCCGGGAGCACCCGAGGGTTTCAAGAAAAACGATCATATGGCCTTGGCCATGAGGTCTCCCAAAAGAGCGGAAAACCGAGCAGGATTGTCCAATTTTCCGCCTTCACTGATGACAGCAATATCATAGAGCAAATCAGAGTAGTCGGTTAAAATCGGGTTGGTCGTGTCTGTCTCAAAAAGACCTTTGATCTTTTCCAAAACCGCATGGTTGACATTGACCTCCATTACCCGTTTTTGGTCCGGGGTACTCTGGCCCGAGGCTTTCAATATTTTTTCCATATAAGCGCTCATGCCGTAATCATCTCCGGACAGGCAGGAGACAGAATCCTTGAGGCGGTTGGAAACCACCACATCCTTGACCCGGGCTTCCAGTTTTCCCTTGAGAAAGGCAAGAAGGGCAGAATATTCGTTTTTCTTTTCATCGTCAACCTTGTCCAGATCCAGATCCCCTTTTTCCGCACTTTTTAATTTCTTTTCCTTGTATTCGGGCAAAGACTGGGTCACCCACTCGTCAATGGGATCTACCATGAGGACCACTTCAAAGTCCTTGGCTTTCAAGGATTCGAGCAGGGGTGAATTCATCAGTGAGGTCAGGCTTTCACCGGTGAGAAAATAAATTTCTTTCTGGTCTTCCTTCATGTTTTCGATGTATTCGTCCAGGCTCACCAGCTTATCCCCGGATTTGGTAGTCTTGTACCGGAGCAGGGATGCCAGGCGTTCCTTGTTTTCATAATCGGTTGGGATACCGGCTTTCAGGGATTGACCGAATTCCCCGTAGAATTCTTCATATTTTTCCTTGTCCATGCCTTCCAGCAAAGAGAAAATTTGTTTGACCAGATTCTTTTTGATATTTCTCACCAGCCGGTCTTCCTGGAGGATTTCACGGCTTACGTTGAGGTTTAAATCCGGTGCATCCACAACCCCCTGGACAAACCCCAGGTATTCGGGCAGAAGTTCCTTGCAGTCGTCCATGATAAAAACCCGTTTGCAATACAGCTGCATCCCGTTTTTTCTTTCCGGCCGAAAAAGATCCATGGGGGCCTTGGCAGGCAAATACATCAGCACATCATACTCGGTCACCCCTTCAAATCTCTTGTGGATGATCTCCATGGGTTTGTCCCAGTTATGGCTGATGTGCTTGTAGAATTCTTCATGCTCTTCAGGGGTAACCTCATCCTTGGCCTTGGCCCAGATGGCTTTCATGGAGTTGAGGGTCTCATCTTTTCTGACCTTTCTATAGGTTTCTCCAATGGGTTTTCCCTCGGAATCTTTGACAATCTCATTTTCCGGGATGGGCTCACTTTTTTCCAGGTTCATGATAACCGGATAGGTCACAAAGTCGGAATGTTTTTTAACAATGTTTTGGATGGTATAATCTTCTGTGAAATTCTGATCCCCGTCTTCGGGATCTTTCAGATAGAGGGTAATGCTGGTCCCCCGGTTTTCTCGTTCAATTTCTTGGACCGTATAATCTCCCTTGCCGTCGGATTCCCAGCGAACACCTTTCTCCTCGCCCGGGGCCTTGGTATCCAGTTGGACCTTGTCCGCCACAATAAAGGCAGAATAAAAGCCCACGCCAAACTGGCCGATCAATTCAGGGGAGAGGGTGGTTTCTTTTTTTGATTTTTCCAGGGCTTCCATGAAGGCTGCAGTTCCGGACTGGGCAATGGTACCGATATTGTCATTGACCTCGTCAAAGGTCATGCCGATGCCGTTGTCGGAAACGGTAAGGGTTTTTGCTTCGGAATCGACAGCCAGCCGGATATGATAATCTGTATCATCGGCAAAGAGAGCCGGCTCGGTCTGTTCCTTGAACCTTGCCTTATCAATGGCATCGGAAGCATTGGATATCAGCTCCCGAAGAAAAATCTCCTTGTTGGAATACAAGGAATGAATGATCAAATGCAGCAACTGCTGCACTTCTGTTTTAAATTTACGTGTCTTCTTTGTGCCCATGTTTACTCCTGTTTCGATTATGTTTAATGCCTATTTACCTTCAAATTAGTTTTCAATAATAATTGTGGCAAAAACAAAATTGTCAAGGCAGGCCAGGTGAAATTCAACCCCCAATCGGTAAACCAAAAAAATGTGTCCTTTACCGGTTGGTAGGTCTTTGTTACAATTCCCCATGATCAAGCCCCTGTCAATTAATATACGAGATCACAATGAATCAGCAAACTGACATAAGAGACCAGGCCTATCTATCCGGAAGTGAGGTAAAAAAACTCAATTTTATTAAAGCATCAACAACCCTGGAGTTCCGGAAATATTATAGGTCCGGCCTGCGGTCCCATATTTTTGAAGTCCTTGAGGCCAGGGATGTTCAAAGGGAGACCCAGGGGGAAATCATTGACGGCATCCGGATGTTTCCCCGGGCCCGGCCTTTGAAAATGTTTCGAATATTACGAAACCGTTTTAAAAATAAAGAGGCCGTTTTTCAGGAAATTAAAAAATATAATACCCTGTTAAAATTTCTGGGATCGGACCTCATTGCCCTTTCTGAAGAATTTATGGCCGATTATACCGGCACGGGAGAAAGCCAGATTGTTCTGTGCGGTCTCCAGGAATATGTGGACGGTCAGATACTGGACCCCTGGCGATTGTTTGGTGATAATTATTTAATGGATTTATTCGGGTCCATGCCCCAAACAGTTGGCTTGGATCAACCAGCCCTGGTTGACAAAGCAAGGAAGAATATCGAATCCTTTGTCAAAAAGATTCGGGAAATGATCACCCTCACCGGATATATCCCCGACCTTGCCGGCATCGGTAACCTGATCTTAACGCCTGGAGGGGATTTAAAATTGGTGGACATCAATAATATTGTTGAAATTAAACTCAATGATACCATCCTTCTCGATGACAAAGGATACCCTTCCTGTGATGTATCCATCGAGGTTCTGTCCATCCTTGAAAGGGATATCCTTCGACTAGAGATCCACATGGAGGATCCCCTTTACCGACTTTTTTTATCCCCCGAAAGGAGAGAAAAAGTCAAAATCATTGAACGTGAATTTTACACAAATCTATAAAATCCCATTCCAAGCACGTCACTGATATTTTAACCAAAGATTTTTACAGGAGATCTCCGGTTTGACAAGGGCTGTTATTCCCTGTATCTTTTGCCTTTGTTTAATTTGACAGGTGAGAAATATGGACCAGAAAGAGTGTATTCAAAAAATTCACACCGCAATTCATCAGGCAGTCCATCCCGACCCCCCGGATCCCAATTCCTTTCAACCCACCAGCGTGATGGCTCTGTTTGCATTTAACGAGGGGGCAGAACTGATTTTTATTCAAAAAGCAGATGTGGAAGGATATCCCTGGCGTAATCAAATGGCTTTTCCGGGCGGTCATGTAGATGAACAAGACACCTCCACCCAGGCAACTGCCCTGAGAGAACTTGAGGAAGAGATGGGAATTTGTTCCCAGGATGTACGGGTAATGGGTTCCCTGGGTCATTTTCAGACCATCAATAATAAGGATATTGAAGCCTTCACCGGTGTCTGGAATAAAAAGGGTAAGATTACCTTTGATCCAGCAGAAATTTCTCGGGTGATTCCAATTTCCTTTTCCTATCTGACCAAGATGCACAGGGAAAAGGGGTATGCCGGGTGCAGGCCCAATATCATGGAACTAACCTACCCCTATGAGAATGTGCTGATCTGGGGGGTTACCGCCAAGATTCTCCATCACTTGATAGAAGTTATTATCCAAAAAAACAAATAAGGCGGTTTTATCGGGGG
>CAYWNB010000014.1:7744-18540 GCA_964459195.1 uncultured Desulfobacula sp.
GTGTGTGTGCGGGGGGGGGGGGGGAGCATTGTATCAAACGTGTGGCATCAGTCGTTTTTTGATCGTATCCTAAGCCGAATAAATATTTTGAGCACCAAAAATCCAGATAAAAAGGCCAAAAGCCTGGGGAACCAGAGATGTTCTGCAAAATCAGGCTCTCCTGAAGCCACCATCATCCCTGCCAGGGCAACCACAAAGACAAGGATCATCATGACGATCAGGGTCCAGCAGGCAACGCTTGAATCATACCAGGAGGTTATGACTTTTCGGAAAAAAGGATTTTGGTCAAGTTGCATTTGCACCCATATTCATTTTGGTTTAAAACCACAAGATGTGGTTTTTTTGTCCTTGACAAACAACTATATATAGCATAATCCTACCAATCAGTAATAAAAATCAATAGAAAATGATTTTCCCACATCAGTACAGAAGATAAGCTAATTTCAATCAGATTTCAAGGGGTGGATAGATGTTTGAGCAGATTACAAAACGTGACGGACGGGTAGCCCAATTTGATTCTTCAAAGATTACAAATGCTTTGATAAAATCAGGTGAAGCAAGTGGCGAATTTAATGGCAGGGACGCCCAGAAACTGACATTAAAAGTGCTCACCCTTGCAAGAGATCTGCAGTTAGGGGCCATTCCCGAAGTGGAAGAAATCCAGGACATTGTTGAAAGAGTCCTGTTGGATTCCCCGTTTTACAAGACGGCTAAAGCATACATCATCTATAGGGAACAGCACAATCAGATCCGCAAAATAGCCATTGATGAAAATGTGGGCCTCATGGAGGCCTATATCAGCCGGATGGATTGGAAGGTCAAAGAGAACAGCAATATGAGCTATTCCCTCCAGGGACTTAACAATCATATTTCTTCGGATATTACCGCAGAATACTGGCTTAACAGGGTGTATCCCCCGGAAGTCAGGGATGCCCATTACGCCGGGGATCTCCACATCCATGATCTAAGCCTGTTGTCGGTTTACTGCGTGGGCTGGGACCTCCAGGACCTTTTGGCTGAAGGCTTTAAAGGGGTGGCTGGCAAGGTGGAATCCTCTCCGCCAAAGCATTTCAGAAGCGCCTTGGGCCAGGTTGTCAATTTTTTCTATACTCTCCAGGGAGAAGCCGCCGGTGCCCAGGCCATGTCCAATTTTGACACGCTGCTGGCACCCTTTATCCAGGAAGACCAACTCAATTATAAAGAGGTCAAGCAGGCACTCCAGGAATTTATATTCAATATCAATATTCCCACCCGGGTAGGATTCCAGACACCTTTTACCAATATCACCATGGACCTGATTGTTCCCTCTACCCTCAAAGATTCCCCAGTCATGATCGGGGGTGTTTACCAAAAAAAGACCTATGCACACTACCAGGAAGAGATGGACATGCTCAATGCTGCCTTTGCAGAGGTAATGATGGAAGGGGATGCCAAGGGAAGAGTTTTTACCTTTCCCATCCCCACCTATAATATCACCAAAGATTTTGACTGGGCCAACCCCAACCTGGAAAATATCTGGAAAATGACGGGCAAATACGGGATTCCCTATTTCTCCAACTTTGTTAATTCCGATATGGACCCTGAAGATGCAAGGTCCATGTGCTGCCGCCTGAGACTGGACAATCGGGAACTTCGCAAAAGAGGGGGGGGGCTTTTTGGCGCCAATCCTTTAACCGGTTCCATTGGGGTTGTTACCTTGAATCTTCCCCGAATCGGCTACCAGGCCATGGATGAAGCAGATTTTCTGGCTCGCCTGGACAAGCTTATCCAGATTTCAGCCGATTCCTTGAGCATTAAACGCAAGATCCTGGAAAAATTCACCAACGGTGATCTCTACCCCTATTCCAAATTCTACCTAAGAAAAATCAAGGAAAGCACCGGGGTTTACTGGCGCAATCATTTTTCCACCATCGGTATCCTGGGCATGAACGAGGCCTGTGTCAACTTTTTTGGAGAAGGTATTGCCACAGAAAAGGGACAGTCGTTTGCCATCAAGGTTATGGATCATATCCGAATGCGGATAGAAGCCTTACAAGAAAAAACCGACGAAATGTTCAACCTGGAAGCAACGCCAGCTGAAGGCACCACCTATCGGTTTGCCAGCATGGACAAGAAAAAATTCAAGAACATCCTGTGCGCAAATGAAGAAGAATACCAACAGGGCAAGGATCCCTTTTATACCAACTCCACCCATTTGCCGGTCAATTATACCGATGATTTATTTGAGGCCCTGGAACTTCAGGATAATCTCCAGACCAAGTACACCGGCGGTACGGTTCAGCATCTGTTTTTGGGTGAAGAAGTGACCGACATAGAAGTTGTCAAGCAAATGGTCAACAAAGTATCCTCAAGCTTCCGGCTGCCCTATTTTACCCTGACCCCGACCTTTAGTGTCTGCCCCTCCCATGGGTATATTGCAGGTGAGCATGAACGCTGTGATATCTGCGATTCTGAAACAGAGATTTATTCACGGGTGGTGGGGTATCTTCGTCCGGTAGGCCAATGGAACAACGGGAAACAGACTGAGTTTTGCATGAGAAAAACCTATAATACTTACAATGTGGCATAGAAAGGACTTCCATGCACATTGGCGGATTTCAGAAAAATTCTCTGATTGATTTCCCAGGGACCATTGCATGTGTGGTTTTTACCTCGGGCTGTAATTTTATCTGCCCCTATTGCCACAACCCGGATCTTGCTGCTGGCCCCCAGGGGGCCGGTAGTCTTTATGACCTGGACACCCTCTTTGCATTTCTTGAACACCGGAAAGGCCAGCTTTCAGGGGTGGTCATTACCGGTGGCGAACCCACCCTGCAGCCGGATCTGATTGAATTTTGTCAACAGGTTAGCAAGATGGGATACAAGATCAAGCTGGACAGCAACGGCACCAGGCCCCATGTACTTGAGACCCTGCTGGAAAAACGGCTGATTGATTACCTGGCAATGGATATCAAGACCAGCCTGGCCCATTATCCGTTGTTGGTCAAAGGTGATTTTGATGGGGGAAAAATTCATGACAGCATTGACTTGATCATGGAACGCGCCCCAGCCTATGAATTTCGGACCACCTGTGCCCGGCCTTTTATTACGCGAGATATCATGGCCGATATTGCTGTGCTGATCGAAGGCGCCCAACGCTATGTTTTACAAAAGTGCTCCCGGAATGTCCAGGTACTGGATCCTGATTTTTTAAAAGAAGATCACCACTTTTTTTCTCATGAGGAAATGCAGGCACTGAAAGCTATTGTTGAAGGCAGTGTCAAAACAATAGCCATGCGGTGATCTATAACATCGGTTAATCCTCTTCTACCATGATTCGGATGATTTCTTTATCTGTTTCACGCATTCCCTCACGGCCGAGTCTGCCGATGTTGGTGATGGTGTTTTCAACCCCTTTTTTCACGATCCCGTCTCCTCCGTAAAACTGTTGCCCTTTTTGGTACATATAAAACCCTAGCATTCCTGCCTCAACTGCCGCTGAAATTTTCGCAGCACACGAGGGTTTTGCTCCGTCACAGATGATCCCGGAAACCGTTGCAAGGGCATTTACGATGGTGTGGGCGACTTCTTTGAATCTGCCGCCATGGAGCCAGGAGATGCCCGCTCCTGCGCCAACCCCGGCACTGACAGCCCCGCAATAGGCTGACAGTCGTCCAATTCCTGTTTTCTGATGGATGGTCACAAGGTTGGACACCACCAGGGCTCTGTACAAGGTCTCTTTTTCCACCCCCAAATCCTTTGCGTATTCGATCACGGGAAGGGAAGCGGTTAGTCCCTGGTTCCCGCTGCCTGAAACGATGACAACGGGAAGGCTGCACCCGCCCATCCTGGCATCTGCTCCTGCTGCGGCCATGGCTTTTGCCCGGATCTTTATGTCATCCCCCCAGATATCAAGGAGAACAGAACCGATGTTTGCCCCCCAATCGCCTCGAAGGCCTTCGGCTGCAATTTGGGTATTGTATTCAATTTGCTGATCGAGCAGATCTTCTATGTCGGAAATCACAACGGATTCGGCAAACTCAAGAATATCTTTTACATTCATCATGGACCGATCGGTAAGGTTTGTGGGTTTCATCTCCTCACAGTCCTGATTTTGATAAATAATTTTATCATTTTTTGTGATCAAGACAATATTGGTGTGGTAGTGGGAAATCTGGACAGATGCCTTTGATGCGCCGCTAAAAACAGTCACTACAAGATCAAAGGTCAAATCGCTGTCTGATTTGCAGACGGTCACCTCATTGTTTTCAAGAAAGGCATGAATTTCTTTTCGTCCCTGATCATCCACACAGGAGATTACCTCAAGTACTTTGTCGGCATCCCCGGCCACGATTCCGGCAACCGCAGATGCCTTTATTCCTTTGAGGTTTCCGGTGTTGGGAACCACAACGCTTTTTACATTTTTGATAATATTGTCACTGGCCTGAATCACCACCTTGTCCGGCAGTTGGCCTAGGGTTTGTCTTGCCTTGGCTGCCGCATAGGCAATGGCAATGGGCTCTGTGCAACCCATTGCCGGAACAAGCTCTTCTCCCAGGATATCAAGGTAGGCCGTATATCGTTTGTCTTTCGTGTTCATGATGTGTTCTCCTCAAAATTATAAGGTTAAAATTATAGCTTGTTTATTGATAAAAGAAAAGACAATTATTGGGAACAACGGGTATAACTATCTGAAAACATATCGGATGCAAGTGTCTTAAAGGGTAAACGCACGAGTTGTTAACTAATCCGTATAGGGTTTGACAAGTCGGGCTTGATTGGCTAATGTATAGTTTATGAAAACAAGCTTGTGAAAAGCACAGCGTCAACGTTTAATGAAAAATAGGAGATAGGGGCGTTTTTTTTGTTTCTGACCGGTGACGGTTTTTTTCCTGGAAGAACATCAGATTCCAGGCATTCTCTAAACACTATAAATGGGAGAACCAATGAAAAGCACGATTAAATTTCTAAAGACTGGGCATAATCTTTCAATTTATAAATTTGTATCCCCCCCTCCTCTTGTTGCAGTTCCAGATACCTAGCTGCTGCAATTCCTTTTTTCGTTTTAAATAAATTATATCTATCCATGGTGCTGACACAAGAGCCATGGAAACAAGGCTAAGATCCTTTAAGCCTTCAGCTTTTTGTTTTCAAAAGAAAGATGAGCCTCCTGAATTTATCTGCTGGAAGCTTTGTTCAACCGTTCCTGTCGCATTTTAGCCTGTCGGGAACAGGCTGTGTCAACCCATCAGACAAGGGAAGAAAAATTAAATTATGAAACAGGTTTTATGGCTGATATTGAAACGCATTGGCGCCAGTTTAATAACATTGTTTGTTATCTCACTTATTATTTTCATCGGCGTTGAACTCTTGCCGGGGGATGTTGCCGAAACTATACTTGGGCAATCCGCTACTCCCGATACGGTTGAAGCGTTCAGAAAAGCGTTGAAACTGGACCTGCCCCCCCATATCCGATATGGGGTATGGCTTTCAGATTTTGTTCATGGGGATTTCGGAACTTCTCTGGCCAATGGGCGAGCTGTTGCCGACCTGATCAGCTGGAGATTTGCCAATACCCTATTTTTAGCCGCGACAACCGCTGTCATTGCAGTTCCCCTTGCCGTACTTCTTGGTATGCTTGCAGCGTTTTATCGCAATACATTTTTTGATAAATTAATCTCAACAACAACACTTTCGTTTATTTCGTTTCCCGAATTTTTTATCGCCTATATTCTGATCACTCTTTTTTCAGTTAAGTTGAACCTATTTCCCAGTATGGCGACTATCAACGATAGCATGAGTATCTGGGCAAAATTTTATGCCATCATGCTCCCCGCTCTTACCCTGACCTGTGTTGTGACAGCCCATATGATGCGTCAGACCAGAGCTGCCATTATCAATGTTCTTGCCAGTGCCTATATTGAAATGGCAGAGGTAAAGGGTATAAAACGATTACGCATCATTACCATGCACGCGTTTCCAAACTCATTGTCTCCTGTGATTAATGTCATTGCTCTGAATTTAGCCTATCTTGTGGTAGGTGTTGTCATTGTCGAGGTCGTGTTTGTTTATCCCGGCCTTGGGCAGCTTCTGGTGGATTCCGTTGCCAAACGAGATATTCCGGTGGTTCAGGCTTCAGGCCTGATATTTGCCGCCGCTTATATTTTTTTGAACCTTATGGCAGATGTTTTATCCATGCTTGTCAACCCGAAACTGAGGCAATCGCAACTATCCTGAAGGAGTTAAATCGTGTTGAATTTATTAAAACAATCCCCCTTAAGTGCCAGAATCGGTATGGTTATAATATTGATTAATATCGGAACGGCAATCCTTGCACCTGTTATTGCCCCCTATGCTGAAACTGCTATTGTGGGAGATGTGTGGGAAGCTGGTTCGAAAACTTTCTGGCTAGGGACGGATCACCTGGGACGGGATCTTCTAACCCGTATGGTTTATGGCGCTAGAAATACCCTGGCCGTTGCATTTATAACCACCCTGCTCTCGTTTATGGTGGGTACAACCCTGGGATTTTTAGCAGCAGCCAAAGGCGGATGGATAGATCAGATTTTAAGCAGAGTTATTGATATTATTATGGCATTTCCCACCCTGATTTTTGCGTTGATGATTCTTTCAGTACTTGGGTCATCAACCCCCATCCTGATCATTACCATTGCAATACTGGATTCAACCCGGGTGTATCGATTATCCCGGGCTGTGGCCATGGACATTGAAGTCATGGAGTTTGTGGAGGTGGCAAAACTGCGAGGGGAAGGATCCTGGTGGGTGATGCGGCACGAAATACTGCCCAATGCAATGCCTCCCCTTGTGGCTGAATTCGGGCTTCGTTTCTGTTTTGTATTTCTTTTCATTGCTTCCCTAAGTTTTCTTGGGTTAGGGCTGCAGCCTCCACTTGCCGACTGGGGAGGCATGGTCAGGGAAAATGCCGGCGCCATTACCTTTGGAATTTATATTCCCTTGATTCCCGCCGCCGCCATTGCGTTTTTAACGGTTGGCGTAAATTTAATTGTTGATTGGTTTCTCCACTTGTCAAGTGGATTGCATGAATAGAAGGAGGGTTACCATGGAAGAAAATAATTTACTAGAAATAAAAAATCTTTATATTGAAGGCTTTTACGAGAACGAGTGGAACACAATCGTTGATGATATCAGCCTTCATCTCAAACGAGGCGAAGTCCTTGGCCTTATCGGAGAATCCGGGGCCGGCAAATCCACCATAGGTCTTGCTGCCATGGGATTCACCAGACAGGGCTGCCGACTTGCCTCAGGATCCATCCTTCTCGACGGCAATGAGCTCATGGGCGCTTCTGATGAGGAGTTGCGGATGGTTCGCGGTTCCAAGATTGCCTATGTCGCCCAGAGTGCGGCTGCCTCGTTCAATCCCTTCCATCGTGTGATCAAGCAGTATGCAGAAGCACCTGTTCAGCATGGAATAATGGCGTATGATGAAGCCGAAAAAGAGGCCATAGAGCTTTATGAACGACTCTTTCTGCCAAATCCTGAAGAGATAGGATTCCGGTATCCCCACGAACTTTCCGGGGGGCAGTTACAACGTGCCATGGTGGCCATGGCCATGTCCTGCAAGCCCGATATTATCGTATTTGACGAGCCGACCACAGCCCTTGATGTCACCACCCAGATTGAGGTGCTGGCAGCGGTAAAAGAGATCACTGAAAAAATGAATAAAGCCGCTTTATATATTACCCATGATCTTGCTGTGGTGGCCCAGGTAGCCCATCGCATCATGGTGCTTAAAGATGGAAAACTTGTGGAAGAAGGTGAGACACGAAAACTGATAAAAAAACCAAAGGAAAAATATACCCGTGAACTGCTTTCTGTGCGGACACTCAGGGAGGATAAAGAGATTACGGACAAAATGGATGTGATTCTCAAGGTGCAGGATGTGGATGCCACCTATACCGGCGAGGAGAACGTACTTGATGAGATTAACCTGACCGTAAGGCGGGGCAGGACGGTTGCGCTGGTGGGGGAATCAGGAAGCGGCAAAAGCACCCTGGCCAGAGTCATCACCGGCCTGCTGCCCGCAACAAGAGGCTCTATCTCTTTTCTGGGGCAGGACTTGCCCCTGGAGCTGAAAAACAGGGATAAAAACAGTTTAAGGCGACTGCAGATGATTTATCAAAGCCCGGATACAGCATTGAATCCCAAACAGACCGTCAGAACCGTCATCGGCAGACCCCTGGCCTTTTATTTCGGCATCAATGGACAGGAGGCTGAAGATAGAGTCCGAGACCTTCTCACCCGGATCGAACTGGATCCGGATCAATATATAGACCGCCTCACCACGGAGCTGTCAGGAGGTGAAAAACAGAGAATTTGCATCGCAAGGGCGCTGGCTGCACAACCGGATCTCATTATCTGTGACGAGGTCACATCTGCTCTGGATCAGATCGTTGCGGAAGGAATTCTTACATTGCTCCAGGACCTTCAAAATGAGATGAATCTTTCCTACCTGTTTATTACCCATGATCTGGCAACCGTGAAGGCCATTTCAGATAAGATTGTGATCATGCTGGAAGGCAGAATCATTGAGCAGGGAGAAAAAAAAGAAATCCTGACACCGCCTCACCATGAATACACGGATAAACTGCTGGCTTCCGTGCCTGAGATGGACCCGGACTGGCTGGATAATCTTCTGGACGAACGTAGCGAAACCTATTTTTAATCAACTCTTTAACCAATTTTTTAATTAACTCTTTAATAATTAATAGGATGATTTTTAGAATTTGCAGGAAACTTTATAACAAATAAGGAGGAAAACATGACATCATTAACCCACTTAACCAACATGTTGAATCAAAACAAAATCACTAGACGCAAGTTCATCACAGGGGCATCTGCCCTTGGTCTTTCTGTTGCCGTCTCTCCTTTTCTCTTCCCGGGAAAAACCCTGGCGGCTGTCCCCAAAAAAGGAGGTCGTCTGATTCTGGGGTGTACAGGAGGATCAACCACAGATTCCATGAACCCGGCAACCCTTACTTCTAATATGAATCAGAACCTCAACTGGCAGATTCGAAACAACCTTGTGGAAATTGACCACAATTTCAAACCCATTCCTGAACTGGCTGAATCCTGGGGGTCATCTGCCGATGCAAAGGTGTGGACCTTTAAGTTACGCAAAGGGGTTGAATTTCATAATGGAAAAACATTAACATCGGAAGATGTACTTTTTTCCATCAACCACCACCTAGGTGAAAAATCCCAATCCGGCGCCAAAGGGATTTTGGCATCCATTGAAGCCATAAAAGCGGACGGCAAGAATGAGGTTGTTTTTACACTTTCCGGCGGCAGTGCTGATTTTCCGTTTCTCCTGGGAGACTATCACCTGAGCATTTGTCCTGCAGGAACCAGTGGTCAGGAATGGGAAAAGGGTATTGGTACGGGTGGCTATGTCCTTGAGAAATGGGAACCGGGTGTGCGGGCTTTTGCAACACGCAACCCCAATTACTGGAAGGAGGGTCGTGCCCACTTTGATGAGGTAGAAACCCTGTCCATCGTTGATACAAGCGCCAGGACAAATGCGTTAAAGACAGGCCAGATCAACTACATGGATCGGATTGAGCTCAAAACAGTCCATCTCATGAAACGGATGCCCGGAATCAATATCACTGCCACAACAGGAACTGCGCATTACACCATCCCCATGCTCGTGGATAAAAAACCCTATAATGATAATAATGTTCGCATGGCATTAAAGCTTGCTGTTGACCGTGAAGAACTGTTGCGACAGATCCTGCGCGGTTATGGCGCCCTCGGCAATGACCATCCTATTGCGCCTGTAAATCAGTATTATGCAAAAGATCTGGAGCAGAGAAAACATGATCCAGACAAGGCAAAATTTCACATGAAAAAAGCTGGCATGCTCGACCACGTCTTTAACCTGCACGCTGCAGATGCTGCATTTGCCGGAGCCGTGGATGCAGCCATCCTCATAAAAGAGCAGGCAAAAAAAGCTGGCATCAACATCAATGTTGTCAGGGAACCCGATGACGGGTATTGGAGCAATGTCTGGATGAAAAAAGAATGGTGCATGTGCTATTGGGGCGGACGTCCTGTGGAGGATATGATGTTCTCCGTTGCCTATGCAAAAGGGGCTCCCTGGAATGATACCCACTGGGAAAATGACCGGTTTAACAAACTTCTGATTCAAGCACGGGCAGAATTGGATACAACCAAGCGCAGACAGATGTACCATGATATGCAGGAAATCTGCAAAGATGATAGCGGTACCATTGTTCCCATGTACAACCAGATGGTTGAAGGCAGCTCGGATAAACTGGCCCATGGCCCCATATCAGGGCACATGGCCTTGGATGGCATGAGGACTGCTGAACGCTGGTGGTTTAAATAGTTGAACCGCTGTAACAGGCTGCAAGCCACCATGCTCTGGTGGCTGCAGCTGCAATTTTCACGTTATCATTGATATTCACACGGTCAATTCTTTACCTGGTGTGATGATTGCCTCCTTTCCCCTCGCATCCTTTCCTTTTTTTTGATATGAGAAAAGAAAGTTATTTGTTTGCTGTATTTTTTTGCCGGAAGAGAGGCAATCCGGCTGCCAATAAAAGGAGTGCCCATGCATTATTGTTATTATGAGTCCCCGGTTGGTCAACTGCTGTTAACTGGCCGAGACCGGCTTGAAACTTTGAATTTCCCCGTGGGCAAAACCCGAAGGGAACCGGAACCCGATTGGATGGAGGGGACTGCTTTCTTTTTAACCGTTCTGAACCAGCTGGATGCCTATTTTGACGGATCCCTTAGACGGTTTGATCTGGACC
>CAYWNB010000014.1:18640-34989 GCA_964459195.1 uncultured Desulfobacula sp.
CTGAACCAGCTGGATGCCTATTTTGACGGATCCCTTAGACGGTTTGATCTGGACCTTGATTTAAAGACAGGAACCCCTTTTCAACAAAAGGTCTGGCAGGAATTGCAAAATATTCCCTACGGCCGGACCATCTCCTATGGCGAACTGGCAGCAAGAATCGGCAACCCAAATGCTTTTCGGGCAGTGGGCATGGCCAACGGAAAAAATCCCATTTCCATTATTGTTCCCTGTCACCGGGTCATTGGTAAAGACGGGAGTCTCACCGGGTTTGGCGGTGGAATTGATGTGAAAAAACAATTGCTTTGTCTGGAACAAAAAAATGGTTAACGTGTTGCAAAGGGAAGGATCGCCTGTAAAAATCCGGGTGGCGATGATTTTTTTGTTCTGGCTAGTTTTGTCCGGGGTGTCTTTTGGGCAAGACAATGGGTTTTATTTTGTACAGATCACCGATACCCATTTGGGTATCCCTGGGAACAGGTCCCGGACAGAACAAGTGGTGGCGGCTGTTAACCGTCTTCCCATGAAAATCTTGTGTGTGGTGCACACCGGGGATATCATTGACCGGTCAAAACGGTTGGATGAACAGGTTATTTTCGATGCCGTATCTGTTTTCAAGGGGCTCAAGCCCGCAGTTCATTTTCTTCCGGGTAACAATGATATCAACCTGGAGGCAGCCGCCCAAAAGAGCCGGTCCGATTATGAACGTTATTTTGGCAGCCTGATATCCCGGGCCGAATATCATGGGGTCGTCTTTTTATTCGCCTATACCGATCCCTTGCGCAAATCTATTGCCATGGACGGGTATGATCCCCTTGGGGCCATCAACGCTCAGCTGGAGGCCGCCAATGGGAAACCGGTGATTCTTTTTCACCATGGACCCAGCGTGGACGATTTTTATAACAATCGATTTCATGGCGGCTGGGCCAAAAAAACAAAAGAAAACTGGGTCACACTGATCAACCAGTACAATGTCAAGGCCGTCATTACCGGACATTTCCATAGGGATGAATTCCATTGGCTGGGTGAAGTGCCTTTGTATGTATCCCCGCCTGTGGCGGAAAAATGGGGCCGTCAGGCCTGCTTTCGGATATATGAGTACCATCAAAACGGCAGAATAGGATATACCACCCAGTATCTGGAGTAAGGTGATGCCCAAGGAAATTACCCATTGGACTCTGGCTTCAACCGTGGCAAACGATTTGTCGTCCTGATCCTTGTGGCTGGTTACCAAAAATTCATAAATGGAGAGAACCATGTTTGTATTGGGTATACAGGGAAGTCCGCGGAAAAACGGAAATTGCGATCATCTGTTAACCTTGTTTTTAAAGGCATGCGAATCCCATGGGGCCAGGACCCAGGTGATTCATCCTGAAAAACTGGATATCGGCCCCTGCCTCGAGTTGCTTGTCTGTGAAAAAAAAGGAATCTGTCCCATTCGGGATGAAATGGAGGAAAAGGGGTATGCCCTGGTAAAACAGGCAGATGTGGTGGTGCTGGCATCGCCGGTTTTTTTTTATAATGTAACGGCTCAGGCCAAGGTGTTCATTGACCGGTGTCAGATGTTTTGGGGGCGGAAATACAAACTCAGGCTGGTGGATCCCGATGGGTATTCCCGGCAGGGATTTTTGCTGTCCGTGGCGGCATCGGGCGGGAAACGTCTTTTTGAAGGGGTGGAGCTGACAGCCAAATACTTTTTTGATGCCATATCTGCCGATTATGCAGGTTCCTTGACCTATCGAAATGTGGAGGATGCCGGAGATATTCTTCCCCGGCCAGAGCTGACAAAGGAGATCCAGGATGCGGCAAAACATCTGTTGGAAGCGATGCGAGATAAAAAAATTATTTTGTTTGTTTCAAACAAGGATGCCTGCCTAAGTCAGATGGCAGCCGCCTTTGTCAAGGACGCTGCAAAGGGAAGGAGTGTTGTATTGACGGCGGGAATGGATCCGGCTCCAGCAGTGGACCCGGACATGGTAAGGGTCATGGCAGAAAAGAATCTGGATCTCAAGTATCGGGTCCCCCAATCCCTGGACGGGGTATTGGCAGGCATGAATAAAGCCCCCCATCGTGTGATATTTATAGGCCCCAAAGAAACAACACCGGACCTGCCCTATGCAAGGATTGAAACCTGGGATATTGAAAAAGATGCGACCCCCTCCCTGGAAGTGGTTCGAAACCTCAGGGATGAGATTGAGCTGCGGGTGAAAAGAGAATTCCCCAGCCTATGATTATTTTTTCCGTCAGGGCAAGCACAATGAAAATATTTCCATGGGATTGTTATCCCCCTTTATTTAATGATATGGTTAAAAATTCTGTTAAATTATTTTATAAGTGGAGAAAATTTCATTGAAGACCCGAAACCTGATGATTGTTTTGAGTATCCTTTTTATCTTTGGTGCCTTTGGGGTTCCCGGTGCCCAAGAAAAAGCAGCCAACCTGGAGACAAGTTCGGTCATGGTAGGCGAGCCAGCTGGTCAAGATGCGGCTATAAAAATGCTCCGTTCCATTATTGAGTTGAAAAAAAGTTTGAACAGCCGAATCGTTGAAAAAAAAGCGCTGCTGGCAAAGAGTAATTCAGAAACACAAAAAACCTATCTTTTGGCGGAGTTGAAAAAACTGGACAAAGCAATGGCCAGTGCCAATATTGATTTTGAGCAGATTGCCACCGGCGTTGAAATAGGGTTGTTTGCTGAAAAAAAATCAGAGCATTTTGATTGGAAAAGAGAGCTGCTCTCCCTGGCAGAGCCGGGAATAATGGAATTAAAAAGGCTGACGGTGGATGCCAGGCATAAGACAAAATTGAAAGACGAGTTTTCCTTTTACCAGGGGCTGGTTCCCGTGGCCCAAAAGGCCAACGCGCATCTTGTTGCCCTTGCATCAAAAACAGATGGCCCCGGGTTGAAAGCAGATATTGAACGTTTGATGCCGGAATGGACCTCTGTGGAAAACCAGATCAAAAATAAGCTGGACCTGGTTGAAATGCAGCTTGCGGAAATCGAGAGGCAAGAGAGCTCCCTGCTGGAAAGTTCCCAGGTATCTGTTAAAAAATTTTTCAGAACCCGGGGGCTGTTTATTTTTATCGCCGTGCTGGCCTGCATCGGTGTTGTCCTGTTGCTGCGGGTTTCCTATTTGTTTTTGATGCGGTTTATTCCGGGTTACAACGCCCGGTACCGGCCGTTTCATATCCGGGTCTTTGAGCTGTTATACCGGGGGCTAACCTTTTTTTTCTCCCTTTTTTCACTCATTTTTGTTTTTTATGTATTCGAAGATTGGGTATTGCTTTCCTTGGCCATTATCTTTCTCATGGGGGTTGGCTGGGGTGCCAAAAATACCTTGCCCCGGTTCTGGCATCAGAGCCGTCTCATGCTCAATATCGGCGCTGTCAGGGAAGGGGAAAGGCTTTTTTACCAGGGGGTTCCCTGGCTGGTGAAAAAGATCAATTTATTTTCCACCCTTGAAAACCCAAGCCTTGGGGTCAGCCTGCGACTGCCCATTGAAGAGTTAATGGACAAAACATCCCGGCCCTTTCATAAAAAAGAACCCTGGTTCCCCTGCCGGAGAAATGACTGGGTTATCCTGGCCGATGGAACCCGGGGCTGTGTGACCAGTTTGTCCCATGAAATGGTGGAACTTGTCCAGCGGGGGGGTGCCCAGAAAGTTTACCAGACATGCGATTTTCTGGCCCAGTCGCCGTTGAATCTGTCTGTTAATTTTAGGTTGAAAATTTTATTTGGTATTTCCTATGCCCTCCAGGCCCAGTCCACCCATGGGGTTCCAAAGATCCTGGAAACATATATCCAAGAACAGGTCCGCCGGGAAGGATATGAGGATTCCCTTTTAAACTTACAGGTTGAATTTTCCCAGGCAGGGGCTTCCTCACTGGATCTGGTGGTCATTGCAGATTTTAAAGGGGAGACGGCAGCCTTGTATAATCGGCTTTCACGGGCTATTCAGCGGTGGTGTGTGGATGCCTGTACGCAAAACAACTGGGAAATCCCCTTTCCTCAGCTTACCATTCACAGGGAATCTTGATCATGGGTCCTAATATCGGATCAGGAACTGCAGGACAGCATGGAACAGCCCGGTTTGTGCCGGGCCCACTCCGGTCTTTTTTCTGCAAAAAGTTCCCTGTCCGGTTGTTCCTCATAGGGCCTGCGCATCACATCCAGTAAATCCCAAACCCCTGAAAAATCGTTCTTTTCCGCCTTTTCGATGGCGGTTTGGGCCAGGTAGTTTCTCAAGATATATTTGGGATTGACCCGGTCCATTTGTTCTTTTTTCTTCTCAGGGGAAATTTTGTCCCTGGACAGTCTTTTGCCATAGGCCTTTATCCAGGTGTTGAGTCGATTCAGGTAGACCGGAGTGATCTGATGCGGGTCATAAAAGGCTTTTTCCAGAAAGGCCGGAAGCTGTTTTTCCAGAGGGTTTCTCGAAATTTCCAACAGGGAAAGCCTCCTGAAAAAAAGGGTGTAATCGGTTTCAACTGATTCAAGTATCCCCAGCAGTTCTGTGGTGAGGGCTCTGTCGGTCCCGGGTTCAAAGTGCTTAAATCCCAGTTTTTGCGCCATCATGGCATCCTGGCCCTTGTGGAAGAATGTTATGGCATGGTCCAGGGCTTCCTGGAGGGGCTCTGGGCGGCCCACCACGGGAAGAATAGCATTGGCCAGTTGACCCAGGTTCCACAGGGCAATCTGGGGCTGGTTCTTAAAAGCGTAGCGCTGTCCGGCTGCATCTGTTGTGTTGGGGGTCCAGCCGGGAGTATAGTCTTCCAGCCAGCCATAGGGGCCATAATCAATGGTCAGGCCCAGGATGGACATATTATCCGTATTCATCACCCCATGTACAAACCCCACCCGCATCCAGTGGATAATCATGGTCATGGTTCGTTCGCATATATCCTTGAACCATGTCGCATAGGAGGTCAAGGGCCCCTGGGGAAAATCCGTTTCAATGGTGGTGTCCATGAGCAACTTTAAAAGGTCATTTTCTTGGCGTGCGGCCAGGATTTGAAAATTGCCGAACCGGGTAAAAGAGGGGGCGATCCGGCAGACCACCGCCCCCGGTTCCAGTCGGGGGTGGCCGTCATAGAACATGTCCCGCTCCACTTGGTCCCCTGTCAGGGTTAGGCTTAACGCCCGGGTGGTGGGTACGCCGAGGTGGAACATGGCCTCACTGCATAAAAATTCCCGGACAGACGAACGGAGGACCGCGAGGCCGTCGGCGGTTCTGGAATAGGGGGTGGGACCGGCTCCTTTCAGCTGGAGCATCCATCGAGCGTTTCGCTGGTTGACAATTTCCCCCAGGTTGATGGCCCGCCCATCTCCCAGCTGTCCTGCCCAGTTGCCGAACTGATGGCCCCCGTAGCACATGGCAAAGGGATCCATGCCCTCCAAAAGCGTATTCCCGGTAAAAATCCGGGTAAACAGGTCCGATTGACAGGTTTCCTTGCCCAAATCCAGCAGGCTGGCCGCTTCCCGGGAAAAGGCAACCAGTTTGGGTGCTTTCGCCGGGGTTGGGTTCACCCGGGAATAGCAGGCCCGGGTCACTTGGTGCCGTGTGTTGGCGGTTTCCGGATCACAGGGCAGTTTCCGGGTGAATTTATTGTCAAAGGTCAGGCTTTCAAGTGTTGTTCTATTAGGTGTCATGGTTTTTCCTTGTCTTTTGTTATAAGGTCGTCCCCAAAGGCATTTTTTATCATATTTTTTAGGTTAGCCTAACAATATAATCATTTATTTACATAACAAAAGGTGGGATACAAAACGGCAGGCCACAAACACGTTTGGCCCAGGCCTGGATGAAAACAGGCCGGTTAGGGCTGCAATGAAAGCGTTTCTTCCGGAATGGATTGCATTTCAACCGCCTGGAGCATTTCAGTGAGTTTATTGACATGGGCGGTTTCTTCCCGGATGATTTTTTTCAAACCGCCCAAGGTTTCGTCATCCTGGATAAAGGTTTCTAAAAATTCGTAAAAAAGGATGGTATCCGCCTCAAATTCAATAAAGGTTTCCAGCATCTGGCTGGTATGGTTGATTCTTGAAAAATCAACCTCATCCAGGGAAAGGCTTTTTTCTCCCATCATTTCCTGGAGAACATCGGGCAGCATCTCGGCAAAATCGCTTGCGGTTGGGTCCTGGTTCCTTGTCTCTTTTTGTTCTAAAAACCATTCTTGGTGACAGGCTTCCTCCCGGGCCATCCATTGAAGCAAGGCCTTTAATTCTTTGTTTTTTATTTGAGTTTGTGCCCTGTTATAAATGGTTTCCCCGTTTCTTTCCATTTTTGCAGCAATATCCAGAAGGTCGTTTTTGGTAAACATGGCAGATATCCTTAAGGTTGATGATTATTGTTCAGAGGTTCTACCCCTATATCATTTGTCAGGTGGGTACCGATCCCATAGGCATCTTTGATTTTGCCCCTGCATTCATTGTGAATGGCTGTGGCGCGATTGATATCAAGGCCGTCGGAAAAAATTATGGTTTTGGTGGCAGGATCAATATGAAGGGTTTCATAATGGTGGATCAGTTTTTTGATAAAGGCAATGGAGTCACCGGGATACTGCCCGGACTGCCCTAATTGATGCGGGCAGCCCGGAGTTGTATCCTAATAAATACTATTTATTTGAAAGACCTTTCAAACAGATCTTCCATAGCTTTTTTGGCATCGTCGGTCAGGTTCCGTGTACCGGTACCGGCAAAGGTTTTGTGGGAAATAACCGGGGTGACCTGCTGCCAGGAATTGTCGATCCAGGAAAACCATTCCTTTCTATCCTGCTCATAAACAAAGATGGGACGGTTAAAGAGTTTTCCCAGTTCTACTCCCCATCCGGTTCCCCCTTTGACGGTTTTATCCGGGAGGACCCAGCCAATGACAAAAATTTGATACCCGTTGTTGATCATGTGAAAAATGGATTGGATCACCTTCCTGATTTTGTTGACCCGGGAAAAGGATCTGCCCATGCGGGCAGAAACGATATCCATACTGATATCCCCTTTTTTCAGCTCTTCATCATTGAGCATTTTGACCCCGACGTTCCGGTCAAGATTGTGGCCTTCAAAGGAATAATTAATTTCCTTCATGCCGTATTTTTCCGCCAGTTTGCCAAATTCTGCTTCCGCTCCTCTGTGGCCGCCGCTATAGAGAATCGTTTGGGATGCATCACTCATAGTTTGTTCACTCCTTGGTAAAGATTTCATTTTTATAGGACAGCAATGTTTTGCATTCGTGCAAAATGAATTTGTTATATCATATAAAAAATGAAGCGTTTAATCAATAAAGAACTGATGTCAACTGATGGTATAAGTGTTTCTTCCGGAATTTTTGGCAAGGTACAAGGCATTGTCAGCCGATTCAATGAGTTGGGTGGGGCGTAAGTCTTTATTGGGAACCATGGTGCTCAGGCCGAAACTGACCGTGACATGGTCTGCCGTGGGAGAGGCTTTGTGGTCGATTTCCAGGTCTTTTATACTTTCCAACATTCGCTGGATGATCAAGACGGCACCTGTTTCATCTGTTTCCGGCAGGATGGCGGCAAATTCTTCCCCCCCGTATCGGGCAATGGTATCCACATCCCTGAGAATACTTTTCCTAAGGCCCTTGGCCACTCGTTTGAGGCAGTCATCTCCCATCACATGGCCGTAGGCATCGTTAAAGGCCTTAAAATGATCAATGTCGGCAATTATCAGGGACAAGGGCTTTTGGTGCCGGGTTCCCCGCTGCCATTCCCGGATCATGGTTTCATCAAAAAATCGTCTGTTAGGAATGTCTGTGAGGCCATCCAAAGAAGAGAGCTGGCACAGTTTCTCATTGGATTCTTCAAGTTTGGACTGCAGGGTTTCTAGCTCCAGTACCTTGGCATCCAGTTCCCTGGTTTTTTCTAGCAGCAGCCAGCGCTGGTGGTAGAGTTCAAGAAATATTTTTACCTTACTTTTCAAAATACCGGTTTCCAGGGGTTTGAACAGATAATCCACGGCACCGGAGCCATATCCCCGAAAAACCTGGGATCGTTCCTTTGTGGCTGCGGTGACAAAGATAATGGGAATGTTTTTGGTTCGTTTGTTTCCCCTGAGCAGGGCTGCGGTCTCATATCCATCCATGACCGGCATCTGAACATCCAGAAGAATCAGGGCAAACTCATGGTCAAGGGTTTTTTCAAGGGCTTCCTGCCCCGAAGTTGCCCTGACAATAATCAATTCCGGTGATTCAAGCACCTGTTCAAGAACAAGAAGGTTTTCCGGTCGATCATCAACAATCAGAATAGATATGGCCCTCATTTAAGTTTCCTTTACCGTTAACCTGTTAATATACGGTGCAATCTTGTGCAAATCAAGTATTTTATCCACTCCAGCCTGATTTATGGCAGATAAGGGCATGGTATCTACCTCGGCTGTTCCCGGGGATTGGGCAATTACAAACCCATTAAGTTGCCTGATGCGCTGGATACCCCGGGTACCGTCGGAATTGGCCCCTGTGAGAATGATGCCCACAAGTCCATCCAAATAGGCTTCTGCTGCTGTTTCAAATAATACGTCAATGGCAGGCCTTGAAAATTGTACCTGTTCCGCTGTGGAAAGTGCAATGGTTTTATCCTGCTCTACCATCAGGTGATAGTTGGCCGGGGCAAAATAGATGGTATTGTTTGCAATGACATCCTTGTCTTCGGCTTCTTTTACGGCAAGGGAACAAATCTCATTAAAATGGGTGGCCAGAAAGTCGTCGGAGCCAGGGCTTAAATGCTGTACAATGAGGATCGGCAGGTCCAGGTGGTCCGAAAGATTTGGCAGTATGGCGGTAAGGGCAGCAAGACCCCCTGCAGATACCCCAATTACAATGGCTGTACAGTCTGTTTTTTTCATGGCTGTCGTTTTTTTCTGTAAATTTTTTCCTGGCCGGCAATGGGTTCAAACTTATCTTCCATTTCAGTGAAACGAAGGCTTTCCTTGGATCCCAGGCAGAGATACCCGCCGGGGCAGAGACTGTTATAAAATAGTTTTAACACCCGGTTTTGTAATTTTCGGTTAAAATAAATCAGTACATTTCTGCACAAAATCAGGTTCATTTCTCCAAACACCCCGTCGGTGACCAGGTTGTGGGATGAAAATAATATGCGTTCCTTCAGGGATTGCCTGAGGATGACATGGTCATAATCGGCGGTATAATAATCGGAGAAATCATTTTCCCCGCCGGATTGCTGGTAATTGCTTGTATAGGTCTTCATCGCCTCAAGGGGATAAATACCGTTTTTGGCCTTTTCAAGGACGAGCTCGTTAAAATCCGTGGCATAGATTTGTGATCGGCTCTTCATTCCTTCTTCTTCCAAAAGAATGGACATCGAATAGACTTCCTGACCGGCGGAGCAGCCAGCGTGCCATACCTTGATAAAGGCATAGGTTTTTAAAAGGGGAATCAGATCCTGGCGGATTTTTTTGTAAACCCCGGGATCCCTGAACATCTCCGTGACATTGATGGACAAATCCAGGAGCAGAACATTAAAAAAATCCTCATCATAAATGATTTTATGCATCATTTCGGCATAATTTTTCAGATTGCTGAGGTTCTGCCGGTGCTTTAGCCGCCGTTTTGTGTGAGCATTGGCATAGTCCTTGAAATTATAGCCATATTTTTGATGGATGGCTTCCAGGAGCATATGGATTTCCAGGTTTTCATTCTGGAGATTTTTTTGGTGATCCGTTTTTTTTGCAGCCATTTTTTTGGGATCAGGGATCATGAATATAGCCAGACCTTCAGCATGGAGATCAGTCTGTCGGGATCCACGGGTTTTGCAAGGTAATCATTGGCCCCGGCCTCAATGCATTTATTCCGGTCCCCTTTCATGGCCTTGGCCGTGAGGGCGATGATGGGCAATTTTTTCTTGGTTTTTCGGATCTCCTGAATCGCCTCATATCCGTCCATCTTGGGCATCATGATATCCATGAGCACAATATCAATTTCTTTGTGTTCATGGGTCTTTTTAACGCCTTCCATGCCATCCCTTGCAATGAGGACGGTCATTTGTCGTTCTTCCAGCACAGAGGAGAGGGCAAACACATTTCTCATGTCGTCATCCACCAGGAGGACGGTTTTCTTGCTCAAAACAGCTTCCTTGTCATGGACCATTTTGAGAATTTTTTGTTTTTCCCTGGGCAGGTCGGCTTCCACCCTGTGGAGAAAAAGTGCTGATTCTTCCAACAGGCGTTCCGGTGATTTAATCCCTTTGATGATAATACTTTCTGTATATTTTCGTAGTTTTTTGTCCTCTTCCAGGGTCAGATCCCGGCCGGTGTAAACAATGACCGGGATTTTAGAACAGGCCTCGTTGTCACGTATTTTTTCCAACAGCTCAAACCCGGACATATCTTCCAGGCCAAGATCCAGAATCATACAGTCATAGCTTTGGCTGGTAAGGGCTTCATAGGCAAGCAGTCCCGTTGCGACCATGGTGGTTTCAACATCCCCATTGCCAATCAACTCTTTGATGCTCTGGCATTGGATGGAATCATCCTCCACCACCAGCAGTTTTCTCACCGGGTGGGTGATAATATTTTCAATTTTGCAAAAGGTTTTTTCTACTTTTTCAATGGTCACGGGCTTGGTTAAGAATCCAATGGCCCCCATGCGCATGGCATCCAAAGAGCTGTCTGACGCCGACATGATATGAACGGGTATATGGCGCAGGTCTGAGTTGTTTTTAAGCCGCTCCAAAACGGTCCACCCGTCAATACCGGGCAGACCGATGTCCAGCATGATGGCGCTGGGTTTGTGGTAATCAGCAAAATGGAGCCCGGTTTCACCGTCATCGGCAATGATGCACTTAAAGCCGCGTTCCCGTGCAAAATCCTGCATGATTTTAGCGGAAATAGGATCATCTTCAATGATCAACAGGCTTTTGTCTCCGGGGGACAAGATTTTTCTGTCATCCCGGACAGAGGCTTTTTGGGTTGCCAGCCCTGGCTCTTGGGACTGGGTTATTTGTTCTTCCCCATGAGAATTGACCCTGTTCTCATGGGCTCTGGCCAGGGTTTCTTTGTCTCCTGGGCTTGATTCCTGTGATCCTGTGTCTTTGGAATGGTGTTCCGGGATCACAATGGTAAAGGTGCTGCCTTTTCCTTCTTCGCTGGAAAGATGGATAAATCCCCCCAGCAACTTGGCCAATTCCCTTGAAATGGAAAGGCCTAAACCTGTACCGCCATATTTTCTGGAAGTACTGCCGTCGGCTTGTTGAAAGGCTTCAAAAACAGCGGCCTGCTGTTCCTTGGGAATACCGATACCCTCATCCTTAACGGCAAGGGCAATAGCTGTTTCGCGGGGTATGGCTTTGCCCGACAAAAGTTTTTTTGACGGCCGGCCGATGGTCAGGCTGACCTGGCCTTGTTTGGTGAATTTGAAGGCATTGGTCAGAAGATTGCGTAATATTTGCTGCAATCGCAATGGATCCGTATAAATGGTGTCTACCATGTCGGGTTCGGTATTGATCATAAAACCAATTTCTTTTTCCCGGGCAAGATCCCCAAACATTCGGTTTAAGTCATCCACTATCTGGGGTATGGCCACATTTTCAGGTACCAGTTCTATTTTTCCCGCCTCCACCTTTGATAGGTCCAAGATTTCATTGATCAGGGTGAGAAGGTCTTCCCCGCTGGAATGGATGGCTGAAGCCGATTCTATCTGACGTTCGGTCAGGTTCTGCTTCTTGTTGCCGGCCAAAAGCTGGGACAAGATTAGGATGGAGTTCAAGGGGGTTCGAAGTTCGTGGGACATGTTGGCTAAAAATTCAGATTTATATTTGCTGGCGATTTCAAGTTCCTGGGCCTTGGCTTGTATGTTTTCCTGGGCATCTACCAGGGCGACATTCTTTTTCTCGATGGCTTCCTTTTGTCCTTCCAGGCTCCGGGTCTGTTCTTCCAGCTCCTCATTGGTAACCCGCAGTTCTTCCTGCTGTGCCTGGAGTTCTGTCTCAGATTCTTTGAGGGTATGGGCCTGTTCCTCTAGCTCCTCATTGGTGACCCGCAGTTCCTCCTGTTGAGATTGGAGTTCTGTTTCAGATGCTTTCAGGGTCTGGGTCTGTTGTTCAAGGGTTTGGTTTTGGGCCAGCAACTCCTGATGGTTTTGCTGGGCATCGTCCAGAAGTTGTTTAATGATTCTGCGGGATTTGGCGGTGTTCATTAAAATGGCGGTGTTTTTAATGTTTAGTTCAATGAATTGTCTTTGAAGCGATGTGAACCGGGTAAGGGATCCCAGCAGAAGAATGCTGACCACTTCATCTTCAAAGATCAGGGGAACAATGATATAGGAGGTGGCCCTCTTTTGGCCGACCCCGTAATGAATTAGGGGTGCATCCTCTAAAACATCGTTAAAGACAATAATTTCTTTTTCCAGGGCCGCCTGGCCCACCATTCCTTCTCCAAGCTTGATGTTGTTGAAATTGCCCTTTCGATCTGTAAAGGAATGGCTGGCATACAGTTTTAATAACCCGTTGTGATTTCGATACAATGCACCTAAGTGGGCATCCAAATACCGGGTGATAAAGGAAACAAATTGCCGTCCTAATTTTCTTTCATTCATTTCCCCGCGCAGGGCATCATCCAGTCCCTCTTTCCCCTTTTTAAGCCAGTCCTGATCATGGAGGTTTTTGGCCATGAGGTTTAATGCCCAGGCCAGTTTTCCCAGTTCATCTTGTTGGTTCAGGTTCAGGGTTTTGTCAAACTCGCCAGCGGCAATGGCCTGGGCAAATTTTACATCCTCGATAATCGGCCGGGTTATATTTCGGGACAGAAAAAAGACCCCGATCCCGATGAGGGTAACCAATATGGCGGAAATAACCAGGGTTTTGAGGAGGATTTTCCGGACAGGGGCTTCCACCTCATACTGGTCAATTTTGGAAATTAGAAACCAGTTCATTCCGAAAATATCCAATTTATTGTAGGCGGCCAGCACAGTTTTCCCCGCACTGTCCACATAAATATCATGGCCCCCTTCAATCCCTTTTTTTACGGCATCTTCCCAATAGGCAAGGGTTTTGTCCAGGGAAAAACCGATGACATAGCGGCCGTCTCCCATGGTCTGAAGGCTGCTTCTGAGCTCAAACCGGTTTTGAGAAGCCTCCCAGTTAAGCAGATAGGATTCCCCAGTCCGGCCCATGCCTTTTCGGGATTCCATGAGGCCACTGATCATGGATGGGTTCGCCTGGAGGATGATTGCGGCTATTAGCCGACCCTCGGTGTCGATTATCGGCTGCCCAAAAAAGGCGGTTTCTTTTCCCCCGGCCGGTTCATAGGGCTCAAAATCGATAATAGCCCCTTTCTTTGTTTCCACAATTTTTTCCCATGCCCGGGCAAGTCCGGTTCCCGAATAGGAGGCTTGGGTAAGGCGCTGTCCCAGATTCTGGACTTCTTTTTCATTGGAAAACAGGATCCGGCCCTGGTCTGCATCAATAATTTTGAGATCCTGGGTTCCAGAGGAGGCAATAAATAGTTTCAGGGCATCTGCGTAGGTTTTTACCAGGGCTTGGTATTCAGTTGTTTCAAAAAGAGGGGCCTGATTTTCTTTGTCATGGTATTCAATGAGCTTTTGACTGAATTTGAGGAGTTGTTCGTTTCCGGCCAATCGTTTTAAATTCAGGGCCTGCTGTTTGAAAACAGATTCCAGTTGGTCGGTTCGGATGGTCTGAATGTCTGCCAGGTGATTGAAAGACTTTTCCATCAATGCAGAGGAGGCAAGTTTGCTTCCGTAATATCCGGCAATTAAAAGGGGCAAAATTCCGCTTATAAGAAATAAGATAATCAGTTTGGGTCGGATCTTCAGGTCAGCTAGTTTAGATATCATTGACTCATCCTCATCATTTGCATAGAAGGGAAGGGCATGACATCACAGGATGCCTGGCCCTAAATAATTAATTTGATCTTTTGCTAAAAAAACTTGCGGGTTACGATAGCATATAATTAAAAAGAAAGACACGCCAATTGAGCGTCTCAATTTTCCATAAAGTCCGTTGAAAAAAAAGTAAAAAATGATACACTGCATTAAAATTGTAAAAACGTTTAAAGTTCCTCTAACAAAGAAAGGATGGTTGTGAAATCAAAAGCCCTTGAAGTCAATCTTTCCGGTACCAGAGCCGATGTCACCATTGATGAAAAATATCAATTGTTATTGGACATCTTTGACGGGTATGTGGGTATTTTAAACCGGTTGGAAATTTTTTTAAAGGAACTGTCCCATCCTTACCGGAACTGGGGGTTTATTGTCAGTGAAGCCCGGCATTTTACCCTTCATTATTTTTATCTTTACAAACCCCACCCCGAGGGCAGAAAGGCCCTGGAACTTTTTGCTGATATTTTTATCCTAGCTTTTGAGTCCCGGCCGGAGCAGGATGTCAAGGCGGCCGCCGTGGATAACCTGATGCTGGTGCTCCACCATGTTGCCAAGGAATCCGGTCGAGAGGTGGCAAAGTTTTTCCCGGTGATGGAAAAAGAAATGAACCGGATCCATTCCTATGAAGGCCCTGCGTTTCATCTTTTTGTTTGCTCCTATTACCAGCCGGACCGGCTGGCCCGGGTGCTTCTGGAGAATTTGGAAAAAAACAAGGATTTAACCATTGAACCAGGGCTGTTTTTGTCCCTGAACCGTCTGCTGGCCAAGTTTTATGAGGCCTCCTTCACCTATTGGCTGGCCCAGGACGACCCGGTTGAATGGATGCGGGAAAACATTGATGAATGGAGGCTCAACGACGGCCTTATCCAAAGTCTGGACGCCATTTCCCATTCCCGGCTGACCCTCTGGCAGGCTAATCTTGAGGCGCTTGTCCTCACCCATGACATGGAATCTTGTGACACCACAATCAAGCTAATTCAATTGACCGGGTACAGGGATTTTGTGAAACGCTTCAAAGAGATTCCCCGTCAGATTTTAGACCATTCTCAGGGTAAAACCTATGGCAAGTACTTCAAGCTTACCTTTCTTTTCTATATTATCCATTCACCCGGGCTTGCCGGAATCCACCGGGAGGCCCTGGGTGACATCCACAGGACCCTGATTCAATTGATCGGGGACCGGGGGTTTAAAAAAGATATTCGGATTGTGGACCAGACCTTTTCCCTGCTCAAGGAGCATAGGGGTCGATATCCGGGAACAGTGCTCGAGTGTATCCACAAGATTGGTGATGCCGTCTATAAGACCGATGAAATTGAATTGATCAATCATTTCATAGACAGGTCCGTGGACCACGGGTTCCAGTTTCCCATGATACGGGGCACAGGAGAGGACTGGCAGATCCAGGGAAACAATGCCCATGTGAAAAACATCCGAGTTTTTCTGAGTCTTGTGGGTCGGGAGCCCAAAAAATCCAAACGTCTGCTGTCCGCTTTGATTGTTTCCCTGTCCATTGGCGGGGTTTTTATCCGGGACACCGATCTTTTCCCCAGGGATATCACCCAGTTTTTAAATTCAGACGTGGGACCGGTGTTTAACCTGGTTAAGCAATTGGCAAGGCTACTGCCGACTTTTTTTAATGAGATTGGTGCAGAAGGGGAGCTGAGGGATATCTCTACCCAGCTGGATGAGGCCTGTAATAGACGGGACCGGTTGGTTCATTTCTTGAGAAAGCAGTGCCATGTGGAAAGCTCCAGCCGGATTGTGGAATTTATTGAGCAGGTCATCCTTTTCTGGAAAACCCGTGATAAAACGCCCCTTGAACCCTTTGTTCCCCCATCTATTTATGGAGAAATCAGTCCGACCGGGCGCTTTGTTGACGGGCCGGGCAAAATTCTATTGTTCCTTGAATCCAAGGCCCTGGTCCAGCCGGAGGATTATCTCGTGTGTAAGCAGGAGACCTTGGACCGGCTGGTGGATAAGGTTGAGGGGGTTAAACAATTGGACCGGTCCCGGGTGAAACTTATATTTCGGTTTTACCGGCTGCTCAATGAAAAATACGGCATCAGCAATCTGAACCTGAAGGACTATCTTGTGGGTTTCAAGACAGAGGACTTGCCCGATCCCCAGCGTCTTATCCTTGCCCTTGAAGAACAAGACCTGGCAACCAGGATTGAATCCTTGCTCGATTATATGCTCGAACTCAAGGAGATAATCCTTTCGGACAAGACCTATGCCGTCAATGAGGCCATTTATCACAAACGTCATTTTGCCGTGGATATTCCCTCCATGTACGGCAGTTATAATGAGGCAAAGTTTGATGCTCTGGGGCTTACCCTTCGAATTGAGAGTATTGTTAATGTATTGTTTGAAGACCTGATCAACGGGATTGATCTGCGCTTGATAACCAAACCCACCTTTGTCAAAATTTTCAGTATTCTGATGCTGTTTCGCAAGGCCTTGAGCCTGGACGGCATTGTGTCCAACAAATT